>JAUWOP010000004.1 GCA_030612045.1 Chloroflexota bacterium | reverse complement strand
CCTAACCTTGCTCATTCTTTGCTGGGGATGAAAACACCCCCCCCCGTGAGCCAGTTAGAATTTTCATTGTAGCGTGGGGGCTTGTCCCCCACCCCTGCCGAGGATAAACCTCGGCGCTACGATAACCGGATAAACCTCGGCGCTACAATAGCTAATCATAAGAAGAGACTATACTATTCTAAAGTTTCCAGGAGCACTAAAAGTATTGGAAGAGACTGATAGAAGAGAAGTTTTGGTGTTTAGTGTATAATAGCAGTGAGCTTGTCGTGGGGGACTGGGTTTTTGACTAGCATGCGACCTAAAAAGGTAACTAAATCCTTCTACAACCCACCAACACTGGTAATGAAACAGGCACTCGCAGCCCTGTACTTCGCCTATCTCGTTCGCTGGAGTAAGTTGCCCCACTGGCTACTCAAAGGTCGCAAAACACTACCTACTGCAGCCGGTGCCATAGGAATGGGTTGTATCGGATTCCCCATTCACCCAGTATGGGAGGTCACCACTGCCTGCAACCTCCACTGCCGCCACTGCCATGCTAGTGGAGGTAAACCATCAGCAGAGGAGCTAACCACTGAAGAAGGTAAAATGCTGCTGGACCAGATAGCCGCAGTCAAAGAATTCCGTATGCTGGTTCTCACAGGAGGAGAACCACTGGTAAGAAAAGACATTATAGAGCTTATTGAATATGCCTCTGCTCTTGGTCTGGAAATTGCCATTGCTACCAACGGAACACTGATTACTCCAGAGCTTGCCAGACGGTTGAAGAAGGCAGGGGTGTGTGATGTAGCTATCGGGCTCGATGCTGCTACTCCATCCCTGCATGACTACATCCGAGGGGTTGATGGATGCTTTGACCGTACCATGCAAGGCATCCATGCTACCAAGGAAGCAGGTATGCTGTTGCAAATTAATGTTACTGTCATGAGGCATAACTACCATGAGATTCCTCAAATCCTTGACCTTGCCCACCAGTTGGATGCTGAGATTGTCCTTTTATACAACCTGATCCCCCAGGGGCGAGGAGCAGAGGAAAATCTGGAGATTCTCCCCAAAGAGTATGCTGAGCTGATGAAGAGTGTGGCAGAAAGACAGCGAAACTGCTACCCTATTATCGAGCCAACCTGTGCCCCGCAGTACTGGGCTTATCTCACAGGTCAGGATGGCAGAACTCCTAGAGTAGGCATTGCCTCGAGATTCTTCAAGGGTTGTGTGGCAGGTAGAGGACTATGCTACATCAAACCCAATGGGGATGTCTGGGCATGTCCCTTTATTCCCGTAAGCGCCGGGAATGTGCGCCATATCCCTTTGGAAACTATCTGGAGGGAATCAGAGCTATTCCAAACCCTCAGGGACAGAAAGAACCTGGAGGGCAGGTGTGGGGAGTGTCTCTATACTGAGATGTGTGGGGGCTGTAGAGGAAGGGCATACGCTCACACAGGCAACTATCTGGCAGAGGACCCCTTCTGCTTCATACAGTCTAACCTCCGTGCTAGACCATCAGAGGCATATGCTTTCTACCAAGAGAAATCTTTAGTCCCTGACATATCGAAGGTCACTCCTACAGAAAACCACCCTAATCCAATTATACATGAGAAGGGGAAATAGATGCGTGTCTTCTCTGGTGCCCGTCCCACAGGCAGGCAACACCTGGGGAACTATGTAGGGGCAATTCAGAATTATGTGAAACTACAAAGGGAACATGAATGCATCTACTGTATCGTTGATATTCATGCTCTGACCTCTTTAGAGGGAGCGGAGGAGGTTTCTCATCTCAAGGGTAATATCCGCGAGATGTTGCTCGACTGGCTGGCTGCCGGGCTTGACCCTGAGAAGAGTATTCTCTTTGTACAATCTCATGTTCCTGAGGTGATGCAACTTCATACAATGCTCAGTATGGTCACTCCTCTGAGTTGGCTGCTCAGGGTGCCTACTTTTAAGGAGAAGGTACACTCACAGAAGGAGAATGTGAATTATGGGCTGGTAGGATACCCCATCCTGATGACTGCGGATATTATACTCTACAAGGGGGAAATTGTCCCTGTGGGTGAAGACCAACTGCCACACCTGGAGTTGGCAAGGGAAATCGTGCGCCGTTTTAATCACCTCTATGGCTACACCTTTCCTGAGCCTCAGGCGAAGCTCACTACCGTACCCCTTATCCGTGGTCTGGATGGAACTCAGAAGATGAGCAAGAGCTACAATAATCAGGTTGACCTTGCTTCCTCACCTGAGGAAACAGTGGAGCGAATCATGAGTGCCTTTACCGACCCTAGCCGTAAGTATAGGAGAGACCCTGGTCATCCTGAGTTATGCAATATCTACTCTCTGCATCAATTCTTTACTGCAGGTAGAGTAGCTGAGGTAGCTTTAGAATGCCGTTCTGCAGGAATTGGGTGTGTTGACTGCAAAAAACTTCTGGCTAAAGGGATAAACACGAACCTGGAGCCCTTTAGGGAGAGGCGGAGAGAACTGGAATCCAGACCAGACTACATAGAAGAAGTCTTACAGGAAGGGGCATGCCGCGCTCGTGCCATCGCCGAAGTAACTCTGAGTGAAGCCAAGATGAGAATGGGGCTAACTTGAACACATCAGGGGAGGAGTATATCTTGCCCATGTTGCCATTATCCCGAAGTGGTAAGACTGCCCTGGAGGTAGCTATCTGGGCAGCAAAACAAGCTGGAAGCCTTCTCTTGAGCCATCTTCCTGGTCAAAGGGAGGTGAACTATAAGCCGGGTAGGGCTAATGTCGTTACTGATGCAGATATTGCAGCAGAAAAGGCAATTCTGGATATTCTTCAGGGGGAGTACCCTGAGTATAACTTCCTTTCTGAGGAATCACCTCAAATCAACACCGATTCACCCTACACCTGGATAATTGACCCCCTGGATGGCACCAATAATTATCTATTTGGTGTGCCCTTCTTTGCCACAAATATTGCTCTGGCATACGAAGAAGATGTGATACTGGGGCTCACCTATGACCCTATACGCAAGGAGTTATTCCATGCTCAAAAGGGAGATGGGGCTTTCCTGAATCACTACCCTATTTCCGTATCCGTTAGACCGAAGGTAAAGTCCTCCTTTATCGGCTGCGATTTAGGATATGATTCTGAGGAAGGGAAGAGGATTCTGGACATGATGCAAACCCTCTGGCCAGGGATACACGGGTTGAGAATTATGGGTTCAGCGGCACTGGGGCTGGCGTATGTTTCCTGTGGTAGATTTGATGTCTATCTCCATGCCTATCTCTACCCCTGGGATTCAGCCAGCGGCATCCTGCTGATAAATGAGGCAGGAGGCAGGATAACAGACTGGGCAGGGGAGCCGGCTACCTACAAAAGCTCACAACTCATTGCGAGCAACGGAATAGTTTACTCTGAGTTCACTAAGATAATAGAATAGCTCCCTACCAACTCAAATACCCCATCATCCTGAGCCAAAAGATAAAGAATCCCCCTCTGACATAAGAGAATTATTTGGTCGTTTCACTTAACTGTGACAATCTACAGCTCTATCTCCTTCAGGTCGGGTGCTATTATAAGCTTGGCCCCAGTTACTGACTGGATATCTTCAGGGGTAAGCCCAGGGAAGACCTCCTTAAGAACAGGACCTTCAGGCGTAATCTCAATTACAGCAAGGTCAGTGAATATCATATTAACCTTTCCTTTCGTAGTGTAGGGAAAGGTTATCTCGTTCACAACTTTAGGACCCCCATCGGGGTCAGTATGCATCATAGTGATGAAGAGCTTGGTTGCCCCGGCACACAGGTCCATAGAGCCTCCGATATTTCCAATATCCATCCCTCTCGCTGCCGGATTTGCCCATCCAGCATAGTCACCTCTACCATTAACCTGGAGGGCACCCATCATGATAACATCCATATACCCACCTCTTATCATGCCAAAGGAGTCGAATATGTCGAAATAAGCAATTCCGGGAAGCTCCGTTACTGGCTGGCAGCTTGCATTTATGAGGTCTTGGTCTACATCGTCATCAAAAGCTAAAGGTCCCGTTTTAGTCATACCTATCTCTGATTGAAGTGTTACATCTTTACCCTCTATCCAGTTGCTAACAAGTGTGGGTATTCCTATCCCCAGGTTCACATAGTCACCATCTTTTATCTCTCTGCTCGCTCGTAGGGCAATCATCTCTCGAGGTAGCCCTTGAAATTTCTGTGGCATTTTCTCTCCTTTTCCACCAATTTAGTCTATAGTTATAGCAAAACTGACTCGAGGTACCTCTACCACACGCTGTACGTATACCCCGGCGGTGTGAACGCAGTCTGGTTCAATTTTGCCTGATTCCACCAGCTTCTCAACCTCAGCAATGGTTATCTTGCCTGCCGTGGCCATTACAGGGTTAAAGTTCCTCGCTGTCTTCCTATATACCAGATTACCTTCTCTATCCCCCATGTAGGCGTGAATGAAGGCGTAATCTGTCTTCAGGGCATATTCCAAGACATACTTTTTCCCATCAAATACCCTTGTCTCCTTCGGCTTTCGATTTGCTATAATGTTGGTAACAATATGCTCTTCCACTACCGAGCCTACTCCAGTTGGAGTATAGAAAGCAGGGATTCCAGCTCCAGCTACTCGATACTTTTCTGCCAGAGTCCCCATTGGATAAACCTCTAGCTCTATCTCACTAGCCCTAACCGCTTGTTCAAAAGGATCTTGGAGACCTTTGGTAGCAGAGCGATAAAGCCCATAGGAATCTATCACCTTCTTAATTTGTTTATTCTTTACAAGCTGAGTCAACTCTTCAGCAGCTCCCAGCATTGGTCCACACCCACATGCTAATGTAAGATTCTTTGTGCCTTTCTTAATTAGCGCCTGGAGCAAAACTCTGGGAACACCGGCAGCAAAAAACCCCGGTATTGCTATTGTTGCTCCATCTTCTATATTTGCTACCGCCTCCTCTACACTGGAGTACACTTTGTCCATATAACTAGCACTCTCCTTTAACCAAAGTTAATTATAGTACCTTACAAAGATACCACACTATGTCACTGCAGGGAGCATACCGACAAAGACACAATGCCAATATCACGGTAGGAGAAAATAGATTAGCTTTGCGTCTTCGGATTGCTCGCAATAACAGAAGGGAATTGCATGATAACTCATACAACTGACTATAGGTGACATCACTAAAGGTGCCTCATCTTGACAGTTCCTTAATTAACCTACTTCTGCGGGTATTATAATAGTTTATCTCACCGACTGTCAATGTAGAGTACTCGTTCAAGTGAACGGTTACCTTTCTTTCTTTGTGGACAGTGATGGATATGTGGATAATTGTAAGAGACTAAAGGTTTATTTCGTGGTGTAAATATGGTAGAATCGTCCGATGGCTAGGAAAGGCGGGAAGCCCCTTTTATTGAAAGGAGGGTGGAGGTCATAGAAATAAGTGAGGTAAGCCGAGAATGTCCGTATGATAAGAGAGTGAGGTGCCTTGCAGGTAAGTGCCAAACTGTTTATTGCCCCATCTATATAGAGAGGGACGTTGATAAAATAAATGTCTCAATGTATGAGCATATTGTACGTGTGAGAGATAAATAAGAGATGATGGAAGAATTCTAAAATTAATAGCTTAGAGACCTAAAGGGGCGCGTAGAGGCTGGCGTTGCGAACCTTGCCCATGCGTCCACGCTTTTTGAGGATGTCGTAGAAGCGGGCAAGGAGTGTCTCAGCTTGCGTACGGTAGTAGGCGGGGGTTTGGCTGCCTGCTCCTGCCATGGATGGGGAGTAGCTGGCATAGGCACGCATGGCGTAGCCTGCGGACCCAAGGGCAATGATAAGGGTGTCGCTTTCGGGGATGGTAGTAGCTAAGGCGGTAAGGGTGCGTAGTGCGCCATAGTAGACTTTGCAGTTGCTGCCGTTGGGGACTTCGCTGCTCTCTAAGGTAAGGGTGTTTCCCCACTGACTGAACCTCGGGAATGTCTGCGGGTTGTTGTCTAAGGGATACTCTACCCTCATGACTTTCACTATGTCACCAAGTGAGGAGATGTCCACCTCCTGACTGCCGTCTACTGTGGCAATAGGGCTGGTCTTCTCATCGGGGGCATGGTAGGAATACTCTCTCACGGCGTGGTTAATGTGCTGGTCAAGCTCATCATCTGTCCAGCGATAATCCCACCTCGCTGCTCTGATGTTGTCTAAGTGGAAGATGCAAGCTGACAGTGCTTCGGTAGCCTGAAGCCCTACACTCAGGACATCGTAGAGGTTGGATAGGCTAGCTTCTACAGTAGATTCATTCCAGACATTAGTAATAAGGGCGGGTAGGCTAATAAGCTCTGGTGTCTGCTCTGGATAGGTGACCTCGCAGTATACCTGGGTTATCTTGGTAGAGTTTCCGCTGCTCGCAGTGTACTCATTGACTCCAATTTGGAGTGCGTCTATCTCATTCTTGGTCCATGCTGCCCCTGTGTTGGGATTGGCAACCCATGTCTCCTCGTAGTTAGTCCATACTTCGTTATCGGCAATCTCTATCTCTGCGCTCTCGTAGACTACACCGTGAGTCTTAAGACATATCTTTGCCTTGTGGTCGTAGGTGCTAACTCCCGCCGCTCTGATTTTCACCTTAACCTGAGATATGGGGTGCTCATCGGCTAGTCCGCTGGGGATACCGTAAAGGTCTCTCTCCCATACACTAAGGTTTTGAGAGTGTAGATAGGTAGCTGCATCATCTGGCACTACATCGTCCACTTTATCCCAGTGCTCATCGCTTGCTGGGGTTTGCCTTTCAATGTTGGTTTCGTCTCCTGCGGCGTTGGGTCGGAGCGTTACTACCTCGGCTTGTCCACACTTATAGTAAGGGGAAAGTGCAACCTGCAGGAGAGTGTCGCTTGTGCCTACATTTGCTCTCGCCCAAGTTACCAAGTGTGTAAAGCGGGAAAGGTCAAGGGGGGTGTCAAGGTTCTTGTATGCCAGCAACCCGGCAAGCGTGTCGGCTGCGCAGTCCATCTTGGCGCTGGCTGCAGGCTCCTGGTATGTGTCGGTATCATGGGTAACTGTTACCTTCGCTGGCTGGGCGGTTACCCAGTTGGACTCGCAACGGTCAACGGTGCGAGCACTCAGGGCGTCCGCTGAGAGGTCTTTGAGCTCGTTCCTGACCATTGTGCGCATGTCGGTTAAAAGTGTTGGCATGGCTTATGACCTCCTCTTTAGTTCCTTGAGTTTGTTGAGTTTGTTGAGTTTGTTGAGTTCCCCACCTCACCGAGATTGCTTCGTTGCTACGCTCCTCGCAATGACAGAGGGGAAAAGCCTCGCAATGACAGAGGTGGGAACTCTATAACTCTATGAACTCCATGAACTCTATAACTCTATCAACTGTTAGGCTCCTCTTCTAATTATTAGCTCGAGTATAAAGAGTAGTGCTGCTCCTGTGATTACGGTAGTGATTCCCCAAATAATGTTGACCACTGATTGCTGTCCTGCCTCTCTCAGTTTTTTTCCGGGAAACGAATGCTGCGAGTTTGTTGAGTTTGTTGAGTTTGTTGAGTTCCCCACCCCACCGAGATTGCTTCGTTGCTACGCTCCTCGCAATGACAGAGGGGGGAACTCTATAACTCCATGAACTCTATAACTCTATGAACTTGGTTTCCTTTCCCCCTAGTACCCCTCTATCTTTCGATGATGATGCAAGGTATAAAGACTAAGCTTAGTATTAATATATACTCTGGTACCCCGGGACCCCCGCCCCTCTGCATCATCATCTCTCTTTACTCTCTTTCTTTGGTTCTTTCTTTCTCTCTTTTCTCTTTTACACCGTTGGGTTTGCCACGCCGAACTTTATCTTCTCGATGGCTGGCAAGCCTGCGGTATCTGGGGATGCTCTCCCTGGTGCGCCTGGAGGAACGGCGGGAGCGGTGACAGCGTCCGCTCCTTTGTCGCCGTTTACTCCAGAAGGAGGTATCGGGAAATGCTGTTTAACATGCTCCACGATGGCGTTAGCCTTTTCCAGTGACGCCGTGATTTCCTCGATGGAGTTTCCCTGGATAAGCTCGGCTGGTATCTCGGGACGCTGGCTGGTAACAAGCGTTCGATAGCCTGACACCGTGTCCGCAAGTGCTTGCTGTAAGCGGTTGCTTTCTGCTTGCGATGCCTGCTCTGCAAGCCTCATTGTATCGATGTCTGCCGTGGCTAGTTTAAGGGATTCGCTCTGGTTTTCAAGCTCTGCAATGCGGGTATTAGCCTTCTCCAGCTTCTGTTCAACTGTTTGCTCTTCTGCGGTGCTTTTGCTTGTTTCGACTATTTCTTCTGGCATTTTGCTTGCTCCTTTCCTCATAGATTGTTTGCTTGTTTACATATTATACTACTAGCTGTCAAGGTGGGTGACTGGGGTGGCTGAGTTTGTTGAGTTTGTTGAGTTTGTTGAGTTTGTTGAGTTCCCCACCCTTCCCCAACTCTATGAACTCTATAACTCAATGACTGCTTACTCATTGGTTACCCTCCCTTCTCGTAGGCGCGGGCAAAGAGGTGAATATTCTTCCTCTTCCTGATTTCCTCGAACTCGTGATTAGCCTGGCTCCATCGTTTCGCCTGGCTTTTCCCAATGTTAAGCTCACTAGCATTACTACAGGCATAGTGTCCAAACCATGCTTCACATTCTGCCCGAACTGAACACGCCTGGCACCCTCCCGGCTCCTCGCTGCACTGCTCCATCACTGCGCAAAGCTGGTCGAAGCCTGCGGGGAAGCGGTGCGTTCTGCCTAGCCTGTCAGGCTTTCTGTCTGCGCTGGTATACCCTGGTCTCATGCTGCCCACCGTGGAGCGGTGAGGATACTGGCTGCGTCTTCGTTGGCTATGAAGTTGACAATGACCTTGTATCCCTGCTCCCTGAGCTCCTCGGCGTGCTGCAGGATAGGCGCTCGCTCTTCTGGGGTCTGGACATTGGACATGATTATTCTAATCTTCGGCTCGTTCTGACTCATGCTATTACCTCCTCTGCCTGGTGGTTTCCCTTGCTGTCTGCCATATTAAGCTGTAGCTGTGGGCTTGTGAATGTGGCGGTTATAAGCCCTGCTCCTCGTAGCCTGAATAGGCTGGCTACTGTGGCGGGGTTGTCTTTGGTGTCGAAGCTCACCCTGGTGATAAGGTCGCCGTCTTTGTTCCTCTGGATTGTCGCCTTGAAGTCGCTGATTTCCTCAATGGTTACTGATGCCCTGGTTACTTCCTCCATCTTGCTCTATACCTCCTTCTCCTAAGTCCTAAGTCTCCTTTACTTGCTCTGCATGGTTACCATACAGAGATGTGCTCCCTGGTCATGGTAATACTGTGCTATATCTTTCCAGAGCTGCCCTTGTTCTGCTAGGGCTTCCTTGTGGCAAGCTGAGCAAAGGTCAAACCCTGCTTGCTTTCGCCGTTTTGCCACCTTTCCGCATCTCTCGCATTTAAACATCTATACCTCCTTTCGTTTTATGTTATTAGACTAAAGGATATTCCCTTCCTTCGGTCTATTTACCTTCGTTAAGCATTGTTGTCTTTCTGGTTGTAGTGGCACTCTACATCATAGCCTCGCCTGGCTAATGCGTCGGTGTGCCAAGCGATAACGCCAATATCCTGATGGGTGGCTGCCTCCGACACGGTAATATAGACATTGACTTTACTACGGTGCTCAATGGTCATGGGTTGTAACCTTGTGCCTCTCCCTGTATCATTGCTCACTTTTCTTTACCTCCTCTCTCATTTCTCTGATAGCTCTGTCTTCCTCAAGCCACTGATTAAATTCGTCATCGGGGTTGATGATACCCATCTCTGTCATGGCTCGTCTGTGGCTGTGAACGCCTGCCTGGATAAGTAGCTGCTCTGCCTGGGCGTTGCGCAGGACATCGGCTGGAAGGACATCTCCCCAAACCACATGTGGCTGTAGCTCCTCCGTTCCCTCGTAGCTTTTCCAGTGCTCTTCACGGTAAATCTTTAGAAGGTTCATCATCATCTCCATGCGCTTCCTATATACCACGGAGCGAATGAGTCTCTTGCGCCTCACCTTCTGCAATAGGGAATACATCTCAATCTGTAATGCTGCTCCGGAGAGGTCTCTATCCGTGCCTCCAAAGGCTGCCCTGGGTGTCTCTCCCATGTCGTGGATGGTTCTGTAGATAACATCTATGTATTCTAAGTGAAGCCTGACCCCTCCCCCCTGGAGTAAGTCAAGCAAGTATGCCTTAGCGTCCTCGGGTATATTCCATACTGCGCCTGGCTTAACTGCGATGTCGCCTGACTGCTCTACATTCTCAAGGACGGCTATCGGGTTGCCTGATACCTCCAGTATCCTGGAAAGCTGGGATATAGCACGGTTCAGCTCACGCTGTGGCTCGATTAAGGGGATAATATCCGAAGTGCCCCAGAAGTCTTTAGGCTCTCTGATGTTGGGGTAGATAACGAAGGGAATGAAGCCGTAGGGGTTAGCCTGGTGGGACACCCTGACATTGTCCTGGTAGAGGTCAAAGGTCTCTGGTGTCCAGTCCTCTACGATAGTCTGGAGTCCCCCACTCTTCCACTGACTCGTGACTCCTGACTCTGGGCTCTTGACTGTGTATCGGCTGGCTACCCTGGTGATGTCGGACATATCCCCCTCACTCCACCAAGCGTATATCCCCTGGATATCTGGAGCGGTAACTTTGACCTTGCCTCGGACTGAATCCCAAATCACCTTAAAGCAGCCGTCACCAAGGACTGAGCAATCAATCTCCGAATCGAAGTCTAAGAGGTCAAGGTCGTTATCGTAATAGATTTGCTGGATAAGAAACTCACAGCGCTGCGCTCGTGCCTTCTCCTCGGGGGAATCGTCTAAGGGTGTAACTGTGGGTGTAACACTGCTCATTAAGTATGAAGTAGTCTTGTCAATGACAGTCCTGGCGTAGTTAAAGGTAAGCCTTCTTTCCCGGGACTGCCCCTGCCACTGCTGACCGTGGTAGAAGTCAAGGTTGGTCTTGTATTTCGTCATGCGGGCATTGTCCTGCTGTGCAAGGTTCTGAGGGAATGTATCATTCAACACTGCGTGTGCCTCCTATTGCGACAATCTCAGATTAGCACATATGTTCTACTCAAGTCAACACGAAATCGTCTTTCTCATTCTGAGTTGTCGGCTAACTGGCCTGCCCCCAGAAATTAGGTCCACATTGAATGCGAGACTCCTGTAGAATAAATACAGGAGGGTTATCGTGAAAACAAGAAGGCATTCGGAGGCGCAGATATTCCGTATTCTCAAGGAGGTTGATGATGGTTGTCCAGTGGTTGATGCTGCCCGGGAGCATGGAGTTTTCACCGGCCACCATCCATCGCTGGAAGAGCAAGTATGGCGGGATGACCCTTTCTGAGCTCAAACGCTTGAAAGCACTGGAGGAGGAAAACGCCAGGCTGAAGCGGATAGTGGCCCAGCAGGCATTGGATAATGAGCTGCTTAAGGAAATCAACTCAAAAAATGGTAAGCCCTCTTGTCAGAAGATCAACAGTGAAGTATCTGATAGGGGGGAGTAAGTGCTCCCAGCGACATGCCTGTGCAAGTTTGGAGGGGAGTGTCAAGGTCTGTGGTGAGATATGTCGCTAGGAAGCGATGGGATGAAGTGGGGCTGGTTAAGAGGATACATGAGCTGGCCAGGTCACCATAGCCGGTATGGCTACCGCAGGATTACAGGGCTGCTTGGGCGGGAGGGCTTTAGAGTAAATAAGAAGCGGCTCCATCGTATCTGGAAATCGGAAGGACTGGGGTTACCACAGAGAAGACCAAAGAGACATAGAATGGGGCCAACAGGAGGAATAGTGAATAAAGCGGACTATCCAAATCATGTCTGAAGCTATGACTTTGTTGAGGACAGGACTGAAAGAGGTGGGAAGCTCAGGATTCTAGTCATCATCGACAAGTATACTCGGGAATGTTTAGCTATCAGGGTTGCGCCTTCAATACCAGCCTCAGTAGTCACTCGAGTAATGGAGTGGTTATTCTTAACCAGAGGAGTTGCCAGAGTATATCCGCAGTGACAACAGACCTGAGTTTATAGCCAGGGCACTTTGCCAGTGGTTAGAGAGTTCTGGTTGTCAGACTCTGTTCATCAACCTTGGCAGCCCATGGGAGAATGGCTACATTGAGAGCTTTAATGATAAGCTGAGGGATGAATGTCTGAATCACGAGATATTCCGAAACGGGAAGGAAGCACAGGTCATTGTGGAAGCCTGGAGAGGAGAGTACAATAACTACCGACCACACAGCTCTCTGGACTACCTGACACCGGCAGATTTCGCCAGAAGATACTACGAGGAGAACCAGGTAAAAGGGGTTGAGCAACCAGCGGAGAAAGCAGGAAGTCTCTTATTGTAGGTGGTACTAAAACTGGAGGCACCCCATAGCAAGCAATAATAGCAGTCAGGAGACCACTCCCACAGGTACGATTATTGCTGTTATAAGGATAAGAGAGAAGAAAAACTAGAAAGGGTCTTCCCTACAATCTATCTCTTAGT
Source organism: Chloroflexota bacterium (assembly GCA_030612045.1). GTDB lineage: Bacteria > Chloroflexota > Dehalococcoidia > UBA2247 > JAUWOP01 > JAUWOP01. The sequence continues at coordinate 35,169 of JAUWOP010000004.1, read as the reverse complement.
ATACTGCGGTGCCTTACGAGCACGCTTGAGTCCATATTTCTTACGTTCTTTTATCCTGGAGTCCCGTGTGAGCAAGCCATATTGTCGCATTAAGCGTCTCATGGATTCATCACTTACCACTAAGGCGCGAGCAATACCATGCCGTATAGCACCAGCCTGCCCCGAGACTCCTCCACCTTCTACTTTAACCACAACATTAAACTTATCGGCCATATTACTAACTCGTAAAGGTTCCAGGGCTGTGCGGCCTAATATCACAGAAGGGAAAGCCTCATCAAGAGACTTCCCGTTGATTATGACACCGCCATCACCGGGGTATAACCTCACCCTCGCTATGGCACACTTCCTTTTTCCAGTTCCATAAAAATACTCTTGCATATTCAACTGCACCTTCCCCTCTGACTATTGCAAACCTGAGCTTGGTGTGGATGTTCCCCACCTGCATATACCTTTAATCTCCTCCGCTCAGCACGTCCCAAACTATTATGTGGAAGCATACCCTTCACTGCTAACTCAATTATTCTAGTAGGGTGAGTTGCCTGCATCTTGGCAAAGGTTATACTTTTCAATCCACCTGGATAGCCAGAATGATGATAGTATATCTTCTCCTCTTTTTTCTTGCCAGTTACCCGAACCTTCTCAGCATTTATCACCACCACAAAATCCCCCACATCAAAATGAGGAGAAAACATCGGCTTATGCTTACCGCGAAGTAGCCGTGCTACCTCAACAGCCAGCCTGCCTAAAATTTTCCCTGAGGCATCAATAACATGCCACTCGCGCATTACATCATCGGCTTTAGGAGTATATGTTTTCATTTTCCCCCTCCTCAGACAGTTGAGAGCAGTTGCTATAATCTACCCTCATCAGGCATAGGGCGTGTGCAGGCGCAGTGGGACCTACCACCCCTCTCTTTTCACACCTCGCCCAATCCCAAAAGGTCTGTGGGCTCACTTTTCCTAGTCCCACCTGAATTAAACCACCTACCGTATTCCTCACCTGATGGGTTAAAAAGGAACCAGCACACATATCAAATATTACCAAGTCACCACATCGATAAATCTCTGCCTTATACACTGTGCGTACTGTCCTCACGTGAGACACGGAAGAAAAGGCTGTGAGATTATTCTTGCCTATAAGAACCTCACAAGCCTGGTTCATAGCCCTTATATCCAAGGGTTTTGAGATATGATAAGTAACCCCTCTATATAATGGAGACCGAGTAACACTATTCAAAATAGAATAACGATAAGACCGAGAGGTGGCATCTCGCCTGGCATTAAAACTATCGTCAGCTACATAGACTCTCTTAACAGCTATGTCTGAAGGGAGATAAGAGTTTAAGGCACACCTCCAAGTTCTCAGTGGTAAACTTCTAGAAGCATGAAAACCTACCACTTGCCCCCTGGCGTGAACCCCTACATCTGTCCGACTAGCAGCAGCAATCCGTATCTTCTCCCCACACAACTTAACTAACGCCCGCTCCACCTCCTCCTGCACAGTAATCACATTTGCCTGCCACTGAAAACCATGATATCTAGCCCCGTTGTACTCTATAACTGTCACGATCTTCATCTGTCAGCTATCAGCCCTTAATTATCAGTCAGGAGTAAGGAATAAATCCCCACACTACTGCCTAACATTAGCTACCAACTCTCATCCCCTACTTTACCAGCTCCACTAATACAGTAAAGGCTCCATCCCCTTTACGATAACCCAATCTAAGAATGCGCATGTATCCTCCTGAGCGGTCGGCATACCGTGGGGCAGTCTCCTCAAAGACCTTCCTTACAGCACCCTCATTATTAATCATCTGGAGAGCTTGTCTCCGTGCATGAAGGCTGCCATCCTTACCCAGTGTAATCACCTTTTCAACCATACTTCGGACACCCTTCGCCTTAGCATCAGTGGTAATAATCCGCTCATGTGCTATTAATGCAATGGTCAAATTACGATACAATGCCAATCTATGAGCTGTTGGCAATGAAAGTTTTTGTCCTGCTACTCGATGTCTCATAAGACTCCCTCATCGCTGATAAAACCCTTACTTATATCTTCACCGTTATGCTGCACCTCATATTCTTCCTTCTCCGTACCTGCTCTGGGTGAAACCTCCCCATGAGATAGAGATTCCATCCCCTCAGTATCCTGTAATACGATAAAGCCTAACCCTCCGAGACGTTCTCGTACTGCCTGCAGAGACTTTGGCCCAAATTTGTCTATTTGAAGAAGTTCATCATCAGTTTTTGCCATTAACTCTCCAACTAGTCTAATCTTGTTCTGCTGCAGTCGTTGGACTATAGATTGCGCTAACCCTATCTGTTCAATAGGCATACTCCTAATTTCATAAGGGAGAGACACAAGTTCCCCTACCTCCTCTCTCTCCTCTATCTCTGGTTGAGGCTCCATCGCCATCTTACTGCAGGGAGTAAGTTGATCTATTAATATCTGCGCTCCACGGCTGAGAGCCTCAGTAGCAGAAATTGTATCATCAGTCCATATTTCCAAAATAAGCCTTTCCTGTCCCGAAATACGCCCTCTATGTAACGGCTCAACCTTAAAGTTGACCTTTCGTACTGGAGTAAAGATAGCATCCACCGGAATAGCACCTAGCAGCAGGTTCTCGCTATGGGAAGCCATCTCATACCCTTTCCCTATAACCACATTAAATTCAATCGAGAGACGGGCATCATCTGAGTCCAGTACGGCAAGAAGTTGTTCTGGATTAGCTATCTTGAAATCTGCTGAAGGTTGAATATCAGCAGCATAAGCAGGGCCACTACCCTCAACTTCGAGGAACAGTTTTGACTCTTCTCCTGTCAGAGGACAGAGGCGCAAAGCTCTAACATTCAATAACAAATCCTCAGCACTCTCCTTTACATGAGAAATAGCCGAAAATTCATGAAACACACCCTCTATCTTAAGCCAATTAACTGCCGCTCCTGAGAGTGCACTAAGAATCGTCCTCCGCAAGGCATTACCTAGAGTGATGCCAAAACCTCTCTCCATGGGTGCTATAATAAAGCGTCCATACTTACCTTGATTATCAACGCTCTCTATCTCAGGTATAGCTAAATGATACAATATACACTCCTTCCCCTCACGCCTGCTACCGAGAATAGTATTCCACTATTGCATTTTCATTAAACTCAGTTTTAATTTCACTGCGAGTCGGAAGAGTCAATACCCTGGCGCTCAGATTTCCCTTATCTAGTAATAACCAAGATGGTTCAACTACCCCCGTTATCTCCTCTGCTATCCTATGGTAATTATCAGTCTTGGACCCACTCTTAGTCCACCCCACAACATCTCCTGGTCTAACTAAATAGGAAGGAATGTCAACCTTATGTCCATTCACCTCAATATGACCATGATTTACAAGCTGGCGTGCCTGCTGACATGAGTCAGCGAAGTGCAACCGATAAACAACATTATCCAATCGCCGCTCCAAGAGTTGAACAAAATTCTCACCCGTAGCACCCCTGGCCTTCTCAGCTTCAGCAAAGAATCGTCGGAATTGCCGCTCCATCATACCATAAGTGTATCTTGCCTTCTGTTTCTCACGAAGTTGTAAGCCTCTTCCTGAAACCCTACGACGCCATCCTGAAGTACGGCGTCCTAACGATGTAGACCGCTTCTCCATAGCACATTTGGATGTTAGGCACCTTTCACCCTTGAGGAATAGTTTCACACCAGCATGACGGCACAACTTACAGCGTGGTTCCAAATATCGAGCCATATTCTCTTCCTACACCCTCCTTTTCTTAGGGGGACGGCAACCATTATGCGGGATAGGGGTAACATCCCTGATCCCCGTTATGGTCAGTCCTGCAGATTGAAGAGCGCGAATTGCCGCCTCTCGACCACTACCAGGCCCCTTCACATAAACTTCAACCTGCTGTAGTCCACACTCCATAGCTCGGCGTGCCGCTTCGCTGGATGCCATCTGCGCTGCATAAGGGGTCCCCTTGCGTGAGCCCTTAAATTTAACCAGACCAGGACTTCCCCAACTAATAACATTACCCTGCATGTCTGCAAGGGTAATTATCGTATTATTAAAGGTAGACTGGATATATGCCCTTCCTTGAGGAGCAACCCTGCGGTCCCTTCTTCTAACCTTAGATACACCTTTCTTTCTTGCCATATCACCATCCCACTTTACCTTATTTCTTACTAGAGCCGCGACGCCTGCCCCTGCCGGGAATAGTTTGCCGTGGACCTCGCTTGGTTCGGGCATTAGTTCGAGTGCGCTGCCCCCGCACTGGTAATCTTCTCCGGTGTCTAATACCTTTATAGCAACCTATCTCAATGAGACGCCTAATATTAAAATCAACTGCCTTTCTTAGCTCACCCTCTACTCTATAGTGTCTATCTATAACCTCACGAAGACGCACTATCTCTTCTTCCGTCAAGTCCTTCACCCTGATATTAGGATTGACTACAGCCTGAGACAAAATCCTAGAGCTGAGGGTCGGGCCTATGCCACAGATATAACGTAGCCCTATCTCAATCCGCTTATTACTTGGTAAATCAACCCCTGCTATACGAGCCATAATTCCCCTTTTTTCGTAACACCCATACTATCCTTGCCTCTGCTTATGCTTTGGATTAGAGCATACAACTCGGACCACACCTTTGCGTCTTACTATTTTGCATTTCTTACACCGAATCTTTACTGAAGACCTTACTTTCATAACTAAAACTCCACAGATTATCACCAGTTGCCTGTTACCTGGTTATGTTGCTTGCCTCATCCCTCATTAACTACCCTACGAGCCCTAACACAAGTTACGCAACCGCCTAATTTAATCTTTACCTCTTCATTTAAACCGATAGGTGATTCTTCCTCGGGTCAAATCATAAGGTGAGAGCTCCACCAGGACTAAGTCACCAAACAATATCTTAATGAAATGGAGCCTCATCTTCCCTGACGCATGAGCCAAAACCATATGCCCATTAGGTAGCTCAACCCGAAATACAGCATTAGGTAAACAGTCGACTACTTTTCCCTGGACCTCTATACTCTCTTTCTTCGACATTACACTTCAGTATCCCTCTTAATCCATCTCCGAGAGGATTAGAGCACCCTTATCGGTAATAGCTATATCGTGCTCGAAGTGAGCTGAAAGACTCCCATCGGCAGTAAGAACCGTCCAATTATCACTACTCACCTTTGTCTGCCACCCACCTATATTTGCCATCGGTTCAAGAGCAAATGTCATTCCCTTTGCCAGCAATATCCCGTGTCCTCTACGTCCAAAATTTGGTATCAGCGGGTCCTCGTGCATCGAATAACCTATACCATGCCCGGTATACTCCCGCACTACTGAGAACCCTCTACTCTCCACATAAGCTTGTATCTCCGCTGAGATATCCCCTAATCTATTTCCAGGATAGGCGACGGCAATGCCTGCCATCAGAGCCCCCTTTGTCACTTCCAAAAGCTTTTGAGCTTCCGGGGAAATTTCACCTACTCCAATGGTAATAGCAGCATCACCATGAAGCCCGTTAACTATTGCCCCTACATCCAAGGAGACAATGTCACCCTCCTGCAGCACCCGATTACCGGGTATGCCATGCACTATCTCATCATTTACTGAAACACAGAGGTTAGCAGGAAACCCTCGGTAGCCCTTAAACGAAGGAATCGCATTATATTTTCTTAACTCCTTGACGCATATTTCATCTAACTCCCGAGTCTTAAGTCCTGGTCTAACTGCAGCAGCCATAGTCTGCAACACAGCAGCTACTACTCTACCTGCTTTCCTCATAAGCTCAATCTCATGAGGCGATTTAATTATTACACTCATTTTAGCCAACAAATTGTGGTAGGAACAGGGTTTAACATCTGCTCCTATAGCTTCCGAAGACTTGCTACTAGGCTGGCACCCAACTCTTTAATATCCTGCTCACCATCTACTTCCATAAAAACCCCCCCCACTCTATAATAATCAATGAGCGGGGCAGTCTGAACAGTATAGACATCCAGCCTCTTTTTCACTGTCTCAGGGGTATCATCGGCACGCTGATAGAGCTCTCCACCACACTTATCACACTTACCTGCCACCTTTGGTGGAGAAGCAACAGCATGATAAGGTGTCTGGCACTCCCTACAAATCCATCTTCCTCCGAGACGCCTAATAATCTCCTCCTCAGAAACCTTAACATTTACTACCTGGTCAATGTGCTCGCCCCTTTTTGCCAGGGCATCATCCAGAGCTTTTGCCTGCTCCAAGGTGCGGGGGAATCCATCCAGTATATACCCCCCTGTCTTACAGTCAGGCTCAGCGATACGCTCCAAAATTAGCTTGATAGTGACTTCATCTGGTACTAGCTGCCCCTTTTCCATGTAGGATTTGGCCAGTAAGCCTAACTCCGTACCCTTTCTCTGTGCCTCCCTAAAGAGGTCTCCCGAGGCTACATGTACTAATCCAAACTCACTGCATAGAACCCCCGCCTGCGTTCCTTTACCTGCCCCTGGAGCTCCTAAGAGAATAAGATGCATCTACCTTCCTCCTTTTTAGAGTAAATCCTAAGCACAAAATTCTAAATAATATCTAATGTTCAAAACTCAAATGACCAGAACACTCATCACTCCCCACCAAGATTGCTTCGTCGCTACACTCCTCGCAATGACATGCGAGTGGGTGAACGCTTACTAAATATCTTAGACTCATCATTTAATAAATCCCTCATAGCGGCGCATCAGGAGCTGCGCCTCCAACTGCCGCATGGTATCCAGAGCTACCCCAACCACTATGAGAGCACCAGCACTACTAATAATCATAAAGGCTGGTTGTACCTCAGCTATATACTGAGAGAAGAAAGGCATAATTGCTACTATACCCAGAAATAAGGCCCCAGCACAAGTGAGACGGAGTATCACCTTATTAAGATATTCACTGGTAGCCTTACCAGGACGAATCCCGGGGACAAACCCTCCTTGTTTCTGCAGGGTTCCCGGCAGGTCCTGCTGTTCAAAGATAATCATTGTGTAGAAAAAGGTAAAGGCAACCACCAGTATAAAGAAGATTAACCAATAAAACCACCCCGCAGGGTCAAACCAGGTAGTAATAAATTGAGCTATAATATTATCTCCAAAGTAGCTGCCTATTTGTCCAGGTAAGAGCACTACAGCCATAGCAAAGATAAGAGGTATCATACCTGCCATATTAACCTTCAGTGGTATATATGAAGAACCTGACTGGCGATACATACGCCTTCCCCGAATAATACTCTTGGAGTAGTGCACCGGGATTCGACGATACGCTTCAGTAACAAAGATAATCAGGACTATAACTGCCAGGGAAAATATAATTAGCTTAAGCAAATCCCCTACACCACTAGTCTGATAGGTCTGCCACATCGCCCCGGGGACAGTTACCACGATACCAGCACAGATTATCAAAGATACACCATTACCCAGACCACGCTCGGTGATAAGTTCACCGAGCCAGACTAAAAGCATAGTGCCAGCTACTAATGTCAGGACAATACTTACATCTGCTAAAGCACCCTCAAAGGGCAGGATGCCGTACTGATTCCGCAAGAGTAATATCACACCATATCCCTGGATGGCTGCCAGTGGTATGGTCAGCCAGTGAGTATACATATTAATCTTATTTCTACCTGCTTCACCTTCTTTTGCCAGAGCCTGCAGCCTGGGTATAACTGGTACCAACAGCTGCATTACTATAGAAGCGGTGATATAAGGATAAACTGTCATGGCGACGATGCTAAGCCTCTCCATCGCCCCCCCACCAAACAGGTTAAGCATACTAAGCAGTGCGCTACTCGAAAAGACACGCTCCAGCTGTTCCACATCAACGCCGGGTACAGGAACCTGAGCCATAAAACGAAAAATTACCAGAATCCCCAGGGTGAACAGAAGTCTAGCTCGGAGGTCAGGCAGCTTAAGAGCATCTATCATCGCCTGTGCCAGACGAGGCATGGCAGACTGTTTCTGTTGCACTCCTATAGCTCCTCTACCTGTCCCCCAACCGCCTCAATTTTCGCCCTTGCGGCTCTGGAAAACTTATTAGCTACTACAACTATAGGACGATCCAAGCTACCATTGCCCAGGATTTTTACCGGCTTCCCTACAGAGCGAATCAATCCAGCACGGTATAGCTCCTGTGGGGTTACTGTGGTTTTTGCCTCAAAGATACTAAGCCTATCCACATTAACAGTAGCATATTCTACTCTAAAAATATTTTTGAACCCAGGATGACGAGGCAAACGCTTTACCAGAGGCAACTGCCCCCCCTCAAAGTATCGAGATACCCCACCACCGCTGCGTGATTTCTGCCCATTACAGCCACGCGTGGAATAGGTACCATGACCACTGCCATTACCACGCCCCACCCGCTTCCCTCGCTTCTTTGAGCCAGGTGATGGTGACAGGTTATCCAATCCTCTCATTACCCTTGCCTCTCCACTCTAATCAAGTGCACCACCTTCATTATCATACCCCAGAGTGATGGAGACTCCTCCCTTACTACGGTTTGATTAAGCCGACGTAGTCCCAGCGCTTTGATAGTCATCCGCTGGTCTCGGGCATAACCTATACCACTTTTCACCCATGTGATCCGCAATTTACTCAATTCCTACTCCGCTCAGCGAGTTTATAGTGTTAATAGAGTTTATAGAGTTGCTTGAGTTGGAGGGGAACTCAACAAACTCTATAACTCATGCTGCCTTCCGTCTCGCTATTTCCTCTTCAGGTATCTTTAGGCAACTGAGAGCCAAAACAGTTGCCTTGACCACATTTATCGGGTTAGAACTACCCAGAGACTTAGATAGGATATCCTTAATCCCCACAGCCTCCATTACAGCACGAACACTTCCTCCCGCAATAATCCCTCTACCGCGAGCAGCCGGCTTGAGTAAAACATCTGCTGCTCCATATTTCGTCCGAATCTCATAAGGGATAGTAGTTCCTACTAGAGAAATGCGCCTCATATCTTTCCTTGCTACAGTAGTGGCTTTCTGTATTGCCAATGCTACCTCATTCGCTCTACCTTTTCCAACACCAACACAGCCACTACCATCACCCACAACTACCAGAGCACTGAATCTCATGCGCTTCCCCCCCTTTACCACCTTAGTCACACGTCTAACCGCTACTAGCTTCTCAATCAGTTGCTCTGGTTCCTCAGGACTAAACTTACGCTGTACTATCTCACTGCTCCTAGACAGACCCGCCCTCTTCCTCCTAAGTGAGGGGGACGAGCTATTAGTTTAGAAAATTAGCCCTACTTCTCTCGCAGACTCAGCCAGGGCTTTGACTCGACCATGATATTTATATCCCCCTCGGTCAAAAGCTACCTTCTTCACGCCCTTTTCCAGAGCTCGCCTTGCAACCAGGGCACCTACTAATTTAGCAGAATCAGCCTTGTTACCGTTCTTTACCTCATCCCGCAACACAGGATCAAGGGTTGAAGCTGCAGCCAAAGTATGTCCTCTAGTATCATCAATTATCTGTGCGTAGATGTGCCTCGAACTGCGGAATACATTCAATCGCAACCTTTGGGGTGAGCCCTCTAATCTTACCCGCAGACGAGAATGACGCCTCCTCCGTGCTAATCTAGGACTGTTACTCCTTCTGCTCATGTTTACTTTTTCTTCCCCATTGTTTTACCAGATTTTAGGTGCAGTTCTTCACCTGCATACCTGATTCCCTTCCCTTTGTAAATATCCGGCGGGCGTACCTTTCGGATACCTGCTGCTACCCGCCCCACCAGCTCCTTATCAATACCCGCTACCTTAATACGATTTGCCCTCTCTGCCACTAGGGAAATTCCCTTAGGAGGTACTATCTCCACAGAATGTGAGAAACCTACCCGAAGCACAATCTTATCACCAGCCTGCTGTGCCCCGTAACCTACACCTACAATCTCCAGATCCCGCTCAAAACCTTTACTAACACCCTCTACCATATTTGCTACAAGGCTGCGTACCAGACCATGCATGGCACGATTAACTCTCGAATCTGTGGACCGAGATACTCTGAGCACACCATCCTCTAACTGAACAGCTATATTTGAAGGAAGGATATAGCTGAGCTCACCTTTGGGCCCTCGTACCACAACCCTATCCCCCGCAGTATCTACCTCTACACCTTGCGGCAACTGTATCGGCTTCAATCCTACTCTAGACATACTCCCCCCACAGGAGATTTACCAGATGTAGCATAGCAACTCACCACCAATATTTCGCTTCCAAGCTTCCTGACCCGTCATCACACCATGGGATGTAGACAGAATTGCGATACCCATCCCTCCACAGATACGGGGAATTTCTTTCCTCCCCACATATATTCTAACACTGGGTTTACTTACTCGCTTCAATCCTGAAATAAAGGGTATATTATTCTCATCATACCTGAGATGGATCTTAATTATCCTCTGGGACTTACTCCTTAACAACTCATAATCATCAATAAAACCTTCCCCTTTTAATACCATAGCGATAGCAAGCTTCAACTTTGAGGTGGGCATCAACACAAACTTGCGCCTCACCATCAAGACATTTCTCATTCTAGTCAGCATATCAGCTACGGGGTCCGTTATACTACTCATCCTTCAAACTCTCTACCAACTTGATTTTCTCACACCAGGGATTTGACCCTTCAGTGCCAATTCACGAAAACAGATTCGGCATAACCCAAACTTCCTTATATACGCTCGAGGGCGGCCACACCGCCCACACCGGCTATGCTCCTGGACTTTATACCTCATCTGGCGCCGTGACTTTACCACCTTCGAAACCTTAGCCATTCAACCTCCTCCTACTCACGAGCAAAAGGCATCCCCAAAAGTTCTAGAAGCCGTCTCCCTTCCTCGTCCGTCCCAGCAGTAGTTACTATACTAACCTCAAGCCCTCGTACCTTATCTACCTTATCATAATCAATTTCAGGAAATGTAATCTGCTCCTTAAGCCCTAGAGAATAATTCCCCCCCCCATCCATAGAAGTCCGCGATACCCCCCGGAAATCCCGAATACGGGGCAATACTGCATTAAATAGCCTATCTAGAAACTCATACATTCGCCTACCACGCAATGTTACTGACAAACCTATGGACATGCCTGCGCGCAGCTTAAAGGCTGCGATAGATTTTTTTGCTTGGTTAACTATGGGGCGCTGACCAGAAATGGCTGCGAGGTCATTTCCTGCCATCTCCACAGCCTTAGGATTCTGAAGTGCCTCCCCCAATCCAATATTGAGCACAACCTTCAACAATCTTGGCACCTGCATAATATTAGAATACGCAAACTCATGTCTCATTACAGGTACCACTTCCTGAAAATACTTTTCCTTCAGTCTTGGATGCTGGACAACCTCTACCTCTTGAGAAATCACCTCTGCACTCATATACTAATCAATCACCTCACCACACAATCGACACATGCGCACTTTCTTATGTTCACCATCTCCTACAAATCGAAAGGCTACCCTTGTGGGCCGGTCACACTTATTGCAAACCAACCTTACCTTAGATACATGGAGTGGCGCCTCCTGCTTGATAATTCCTGCCTGAGTACGCATACCCTGCGACTTTGCATGCTTCTTTACTATATTGATACCCTCTACTATTATCTGCTCTTTAGAAGGAGAGGCTACCCGTACCTTCCCTTTCTTGCCCCTATCCTTACCACTAATCACCACAACAGTATCATCTTTCCTAATCCTCATTACAATTATACCCTTATACCCTCTTTTGGGAACACTTACGCCTTCTTACAGCACTTCAGGAGCCAGAGATATGATCTTAGTAAAATTCTTCTCTCTCAGTTCCCTGGCAACTGGGCCAAAGATGCGTGTTCCCCTAGGATTATTCTGGTCCGTGAGTATCACCGCAGCATTATCATCAAACCTAATATAAGAACCATCCTGACGACGATAAGACTTTGCAGTGCGTACAATTACCGCTCGTACCACATCACCCTTCTTCACCACTCCCCGAGGCATTGCCTGCTTCACTGAGCAGACAATAACATCACCTACATGAGCATACTTGCGCCTGGTGCCCCCAAGCACATTAATACACATAATGCTTTTAGCTCCTGTATTATCTACCACTTTAAGACGAGTGAATGTTTGTATCATCCCTCGTAACTCCCTTCAACAAGCGTAAATACCAAACTGGTCTCAAAACCTCTCTCACCTATCCTCTCCTTCAGAGGGACAGGGAGTCTTAAGATGGGTTCGTTATGAATCACCCTTCGTCCCCTCAGGGCTTGTCAGAATCTCCACTATCTGCCACCTTTTGGTTTTAGATAGCGGGGGGGCTTCTACTATCTTTACCTTATCACCCACTCGGCAGTTATTATTCTCATCATGAGCTTTAAACTTCACCTTACGTCTAATCAGCTTCTTATACAAAGGGTGATGTGTCACATGCTCTACGGCTACCGTAACTGTCTTATCCATACGGTCACTTGTTACACACCCAATCTTAGTCTTGTGTCTATGCATAATTTACTGCCTCTGAGCACCCGAAGGTTCTCGTTCCCTCAGTAATGTCTTTATTCGAGCAATTCCTCTTCTCACCTTGCGTATCTCACGATGATTTGTCAACTGCATAGTAGCTACACGGAAGCGTAGATTAAACAGCTCCTGATAGGACTCTTCCAGTCTTTCTGCCAACTCCTCAGAACTAAGGGCACGAATTTCCTCAGTTATTGAGCTCATTAGGTCTTACCCTCTCTTCCTCTCACCACAAACTGTGTTTTCATAGGCAGCTTATGAGAAGCAAGACGCATCGCTTCTCTGGCTAATTCCTCACTGACATCACTCACTTCAAACAAGATTCTTCCTGACTTAGCTGATGCCACCCAATGGTCAACATTACCCTTTCCACTACCCATGCGAGTCTCACCCGGCTTTTTGGTCGCCGGTTTATCAGGAAAGACACGAATCCATACCTTACCTCCTCGTTGTAGATAGTGTACTATAGCGCGGCGCGCTGCCTCTATCTGTCTAGCTGTAATCCAGACACCCTCACACGACTGAAGTCCAAACTCACCAAAAACTATGGTATCTCCCGTATGGGCTGACCCCCGCAAGCTACCTCTATGGCTCTTCCGGAACTTTGTTCGCTTTGGCTGCAACATTCCCGTTTACCCCTCTATCTCTTCTGAAACCTCAAGTTCCTTTTCCCGAGGCTGAGGGAGAATATCACCACGATAGATCCAGACCTTTACACCAATGATCCCCAGAAGAGTATGAGATTCAGCTAATCCGTAGTTTATATTAGCACGTAATGTGTGAAGGGGCACACGCCCCTCCATCAAGACCACCCGTCGAGCTATCTCGGCTCCGCCAAGTCTCCCTGCACAGGAGATTTTTGCACCCTTAGCGCCAGCCTGCATAATACGTGCCAGGGTGCGCTTCATCACTCTTAGATGAGCAGTACGGGTTCTCAGCTGGTCTGCCACACTTTCAGCCATCAGATAGGCATCAAGTTCAGGTTGCCGAATCTCCTGGATATCCACCCTCACTCTCCTCCCCACAAGTTCCTCTAGCTTATGCCGTAGACCATCCACTCGCTGCCCCCCCCGTCCAATGACAATTCCGGGCCTTGCTGTACAAACTGTTACTGTCACTTCTCGCGTGCTGCGACCAATCTCAATTGTTGAAATACCAGCACTAGGAAAAAGTACATTGACCAGCCCACGAATACGAATATCCTCTTGCAGAAAAGCAGCATAATTCTTATCGGAATACCACTTAGCATCCCAACCCCTGGTAATACCAAACCTGAAACCTACAGGATGAACCTTATGCCCCAATTATTCCTCCTCTGAGACTATTACTGTAATATGAGATGACCGTTTGAGAATCGGATTAATCCGTCCTCGAGCTTGAGGGCGAAACCTCTTCAAGGTGGGGCCCGAGTCCACAAAAATATTTACTACTCTGAGCTCATCAGGTGACATCTGAAAGTTATTCTCTGCATTAGCCGCTGCCGACTTAATCACCTTAGCCATCACTTGTGCCGATGGACTTGGCAGTAATCTCAATAATGCTATAGACTCCTCCACCTTCAATCCACATACTCGGTCAGCTATCAGTCTCAATTTACGAGGTGAAGTACTCACATATTTAGCTACAGCTCTTGTTTTCACTACTAATCCTTATTCGCTATTCAAGTGTACCAACCATTTTGCTACTCGACAGTAGCTCTACAAATTGCGATACAAGTTACACAATCACAACTATTTAACCCAATTGATTACTTCTTCACGGATTTCCCCGACTTAGCGATGTGCCCTCTAAAAGTTCGCGTGGGAGCAAACTCACCCAGGCGATGCCCCACCATATTCTCTGTGATGTATACAGGGACATGTCGCCGACCGTCATGCACAGCAATAGTATATCCTAACATCTCTGGCAAAATCATGGAAGCCCGTGACCATGTTTTAATTACTGTCTTCTGCCCTGAGCGCTCTACAGCCTCTACCTTCTTCAACAATTTAGCATCTATAAAAATACCTTTTTTAATTGATCTGCTCATGTCAGCCCTGACCTCTTAATTTAATTACTTTCGTCTTTCAACAATCATCTTATCACTGGACTTCTTACCACGTGTCTTGCATCCATAAGCAAGCTTACCCCAAGGTGTCTTGGGATTCATTCCCCTCGAGGTTCTTCCTTCCCCACCCCCATGGGGGTGAGCCCTGGGAGACATTGCTGAACCCCGAACAGTAGGGCGCCATCCCATCCATCGGTTACGCCCCGCCTTACCTACAGTAATATTCTGATGTTCTATATTACCAACCTGCCCCACAGTAGCCATACAGACACCAAGGATACGACGTAACTCACCTGAAGGCATACGAACCAGCACGTATTTCTCATCCTTACCCATAACTCGAGCTACACTCCCTGCACTTCTTACCAGTTGTCCGCCCTTACCGGGATGGAGTTCAATATTATGGACTATCGCTCCTACAGGAATCCGATACAGTGGTAGAGCATTACCTACTTTTACCTCTATATCCTTCGTATCCTGAGCAGATACAATCACATCCCCTACCTTCAATCCTAGGGGAGCAGTAATATAGCGTTTCTCCCCATCAGCATATTGGACCAATGCAATACGAGATGACCGATTAGGGTCATACTCAATAGCTACTACTTCAGCTGGAACATCAAACTTATTCCGCTTGAAATCGATAAGACGCAACCTCCGTTTACTCCCACCACCCCTATGACGCACAGTTATACTACCAGTAACATTACGTCCCCCTCTCTTCTTCAAAGTTACCAGAAGCGCCTTCTCAGGCTTCTTCTTAGTTATCTCTTCAAAAGTAGAGACTGTCATCCCCCGTCTTCCGGGAGAAGTAGGTTTATATTCCCTCAATGCCATGTAGTCTCTTAAACCCCTTCGATAATATCAATCTTATTTCCCTTTTTGAGTGTTACTATCGCTTTCTTTATAGAACTAGTCAACATCTTATGTCTTCCCAATCGCCTCACCTCTCCCGCATTAGTTAAGACATTTACACTAGCTACTTCGACTTTGAAAATCTTCTCCACCGCATGTCTAATCTGGTGCTTGTTTGCTCCGGGAAGCACCTCGAAAACATACTTATTCTGTTCCTTCAAGAAAGCACTCTTCTCAGTAATTATAGGCCGCCGTAGTACTCTATAAATATTCATTGCTTTACCACAGAGAGCACAGAGAAATTTATTTTACCAATAGCTCCCATCTATTTTGCCGACCCCCAGATCTGCTCCGCCTGACGTACTGACGGAAGTGTCATTACAAGTGAGTGATAAGAAAGTATATCTAATGTGTTAATTAGTGCAACAGGCAGAGTCTTGATACCCTGCAAATTGTGAACTGACTGAATCAGATTTATTTCCGGAGTTAAAGTCACAATAAGCGCTGAAGTATCAACCCCTAGAGATTTCAATATCTGTTTCACCTCTCGAGTCCTCGGCTGTTCCAAAGGAAAGCGAGCCACTACTACCATAGCTTCTTCCTGAGCCTTAGCTGAGAGCGCACACCTGAGTGCCAACCGTCTCATCTTCTTTGGCATCCTCTCCCTATAGGTACGAGGGTGAGGTCCAAAGGCTACCCCACCGCCTCGAAGAACAGGAGATTTTGCACTTCCGCGCCGCGCCCTCCCCGTCTTTTTTTGAGCAACAAGTTTTCGGGTGCTCCCCCTGACCCTACCTCTAGTTTTAGTACTGGCTAATCCTAGGCGGGCATTATTACGCTGTCGTGTTACAGCTTGATGCACCACAGACTCATTGAACGGGACAGCAAAAACCTCATCCATCAACTCAATCTCATCGATAACTTGCCCTGAAATATCTAGAAGCGGAAACTTCATTGTCTCACCACAGGGTAGACAGAAAAATCTGCTCCACTGATAACTTTTACCACTTTTACCTACCTACATCTAATTCAATATGAGCGCTTTTTTTGTAACACCTACACTATGAGAAAGGGCTAGAATACTGGATATTGCACCCGGAACTCCTCCCTTGACCATGATAAAGTTACGCTCAGGATTTACCCGAACCACTTTTAATTTACGCACGGTAATCTGCTTGCCTCCCATGCGACCTGCCATTCGCGTTCCCTTAAACACCCGCCCCGGTGTGCTGCCGGCGCCAACTGAACCTGGAGCGCGATGTCGGTCAGACTGCCCATGAGATTTGGGACCACCCCTAAAATGGTGCCGCTTCATCCCACCTGCAAAGCCCTTCCCCTTTGAGATACCAATAACATCAATAACATCACCACTCTTAAAAATACTCACATCTACCCTTTGTCCCACCTGCATATCAGCAGCAACATCATCAACTCTAAACTCCTTCAAATAGGTGAGCCATTGCCCGCACCTTCTCAGATGCCCCTTCATTGGAGAATTTACTTTCCGCGGTATAGTAAGCCCAAATCCTATCTGAACAGCACTATAGCCATCCTTCTCCACATTCTTGACCTGAGTCACGAAGCATGGTCCCGCCTCTATAACTGTTACTCCCTCCACCACACCATCATCCCTAAAGATACGGGTCATGCCTAACTTCCTTCCAATAATTCCCTGCTCAAACATCTCTCACCATCAATTATTAACTATCAATCAACCGAAGTATGCACCATTTATGGATGAAGCAAGACAATCTCACCTCTGTACTCCTCGCAATGATGAGCCTTCGCTGATGACTGAGGGCTCTCACCTACAATTTCATTTCTATGTCTACCCCAGAAGGGAGATTCAGCCGTGTTAGAGCTTCTATGGTTTTGGTATTAGGTTCCAGGATACTAAGGAGACGCTTGTGGGTACGAATCTCAAACTGTTCACGCGAGTCCTTATGAATAAAAGGGGAGCGAATAACACAGAACTTCTGAATACGCGTAGGAAGTGGTACAGGTCCCACCACCTGCGTTCCAGCCTGTTCCGTCGTCTCAACAATTTGACGGACAGCCTGATCTAGTATCTTATGGTCATAGGACTTTAGTTTAATACGAATTCTTTTTTGTGCCATTCCCGAAATAAACTATCCTTATCTAACGTCCTCTCCCTGTAAAGGGAGAAACGATTCTTACCCTACTAATAACTTGATCAGCCATTGCTAAAGGTAATTCTACATAATGACTAAACTCCACTGAATGTACCGCTCTACCCTGAGTTGCCGAACGAAGGCTTGTAACATATCCAAAAGTCTCTGCCAAAGGGATACTCCCATGAATTATCATTAGCTCCCCCTGCGTTTCGAGGTTTTCAATCTGAGCTCTTCGAGCATCAAGCCCACCCAACACATCTCCTAGAAACTCCTTAGGGGTGACCACTTCAAACCTCATCACAGGTTCAAGCAACACAGGTGAACACTTCTTTACTCCTTCTTTTAGAGCAATCGAACCTGCCATTCTAAAAGCTATCTCTGATGAATCAACCTCATGAAAACTCCCATCTACGAGAGTTACCTTTATATCTACCAGTGGATACCCTGCCATACTACCTCGTTCCGCAGCGTCTCTAACGCCCGCTTCTACCGCAGGGACATATTCCTCTGGTATAACCCCCCCTCGCATCCGACTAATAAACTGAATCCCGCTGTTCCTCTCCGCAGGCTCTATCTCCAACCATACATGACCATATTGCCCATGACCTCCAACCTGCTTAATAAACCTCCCCTCAGACCGCACAGATTTGCTGATAGTCTCTTTATAAGCTACCTGTGGGCGACCTACCTTTACATCAAGGTTAAAGTCACGACGTAGACGCTCAGTTATTACATCGAGATGAAGCTGGCCTATCCCTGATATGATAGTCTGTCCCGTTTCTCTATCGTAATAACACTTGAAGGTGGGGTCCTCTTCCGACAACTTAGATAGCGCCTCGACAATCTTACCCTGCTCTACTTTAGTCCTAGCTTCTAGTGCTACTGAAATCACAGGGGGGGGGAAACTTATTGCCTCAAGAAGAATGGGTTCTTTAATATCACACAGGGTATCACCACTGAAGGTATTCTTCAAACCAAGAGCTACCACAATATCGCCACTTCTACTCTCTTCGACCTCCTCACAGTGGTTAGCTTGCATTCGAAGCAACCGTCCTAGTCGCTCCTTCCTCTCTCTGGTAGAGTTAAACACCTGAGCCCCCGTCTTTATCTTACCTGAGTAGACCCGAAGGTAAACCATCCGCCCCATAAAAGGGTCAACAGTTATCTTAAAGGCTAATGCAGCAAAGGATTCATCATCACTGGTAATCCGAGTAATCTTCTTATCTCCTCGGAATTCCATACCTGTAACCGGGGGGATATCTATAGGTGAGGGCAAATAGTCAACCACTGCATCCAATAAGGGTTGGATACCCTTATTTCTTAACCCACTGCCACAGAGAACTGGTACTCCTCTGAGTTCTATAGTAACACGACGCAATGCTCTCTTAATATCAGCAGGGAGAATATTTCCTCCCCCCAGATACGCAGCCATAAATCCTTCGTCAGCCTCTGCTAATCTCTCCAGCAGTATCTCTCGATGTTCCTCTACCAGACCTAGATACTCCGGAGGAATTTCAGAGCAGCTAAGTGCTGATACATCATCATCGAAAGACCATGCTCGTTCCTCTATTAGGTCGATAACTCCTCTAAACCTCTCCTCATCACCCCAGGGTAACTGAATCAACATCACCTTTGTATGAAGCTTTTTCTCAATCATATCCACCGTACGAGATAAGCTGGCACCAGTCCTATCCATCTTATTCACGAAGCAAATACGTGGGATCCTATATTTATCTGCTTGCCGCCAGACTACTTCAGACTGAGATTGTACTCCGGCCACCGCATCAAAAATGACAATACCCCCATCGAGCACTCTGAGACTACGTTCTACTTCAGCGGTAAAATCTACATGTCCTGGTGTATCAATAACGTTCATTTGGTACCCACGCCAATAACACGTAGTAGCGGCAGCGGTAATAGTAATCCCCCGTTCCCGCTCCAAGTCCATCCAATCCATTACAGTTGTGCCGTCATCTACACTACCAATCTTATATTTATATCCGGTGAAATAAAGCATATTTTCCGTAACAGTAGTCTTACCCGCATCAATGTGAGCGATAATCCCTATATTTCGCACCATATCAACTGATATGTTACCTAAGCTATAAGCTAATTTGGACATTTTCAAGCTCGAACCATTTTTCGTGATGCTTACACTTGCTGGCATCAGTTGAGTTTTAGTCAAAGTCAATTTCCCTCTTCATAATACTTTTATATTACCATCGAAAATGTACAAACGCACGATTCGCCTCTGCCATTTTATGGGTATCTTCACGCTTCTTGACGGCGACCCCTTGACCCCGAGCGGCATCAGCAATTTCATTGGCTAGCTTCTCAGCCATAGAGTGTCCCTTGCGTGCCCGGCTAATGGTAACCAGCCATCGCAGTGCTAAAGAGAGCCCTCGACCTGTTCTCACCTCTACCGGAACCTGGTAGGTAGAGCCAGCAACACGCCGTGGCTTAACCTCTAACAGAGGAGTTATATTCTGTATGGCTCTATCTAGGGTCTCCTCAGGGTCTCTCTTCAGCTGTTCCGCAGCTATACCCATCGCAGAATACACGATTCCCTCTGCTGTTCTCTTCTTACCACCAACCATTAATCTATTGATTAATCGAGAGACTAACTCGCTGTTATACTTAACATCGGGTGGTATCTTTCTCTTTTCAGCTCTTCTTCGTCTTGACACTTAGCTTCTCCAAACAGCAAAAAGCCCGGGTATTGTACACTTGGCGCCTACAACTAAGGCATATAACCCAACTCTCCAACCACCACCACTAAAGATTAGGCACCACGTCCCGAGCCTTTATCTTTTTTTGTCCCATATCTACTGCGCGATTGCCGTCTATTAGCTACACCACCAGCATCTAGAGCCCCACGGACAATATGATAGCGCACTCCAGGCAGATCCTTTACTCTGCCTCCTTCCACAAGAACTACAGAATGTTCCTGGATGTCATGCCCCTCCCCAGGAATGTAAGCAGTCAACTCCATCCCATTAGTTAATCTCACACGAGCAACCTTGCGCAAAGCGGAGTTCGGTTTCTTGGGAGTAGTAGTTTTTACTTGAATGCATACTCCCCTCTTCTGCGGGGAACCTTTGCCATACACCACTTTATTCTTAAGCACATTATAAGAAACCCGCAGCGCTGGGGTTTTAACCTTAGGCACAACATGCCTCCGCCCATGCCGCACAAGCTGGTTTATCGTAGGCAACTTATCCTCCCAAACATAATTACTCAGAACTCGAACTTGAAGTTTATCATCCTTAGTGAAGGTGTGTCAAGCAATTGTATGAAGGCTTGCTTATCATTCTGATGTAGGAACAACATTCTTGTTGCGAATTATCACAACTGAGGATTATCGCAGTCAGGGGACCGCTCCTACAGGTAGTTTCCGGGTAAGCTCTCAGTGCCCCCAGAACCGCCTGGTCAGCCGTGAGAAGAAGTTCCTCAATACACCACCAGCAGGAGGAGAGACCTTTTCTCCCCCATACTTTACCCCCCAGAGTAACAACCCTATACCTGTGGCATAAGCCGGGTCACTGAGACCAGCGGCACCTTCGACTATACCAGCAGGTCTCCCTACTCGTACCGGGAGGCTCAGCACCTCCTGTCCTAGCATATCCGTCCCTGGTAGATTAACCGTCCCGCCAGTGAGCACCAGACTCGCCGGCTCCCATGATTCCCACTTGTCTCTGGGTACATCCGAGAAAATCATCTTCAGGGTTTCTGTCAAACGAGCTCTAATAATATAGGATACCTCTGCCCCGGAGATGCTATTCCCTGCAGCTCCCATGTTGATAGTTCGCAGATTACCTTCCTCTGGTAGCATCACCTCACCATAGTTTCTCTTAAGCTCCTCGGCTATATTAAAAGGAATACCCAAACCTAGAGCCAGGTCTCTGGTTACCTGATGCCCTCCCACAGGTAATGCTGAACTATGCCAGATATCACTATCTCTGAATACGATGATATCCGTAGTACCTGCTCCAATATCAGCTAGGATAACTCCCGACTCTCTCTCCCCTGCTTCCAGCACTGCCTCACTGTCAGCAATAGGCTCCAGAATGAGGTCCTTTACATCAATCCCGACTCCCTGAACGCACCTGACCAGGTTCTGAATAAAACTGACACCACCAGTAATTACATGGGTCTCCACCTCCAGCTTATAGGCATGCATTCCCAGTGGATTCTTAATCCCCGCCTGTCCATCCAGGATATACTGACGCGGGATAGCATGAATTAGCTTTCTCCCCTCAGGCAGGTTAATATTACTGGCAGACTTAATTGCTTGCTTGAGCACCTTATCTGTGACCTTGTGGTCACGCCTGCTGGTGGCTACACTGGCATGGCGGTTAAATGAGTTAATGTGTTTACCAGTGATACCCACATAGGCTGATTTCACCCTGATTCCACTACTCCGCTCTGCCTCTATCACTGACTCTCTAATTGCTTCTGTAGGTTCATTAATATCAACCACGATAGCCTTTTGTATACCATGAGAGGGAACAATACCCATACCCAGAATTTGGGTGATACTTCCCTCTCTCACATTGGCTATTATGGTACAGATTTTAGAGGTACCTACATCAATAGAGGTTACAATACCATCTCTGGTCATCTTTCTCCTGTCAGATTCATCATCTAGCTAGAACTATTCTCTCAGGATTGCCTTCCATTGTGTCGCATGGCAGAAGGCATACGAGCAAATGCTGGCATATCCAGATCAGAGTCATTTATTCCCTTGAGATACTGGTGAACCCTCTTATCCTGTGCCTTCCGAACTATCTCTGCGTTAGAGGCAAACCCTGTAGCAATCAGCACCAGCATTACCTCATCATCAATCCCATGATTAAGGTCAACACCAAAGATTACATTGGCCTCCTCTGCCACCTCATTACGAATGACCTCAGCAGCCTGATTGACCTCTGCCAGGGTAAGGTTGGAGCTACCACTGATAGTAAACAGGACTCGCTTTGCTCCCTTGATATTACCGTTTAGCAGAGGACTGTGAATAGCTTCCCTGGCGGCTTCCACTGCTCTACCCTGCCCACTATTCCTAGCTACTGAGAGCCATGCCTCACCAGCATTATCCATAACTGCCTTCACATCAGCGAAGTCAAGGTTTATTAACCCGGACTCAGTGATTACCTCTGTAATAGCTCGAACCCCTATCATTAATACATCATCTGCCATCTTGAAGGCATTATCCACTGTGAGTCGAGAGTCATAAGCAGGAACCTCAAACAATCTTTCATTATTAACTACAATTACTGCATCAGCATGCTTCCTGAGCGCATCGATACCCTTATCACCTGCCTGGCGTCGCCGCATTCCCTCAAAATTAAATGGTGTAGTCACCACTCCTACTACCAGGGTGCCCTTTTCCTTGGCCAGTTGAGCAATTACAGGGGCAGCCCCTGTGCCAGTTCCACCACCCATCCCTGCAGTAACAAACAGCAGGTCAATCTTATCTACTAACTGAGCCAGCTCATCTATATTGTCTTCAGCAGCCTTCCTGCCAGCCTCAGGGTCACCGCCAACTCCCAGACCACGAGTAAACTTTTCACCAATTTGAATCCTTTCCTGTGCCTCTGACAACGCCAGCGCCTGCGCATCAGTATTAATTGTGGCAAGTGACAGTCCACGGATTGACTCACGCACCATACGGTTTACCGCATTTGAGCCTCCACCACCCACCCCAACAGCTAGTATCCTTGCCCCCGGTGGTGTAAATGTTGTTTTAGCCATAGCCCTTTTCTCCCCCTCCTTATTATTACTAATGCCGACGAGAGGTCCTTCTAGACATACCTCTTGATAACTTGATGCTTATCCGAGGCAGATTAATACGCGGGCGGGTTCTCCTCCGTTTGAGAAAGCCATCCTGACTCAAGAATCGAGCACCCATTACCTTCTCCTCGGCTAATTCACATAACACTAAACCTATACCTGTAGCAAATGAGATATCATCCAGAGAAGGATACGGTCCAGCTAATCTCTTGGGTACAGCGACCACTGCTGGGATACCCATAACCTCACGAACCGTCTCAGGCAACCCCTTCAGATGAGCACCTCCTCCACACAATCGCACTGAAGCACCAGTGAGAGCAGCGGTATCCTCACCTGCCATGTCCGCCAGTTTCACATGTACCATCTCCAAGAGTTCCTCTACCCGTGCCTTTATAATATAGTTCATGTACTCGTAAGAAATCCCGTACTTCTGGTGGACCTTAGAGCTCACCTCCTCCATCTTAGAACTCTCTAAATCCAAGGTAGACCCATACTCCATTTTAAGCTTCTCTGCCATCTCAAAGGAAATACCCAGTCCTGCTGCCATGTCTCGGGTCACCTGGTCACCGCCGATGGTCAGAACAAAGCTATGCCAGATACGCCCATCCTTATACACTGCCACATCTGTAGTGCCTGCCCCAATATCTACTACTGCTACTACTCTCTCCTCATCTCCTTCCTGTAACATTGCTGCACCGCTGGCAATATAATTCGCTACTACATGCCCTACCTTCACACCAATACTGGCAAGGCATTCTACCAGATTCTGGACAGACGCTAACCCTGCTGTGATAATATGACTCTCCACCTCTAGCTTATAGGCGAATAACCCTACGGGATTCCTGGTGCTAGCCAGCCCATCCAGGTGATAACCACGCGGGATAGCATGCAGCATCCCTCGGTCTATAGGCAGGTCAATGTCTGTGGAAGCCTTGTAGCCCTTCTTAACCTCTCTCTTGGATACTACATGGCTACGATGGTGAATAGCCAGTGTAGCTCTATTATTAAATGAGCTCAGGTGCCTCCCACTCGTGTTCATTACTACTGACTGCACCCTCAGGCCCCGCGCCTTCTCTGCCTGTTCCAGCGATTCCACAACCGAGTCCCCTGCCTTCTCGATATCTACTATCACACCCTTTTCCACCCCGGCAGATTCAGCTACTCCCCATCCCATCACCTCAATTATGTTTCCTCCACTTACATTGACTATTATAGTACATACCTTCGAAGTGCCCAAATCCACAGCAGCCAGAGTTCCATTCTGCACTATTTCTCCTCCTCCGGACTGTTTATAGCAACCAACTAACCTTACCTTGACCATTCAAGGTACAATTGCGGACGATTATACAAGATTTCCTATCTTCTGTCAAATAGCCATAGACACGCTTTAGTTCCAAGTGGGGGCAGAGCTTAAGCTCTGCCCCTACTTTTTTTCCTACCCTGCTAGCAATTCCTTGACCTTCTCAGTGAAGGCAGGCACCGCCTGCTTCCAGTCTCCTACTACTCCGAAACGAGCCACCTTGAATATGTTCGCCTCGGGGTCTTTATTTATAGCGATAATATTCTTCGAACCAGAACATCCAGATAGGTGTTGGCTGGAGCCTGAGAGAGCCACTGCGATATACACATCCGGGGTAACAATCTTACCCGTAAGCCCGATTTGTAGAGTATCATTTACCCACTTATTGTCACAGGGTGGACGTGTTGCGCCTACTGCTCCCTTCAACAAAGTAGCCAATTTCTGCAGCTCTTTAAATCCATCGGGACCGCCTATACCTCGTCCTCCACCTACCACTATTGCAGCATCTTCCAGCTTTATGCCGGCTATCTCTTCTTTAACAGTCTCAAGATACCTGGTTCTTATCTGAGAAGCATCTAGTCCTGATTCCAGCGTAATGACCTCACCTTTACGAGAATCATCCTTCCCCAGAGGCTCCATTGCCTTAGCTCGGACAGTAGCTATCTGTGGTTTAGACTCCATCGCAAAAATTGCTTGAGCATTCCCACCATATACTGCTCTTGTTCCCAGAAGTAACTTAGAATCAGGGTCAATACCTAGCGCTACACAATCCATTGATGCAGCTGACTTCAACCGGAAAGCTAGCCTTGGAGCCAGGTCACGCCCTATCGAGGTCTGCCCCATAAGAACTATGGATGGCGTCACTTCATTTACAAGCTTCTCCACTACAGCCAGGTAAGAATCCCCCTGATATTGCTCAAGGAGAGGGTCTTCTACTACATATACCTTATCTGCTCCATAAGCAACACCCTCTTGGGCGTAGCCCTTAACATTGCTTCCTATCAAGACTGCTATTAGTGTCTCACCGAGGGCATCAGCTAAACCCCTGCCTGCCCCTAGAAGTTCACTGGTTATTGCTGCTAGCTTCCCATCAACCACCTCTCCAACTACTAGCACACCTTTATAATCTGCCATTGGCTATTGCCTCCTCGAAATTTTATATCAGTTTAGCCTCACGGAGCTTCATTGCCAGACCAGCACCTGCCTCAGCAGGAGTCTCACCCTCAATAACTTCGCACTTACCTTCCCTGACGGGCTGGAACAGCTTAACTAGTTTGGTATGCCTGCCCTTAGCACCAAGCTCAGCAGCATCTACTCCAATGTCCTGGGGCTTCCAGATGGTAGGCTGCTTCTTGGCAGCAGCCATAATCCCCTTCATTGTAGCATATCGCGGTTCACCTAATTCGTTACTTACAGTTATTAAGCAAGGAAGAGGCGCTTCCACCACTTCATAGCCATCCGCCAGTACTCTCTCTACCTTGACCTTACCATCAGCAACCTCCACACCCTTTGCTAGTGTGATTGCGGGTATTCCCAGCAGCTCAGCAATTCCAATGCCTGTTTGCCCTGCATCCCAATCTGCCGCCTGTCGACCACAGAAAATAATGTCATAGGTGCCAATCTTCTTTATAGCCATCGCCAGGGCATAAGCAGTGGACCAACTATCACCCTCCTCGAAAGCCTCATCCTCTAGCAAAATCAGTTCATCACTCCCCATAGATACTGGCTTCTTGATTACATCCCTGACCAGTTTATTCCCCAAGCTAAGTACTGTAATCTTGCTACTCTTATCCTTATCCTTAATCTTCAAAGCAGCCTCAACAGCATTCTCATCGAAGGGACTGACCACCGGCGCCACCCCCTGAGGGGGGATTACCTTATTAGCGGCGGAGTCAATTTTAAAGCTAGCAGGTGGCGCTTCAGGATCAGGCACCTGCTTGACACAAACAATCATATTCATAAAGACCGAGACCTCCTTCTTCTATAAGCTATCCCTCTATTATTACTTATCACTCAAACCTCACTTTCCCAAGGGTAAATCTAACATAGAGAGTTTTCTCTGTCAAGGTATTGTACCCGTATTGCTGTACTCGCATCAGGATTTGCGGGGCAATTAATGAAAGATTCGTCCTGCAAAATAGATTTCAGGGGACAAATAAGCAGAACAATAGAATAACAAGGGATGAATCAACAATTGTAGAGATTCACCTTCCAAGAAACCTTTGACAAGAGAAGGATAGAGGCATAGAATTCTTCGTTGTATTTCCAACAGAATAGACAGAGAAGCCGTCGAGAATATATGGAGAATAGCTGGCAGCCAAAGCCGGGGGATAAGATCGTCCGCCACCCCAGAATAAGACACCTGCGCCTGAGACGGGTAGTAGGGGTCATGGGATTATTTAGTGCTGGGTATGGCAATGTTGGTTCTTCTATCTATTATGCTCTGGGGATTGTCGCGTTAGTGGCTCTTGGCGCCACCCCAATAGCCCTGGCTATAGCTGGCATTTTGTTTATCTTCACCGCTCTTACCTACGCTGAGGGTACTGCCATGATTCCGGAAGCCGGCGGCTCAGCCAGTTTTGCCCGGCATGCCTTCAATGACCTGGTAGGCTTTATCAGTGGTTGGGCATTGATGCTGAGCTATATAGTTACAATCTCTATTTCAGCTTATACCATACCCCCCTATTTGGGACACTTTTGGGAACCTTTGAGGAGTTCTCCAATAGTGGGTACACTTGTATCTATGGGACTCATAGGGGTTCTCATGGTTATTAATGTTATAGGTGTGCGTGAATCCTCCCGAGTAAATATCCTCGCTGCGGCTATTGACTTAGCAACTCAGCTCTCCATCATTATACTTGGGATATTGTTTATCCTTTTAGGCTTCGACGGCATGATAAATCTAATTCATAATATGTTTAACAACTGGCCGGAAACCACCGACCTGGTATTTGGCATTGCTCTTGCTACAATAGCATACACTGGTGTGGAAACAGTGTCTCAGCTGGCAGAAGAGACAAAGGAGCCTCAATCCCGTGCCCCAAGGGCTCTGATGATGATGATTGCAGTGGTCTTGATAATGTTTGCCGGCATCTCTGTTGTAGCTCTCTCAGCTATGACACCTCAGGAACTCGGCAACATCTGGGGAAGAGACCCTGTGGCAGGTATTGTTACCTGTCCTTTGCTGCCGGAAATAGTACAAACTATCTTCGGCCCTCTAGTAGCGGTACTGGCTGCGACTATTCTGTTCATTGCTACAAATGCTGGGATAATGGGAATCTCACGTCTTTCTTTTTCTCTCAGCTCGCACCATCAGTTGCCTTCAGCTCTAGGGCGGGTGCATTACAACTTTCGTACTCCGTACTTTTCCATTATTCTGTTTTGTCTGATAGCAATCGCCCTTCTAGTTCCAGGATTCTTCAGTGCTAGCTTTTTTAGTGACCTCGGCGCTCTATATACCTTTGGGGCGCTACTCTCTTTTGCCTTCGCTCATGCTTCCATCCTCATGCTGCGGGTAAAGAATCCTGGGCTACCCCGCCCCTTCAAATTAAAACTAAACATAAAGATTAAAGGTAGGGAAATTCCTCTCACTGCCGTTGTTGGATTAGTAGCCACCTTTGGGATATGGGTCATCATCGTCATCAACCAGCAGTATGCTCCATGGATAGGCTTTGGCTGGATGCTCCTTGGTTTGCTCATCTACTATGGCTATCGTCAGGGGAAGCATCTGCCACTGACCTGATAAGCTTCACATTCCCCCATACCCCTAAGTCATCACCAATAATAATCATAACCCCCTTTACACCCTCGATGTGACTGGCAAACTCGATTGCTTGGGGAATATCTGCTGACTTTTGTACCAGGTTTCCTACAGCAGTAGCCGTAGCATCAGCGAGAGCAGCCGATTCCGATAGGACTACAGCCACATCCGCTCTACCTTTACTAAAGGAATGCCCTATTGTGCCTGAAGAGGTACATACTCCTAGAGGGGTATCCTCGGGGTTAATCTCCAGGGCAAGTTTGCCACTGAAAGATGACTTCCCAGCATATATACCAATCGCTCTCCGTCTCAGGCTTTTCAGGAAGATGTCCCCACCATTCTCTACAATTATTTCGGGTGAGAAGGCAAGTAACTCCTCTCCTACCCTCTCGGCAATAGCTCCTGCTACCGCTGCCATCGGTCCTACTCCTGCTTTTTCTGCTGCTCTCATCATCTCCTTTACAATCTGGGGAGCAGCTTCCTCTACAGGGAGGGGCTCCATTGCAGTAAGAAAGTAAGGGTGCTGCTCGATATACCTCTCCAGGGTAGTACGATATTTCAGGAGAGCCTTCAATGCCTTTCTTCTTAAATTGCGTCTGGCTTGAATATAGAGGTCGCTCTCCTTTATTACAGCACTAAAAGAGACCAGGTTGTTACCTCTGGCAGGGTGACGATAAGTTCTCGGTTCATATACCATATGGCTCTACACTGTTTTGTGTGAAAGGGTGTAAGGGAAAATGGGCGCAGGAGTTTTTGGGGTTACTTTAGAGGCATACCTTCATCGCCCGTGGAGGGCATGCCTTGATGCACAACTCACAGGCGATACACTTGCTCTCACAGAAATCAACTCGTCTAGTAGCTGGGTCTAGAATAAGAGCCCCAACAGGACAAACTGCAACACAGACTCCACAGTGGGTACATTTATCTTCATCACGGGCAACATTCCGACTCAGGGGATGAACCTCTACCCCTGAATCGGTAAGATATTTAATTCCGCCCTCATAGTCCTTCTGTTCCCCTTTCAACTCCATAACCAACACACCTTCTTCTTGTGGGGTGATAGAGGCTTTGAGGATATTGAATTCTACATCGTAGTGCCTTGCTAAATGATAAATTATGGGCTGATTCATCAGATGCCGTGGGAAATGCAGCACTACTTTTATGGAAATAGCCATTTCTACTCCCTCCTGCGGTAAATAGACCCATTCTTCGCAATGCTTACACCTGCGGGGCGTTCCTCCAGGGGCTTGAGGATAATCCCTGATTCTATTCCAGGGAGGGGTGCCACAGGCTCTGTAAGTAGGAACTCCCCCTTCTGTATCCATCTCTTTAAGGTATGAGCAATCTCTACAGCCTTGTAGTAACTTGACAGTGATGCCGTAGGGACTTCCTTTTCCCGCAATACTATTTTTCCGCTCTTCAGCTCGGCATAGCTCACCTCTCCCAGTATATCTGACTTCCTCTGGGGGTAGGCATCCGAATAATCCACCACCGGAGCAACAATATCCGCATCTTTTACCATCGTGTAACGGAGCATTTCTTCAGAAAGGATGGGTATAGGGATACCGATTCCAACCATCATATTGCATCCATAGCCAAGAAAGCTAGTCCCTCTCAGCCAGCGGGAACTCATCTGCTTCAAGTCTCCGATAACTGCCAGAGTACCACCACATCCTCGGGGCACACCATCCTCACTCCGAAGGACATCAGGATTGTGCTGAGTTCCCTGCCAGGTAACATACCCAATCCCCCCCCCAAGGAATATCCTTGTTCCGATGCCAATAGTTTTGTAATAAGGGTCATTAAGTAGCGGTGATAGCTGCCCTGCGGAGGAATATGTAGCATTCCCCAAGTTAGGCTTAAGCATCCCCATATAGGTATAGATTATCCTATTAGAAGAGTTAACCGCAACATTATAGTTCTGTGAGGCATTCCGGACATTGAATAATACTGCCTGATTAAAGTCATCGAGATTAACCCATGTTTCCAGCTTCCGCTTGGGGTAGCAATCTGTTCCATAAGCGGAAGCTACCAACCTAACATCCTTCCCTTCCAGTAAATCCTCGATTACGTGTCCCCCCCCATATATGAACTCACCAGGGTATACTTTATTTCTGGGGTCATGGTCAGGGATAGCTGTAGCACCGAGGTATAAATCTGCCGCTGCCCATCCTGCATAGGCTGGTACATCATTAAGGTAGATAGTACTACCTCCAAATTTTATGCGAGGCTTGGCCTGTCCGATATTGAAATATGCACCTGAGGAGCACATGGGACCAAAAGTAGCGGTTGTAACTACATCTATCTCCTGAGTAGCTCTGGTAATACCATTCTTTTCTGCTATGTCTATCACCTCTTCAGCGGTAACTACCACAGCTTCCCCTTTTTGAATCCTCTCATTAATCTCGACAATCGTTTTTAACATCCCTGTAGCTCCTCTCTTATAGTAGGTAGGTCGACTAACATCAATCAACCTACTCACCAGGTTTGGACGATATAGAACACAGAATCTTACTGGGCTCCTCACAATTGTAGTGGCTGCGCAATTGTCCACATCCTGCGTGAATATCCGCACCCATGCTCCTCCGCAGAGTAGTGGTGATGTAATGATGCTCAAGCTCCATCTGGAAAGCTGCTGCATTCTCAGGAAGTGGTGGACTGAACCGTTTATTACCTGTGGGATTAGTGGGGATGAGGTTAACATGGCAGTTCATCCCTGTTACCAAACTGCTGAGCTTTCTTGCTTGCTTTACCGAATCATTTATCCCGTTGAATAGTATGTATTCAAAGGTTACACGTCGACCGGTAGAATTAATATAATTCTGGCATGCCTCAATGAGTGTTTCCAAGGGGTACCGCTTATTTATAGGAACTAGCTTATCTCTAAGGGCATTATCAGCGGCATGCAGGGAAACTGCCAGTCCCACCTGGACATCCTCCTTAGCGAGTTGGTTAATCTGGGGTACCAGTCCTGCGGTGGAGAGGGTAAAGTGCCTTGCGCCCAGATGAAAGCCCTGACTTGAGTTCAGTATCCTTATGGCTTTGAGGGTAGCATCATAATTAGCTAGAGGCTCTCCCATTCCCATGAAGACTACATTAGTAATCTTGTGTTTCTTCCGAGCGAAATATAAAACCTGCTCTACTATCTCTCCAGTAGTAAGATTGCGTTCAAAGGGCTGTTGCCCAGTAGCACAGAAGGGACAAGAGATGGAGCAGCCTACCTGGGTAGAGACACAGACGGTTTGGCGTTCCTTCTTCACAATACCTATGCCAGGGTGGTATGTCCCCTTATGGTAGAGAAACACTGTCTCAATAGTCTTGCCATCATTGAGTTGGAAGAGTACCTTTTTCGTAGTGCTTGTGCCGGTAGTCTGGCTATTGGCAGACCTGACTTCCTGAATTGGGACCAATGATGTCAGGTACAGTTCCTGAGCCAGGCTCTGGCGTAGTCTCTGGGGGAGATTGCTCATCTCCTCGAAAGAAGAAGCCAGCGACTGGTATACCCAGCCCCATACCTGGTGGGCGCGGAAGGCTGGCTCACCCCATGACTCCATCAGGTTAGCTAGCTCAGCCAGAGATAGATTGGTAATTAGAGTCTGAACCATTGAAGAGCCCCTTAAACCCCCTTTATTCCGAAAGTAGAATGCTTGTGTCTTTGCGAGGAGCGTAGCAACGAAGACGCAAGCTAATCTCTTTAATCCCCCTTAGTCCCCCTTTAGTAAAGGGGGATTGCTTTGCTCCGCTCGTAATGACAGCTTATTTTCATGGTTCGTTGGTGGGCAACCGCCCATGGGGGTTTAATTAGTCCTAAGTCCTAAGTCCTAAGTCCCCCACTCCCCCTCCCCCTAACTCCTGACTATCGACTATTGACAATGAGCTTTATACCTTTAACTATTTCAGGCAGAATCTCACCAGTTTTCCCCTGGATGAGATAATCCGATATACCTTCATAGGTGAGCGGTGTAGACTCCGCATTTATCTCTACTACCTTTATGCTCGCTCTATGTCCGCCCAGCTTTGCCATCCTGGGCAGGCTAGCAAAGGGATAAACGACCGCTGATGTTCCACATATGAGCATTAAATCACACTTTAGAGATTCCTCTTCTGCCCTTTCTACAACATCGGAAGGGATTGGCTCTTTGAAATGGACTACATCATACTTTATTGCTCCACCGCACTTGCAGCGAGGAGGTAGATTCTCCAAAGAAATCTCCTCAAATCCAAATCTTGTGCCGCATGAGGCACATCTCAATTTATGAACACCACCGTGGTATTCTACTACATTCTTGCTCCCTGCCTTTTCGTGCAGTCCATCAATATTCTGTGTAATCACACACTTAATGACTCCCAGTTTTTCAAGCTCTGCCAGAGCATAGTGGCCGGGATTTGGCTTTCCTTTTCTAACCTCATCATAGAATCCTCCATATGTACCCTTAGAGCCTAACATCTCCTCCCAATAGGATTTAGGGTCTCTCAAGAAAAGCTCGTATCTTTGGTAAGCCTTAGCCTCTGCTTCTCTATCTGTGGTCCAAATCCCTTTTGGACCCCTAAAGTCTGGTATCCCGGATTCTGTTGATATTCCAGCCCCGCTCAATGCTATGGCATACCTGCTGTTCATTAAATCATTTGTCGCTTGCTGGATTGAACTACCCATAACATCTCACCTCAAATCCTATAATATAGTAAGGATGATAATTGGGCAAGTGCAGGTTAAGTACATAAGTTGCGGTTTAATTATCCCATGTAGTAAAATAAATCCTGCAGATGGTAAGAAGTAAACTAACCCCCAAAGGTCTTATAACCTTTCCTGCTTACTAGAATCCTCAGCTTTGTGGGATAGTTTATATGCCCCTGTAGCTCAGGCGGATAGAGCAGCGGTTTCCTAAACCGCGTGTCGCGCGTTCGAGTCGCGCCAGGGGTACCACTTCGCGTCACGGAACATATCCTAGCATACTATCCCAGGGGATTTTAGACTGGATCTAGACATGCCATCTCAGCCGCTCAAAGAACTCCTATCATCTTGAGCCCCATATAGACCGTCACAATAACGAAGATATACCTTAATTGTTTTGCCGGGAGCCTGTGGGCTGTCCTGGCACCAACCTGCGCCATACCAACGCTGGTAGCCACCAAGCAGAGCCAGGCTGTCAGATTGATATAACCAAAAGAGTGAGACGGCAGATCTGGAGCATGAAGCCCGTTCAAGAAGTAGCCCAGGGCTCCAGCGGCGCCACTGAATATCATCATTGCAGTTGAGGTGCCAACAGCTCTGTGCATCTTAAATTTGAGGGCAGTGGTAAGAACTGGAACCATGAGCACACCACCACCAATGGCAATAAGCCCGCTCACGATTCCTAAAGGAAAACCACAGGCAGCCCAAAGTCGCAGGCTATCCTTTGGCTCCTCCTCAATCTTTGGTGGTTTTGCGGTGAGCATCCTCACAGCGGCAGCAAGAATTACCGCACCAAAGACAACCTTTATTATCCCGCCGCTGATAAATTGGGAGGTAATAGTCGAACCCAGCAGGGCTCCGGCTGCTACTGCGATACCCAGGGTGATACCTGCTTTCCACCAAACTGCGCCCTTGCGGTGATGAGCCAGAGAGCTACTTATAGCTGTAGGAAAAACGACCAGCAAGTTTGTGCCAAAGGCAAGCTTCACTGCTGTATCTATGGGAACACCCATATGGGTAAATATTATGGTTGTTACCGGAACCATAATGAAGCAGCCACCGACCCCCAGAAGCCCCTGGAAAAACCCCACCCCTACGCCTGTTCCCAGCAGAGCAATGACGTATCCCACTTCCATTTCGTACCTCCTTAAAGGGACATCTATTTAGGATACCTAAATACGAATGTAGGAACAATCGAGCCAACTAGTGCGCTCGGCTGCAATGAGTTGGGGGCAAGAGAAGCAACACATTCAGGGAACGCTATAGCGTTGTCACAGAAAAAGGGCCGAGACTAATTCCCGGCCCTTCTCTTAACCTTCCGTAGTGGTAAGGCTATCGCCTGTTTGCGGATCCAACCGCATTGTAGCATTGGCTGCAATACACTGGTCTGCCTTCACGGGGCTCGAACGGCACTTCGGTGTCGATACCACATGCAGCACACACAGCCGGATACATCCGCCTATGAGAGCCAAAGCTCCCAGAGCCGCCTCCACGTTCCTGCTTCCTTGCCGCACGACAATCCGGACAACGCTTGGGATCGTTCGTGAAGCCTTTGGCAGCGAAGAACTCTTGTTCACTGGTAGTAAAGGTAAAGGTACTCCCACAGTCAGCGCACTGCAGTTCTCTATCAATAAAGCTCATTGGATGACCTCCTTTCTCAAAAATTGTGAACTAAACTTCGGTCATCCAATACCTTGAGGAACCTTACCTTGAAGAGACCTTTACTGGGGAAACTCTAAGGGGTTGCTAGTAGAACTGGTAACCTTATTAAGCCACTAATCTAAGTATACAGGACAATCAGAATAATTACAAGGGGGAGTCTCTTCCAATACTTTTAGTGCTCCTGGAAACTTTAGAATAGGATAGTCTCTTCTTACGATTAGCCATTGTAGCGCCGATAGCCATCGTAGCGCCGAGGTTTATCCTCGGCAGGGGGGGGGGACACGAGCGCGGCATTGACGAAGATAACAAACAATCCGTTTATCCGCGGCAGGGGGGGGGGACAAGCACCCACGCTACTATGAAAATTCTAGCTGGCTCAAGGGGGAATGTTTTCATCCCCAGCAAAGAATGAGCAAGGTTAGGGATGACAATGTCCCCAACAAGCGTAGAAAAGCTGA
>JAUWOP010000011.1 GCA_030612045.1 Chloroflexota bacterium | reverse complement strand
AAACCAACCCCGCTAATTATCGGCTATCAGTGAGCAGTTACCTGTCTGAATTAGATCGAATGAATTTAGAAATTCGGGACTACCTGTGGTTACACCCCACAGAGGTAACCACCACTGCTATGCCAGCTTAGTTTCCTAATGCCGTCATTCTTGCCTTTGAACAGAGTCCCTGCTGGATGGGGATTACTCGTCGCTTACGCTCCTCGCAACGACATAAGATGGGGTGAACGGTTACGAAATTTGTTTGGAAATTGGTGCTTGGGCTTTAGAGATTAGAGCTTAATTCCAGCGCATGCGCATTTAATTATGTCGTTCTATATAACAGCCTATCTTTATGTCAAAATCACCTTAAGTTTGCATCCTCCTGCGATGAGAATAACCCTTGAGGGATTTGCCCTTTTCGGGTAGTGGGCGGTCAGTCCTATAATCAGGTGCAGTGATATTGAATACTACACTAAGGCGAGGGTCTGCCATCCGTGAACTAATGCGGGATTCGAACTCATCTAGAGAGAAGGAAGTAGTTACCACAGTGGGCAATTGAGCAATATAACGGTAGTTGATAAGCTGGTAGAGTTTCTCACGCACCCATGGGGTGCTGCTCTCCTCCCCAAAATCATCCAGGATAAGCAGGGGGGACTTTTTTGTTCTTTCCAGAAGCTCATCATACCGGACTCCGCTATCAGGACTGAAACAGGAACGCAGATGGTCAAGGAAATCTGGCACCGGAATGAAGAGCACCTCTCTCTCGTGCTCCAGACAGTAGTTAGCAATAGCTACAGCCAGGTGTGTCTTACCGCAGCCGTTAGTTCCCTGAAATATCAGCCATCCTTCAGGTGCCTGGGCAAAGTTATATGCCAGTTGATAAGCATGCTCCAGGGTATAGCGCTGCTCTACAGGAAGATCCACGCGCTTGAAGTCAAAGTTCCGAAAGGTCATGTTCGTGAGTAATTTTAATCCTAGCTCACTGAGATGCTCCAGCTCAGAGGCTTCCCTTTCTTCTACCAGATAGACCTGCGACAGGGTAGGTTCACTTAGCCGAGCGTATAATCGCTCCTCTAACTCCTCCAGAGAGGTATTCATGGTAATTACAGTAGGTAATTGAGCACTATAGCGGTGATTGATAATCTGAAACAGTTTTTCCTGTGCCCAGGGAGTATTAGTCTGTGTGCCCAGGTCATCAAGAATAAGAAGCGGTGCATTCCTCACCTGCTCAAAGAGTTCATCATAGGTAACCTCACTGGTAGGACCAAAGGTTGCCCTCAGATGGTCAAGAAGGTCAGGAACAACGACAAAGAAAGTAGGGTATCCCTGCTGTATTCGATAGTTGGCAATAGCAACAGCCAGGTGAGTCTTACCACATCCACTAGGGCCGATAAATACCAGCCACCCATCAGGATTTTGAGCAAAATTCTTTGCTCCCTGGCAAGCCCTCTGGAATCTATTCTGATTCGCTGGGTTACCACTGCGCCCCTGGGGTATCAGAGTGTCAAAGGTAAAACGAGTCAGTGCCCCCAAATTACTATACCTTTGTAAACGCTGCATCAGGCTACCCTGTCTCTCTTTTTGAAGACAGTAACAGGGCACTGCTCTACCAAAATCAGGATGCCCCGGGGGAACATCAGGATAGACAAAGCCAGCACCCTTACAATATGGGCACAAGGCTGGTTCCTCCTCTGCTGCCTCAGCGCTGGACGAGATGACCGTATTTCCCTCTGATATATTTGTCAGAATCTGGCTTCTCTTTAGAATCTCTCCTAGACTCTCCATCATCTTTACCCTCGGTTGACCATCTTTCTAGAATTCGAGAAATATAGCGCCACTGACGCTTGTTTGCAGTCATAGCCTCCCTGAAAGCATCCTCTATCCATCTTTCAGGGTAGAGCTTCTCTGCCTCTCCCAATTCTGCAGTAATCATAGGAGTAAGGACACCAATATTTTGCTCATAGAGAGTATAAATATTTGGCTTCTCCTCTTCAATGTATGGTTCATCTACAGGTGAACTATCTCCCAGCACAAGCTCACCTCTCCGCAACCTGGCAATAGCTTCTTTATTGGTGTTTGTATTCAGGAAGAAAGCATCTATTCGTTTGCCATCTTCCTGTTTCAGTGCTTGATGGAGGAGTATACCTCGACTTAATGCTGATGCCAGCCCTATACGTAACAACTCATCACTGGGCTTCTCTTTGCCCAGGCTGCGTCCCAGGGTCTTATCCGCCAGAAGCTCTCTAAAGGTAACAAATTTTGGGTAGCCCCGCTTGTGGTGTAGCAACCAAAACAGGTGCACCACCACCTTCACCTCCAGCAAATCCTCCATCTGGGGGAGAAGAGAAGTGAATAGCACATCAGGCACGGGAGTAAAATGTGCCCTGGTGGGAAATCCTGGGAAGGGTTTGCTGTTCACCTTCAGAACCTATTCTTTCCAGAGTCTCAAATTTTGCTATTTCTCGCCGAAATCGCAGGTCAACCTGACCCGTGGGTCCATTACGGTGTTTAGCGATAATTATATTAGCCATTCCTTTAGGATAAGGAACATCCGGGTGTTTCGCCTCCCATTCTTCAGGCGTATAATAGACATCATCCCGATAGATAAATGCTACTACATCGGCATCCTGTTCGATGCTGCCACTTTCCCTGAGGTCGGAGAGTTGAGGGATGTGAGGTGTACGCAACTCTACCGCACGGCTTAGCTGGGATACAGCGATTAGAGGTACATCCAATTCCCTGGCAAGAGCTTTGAGTGAACGTGAGATTTCGCTTGTCTCTTGAACCCTGTTCTCTGGTTTAGCACTATCACCACGAATCAACTGTAAGTAGTCCACAATGATGAGGTCAACCCCCTGGTCATAGTAAAGCCGCCGCACCTTCCCCCGCATCTCCATCACCTTCAGTAAAGGACTATCATCGATAAAAATTGGTGCCTCAGACAGAATGCCACTTGCTTCCATGATACGCCTTTCCTCATCTTCGGTAAAAGTATGGAGACGAATGTGCTTGGAATCTACCCTGGCCTCTGAGGCAATAAGGCGCTGCACCAGTTGCTCCTTCGACATTTCCAGGCTAAAGAAGGCTACATGAGAGCCCTGGTCTATTGCAGCATTTCTGGCAATGTTGAGTGCCAGACTCGACTTCCCCATACTAGGTCTGGCTGCCAGGATGAACATGTCTGAACGTTGCAGACCACCAAGCAGCTCATCTAGGGCACCAAAGCTGGTAAATACATGAGGAGGATGCCCTTCTGAGAAGGCAGCACCCTCAGTTTCCTCAAAGTATTGCTCCAGCACCTGACGAATGTGGACAAAGTCACGAGTTGTCTCGCCATGGTGCAAGTGAAACAGTATATCCTCTGCTTTGCTCAACACAGCATCAGCATCAGGGTCAGATTCATACGCCATAACAGCAATCTGTTCTGCTGAGGTGATAAGCCGCCGCATTACCGCTAGGCGATGCACAATCTGGGCATAATACTCTGCATGAACTGAGGTAGGGCATGAACTCACCAGGTGACTCAGATATCCCGTTCCAATCTCTTCCAGCCTGTTCCGATGCACCAGTTCCTGAGCTACAGTTACCTGGTTTATTGCCTCATTCCGCTCGTAGAGAGAAAGACATGCCTCATATGTCCATAGGTTCCTCTCATCATAGAAATCCCCTGGTTTCAATAACAGGACTACATCATTGACCACATCAGGGTCAATAAATAAAGAACCAAGCACTGCTTCCTCAGCATCTATGTTATGAGGGGGCAGTTTTTCATTATTCACTGGAACTATCTTCCCCCTGTATAATAACCAGTACTGTAGGTGTTAGATCCTTACGAAGCCTTATTGTCACCTTATGAGTTCCTATTTGATTAAGAGGCTCTTCGAGTACCACGTTTCCTTTCTCCAGGTCGAAGCCAATGAGATGGTGGATTTCCTGTGCGATGTGTACATCCCGGATCGAGCCAAAGATGCGCTCATCTGAAGCCTTTTTTGCTCTGAAAGTAAGGGTAAGACCCTCTAACTCCTGAGCCTGCCTTTTGAATTCAGCAGCAATCAGCTGTTGCCTCTTTACCTCCTTTTGAACTTGTGCCTGTACATGTTTTAGTACAGATGGGGTAGCCAGCGAAGCCATCTTACGGGGCAAAAGGAAATTTCTCCCGTAGCCATCTGCCACCTCCTTCACCTCACCCAATTTACCCAGACCGTCTACATCACAAAGCAATGCTACTTTCATATCAAGCTCTCTCCCTGTGCTACTAATAGCTAATAATAATCAACTGCATCATATTATACCCCACCACATCCAAAATCGAAAGATTTTCTTGGAGTGGTTTTCTTGACACAGGTATCAATGTCTGCCATACTACACTTGCTACTTGAGGGTGAATAGTGTGAGCTTAGTAGAGTTTCTATATTCACCCGCAGAGGAAGGTGCGCTGTAATACAAGTTAATCCTACAAGGAGGAAGTAATATGGCAGCAGGAATTGTGTCATATGGTGCTTACATACCCATTTACAGATTAAGCGCCGCTGAGTTAGCCAAGATTTGGGGGGGACGCGCTAAGCCAACGGAGACTGCGATTCCCAATATTGATGAGGATAGCATAACCATGGCTGTAGAGGCGGGGATTGATTGTTTAAGTAATATAGACCGTAGTTCAGTTGACAGGCTGTACTTTGCTACAACAACTGCACCTTATACGGAAAAGCAAAGTGCTAGCATAGTAGCTGCAGCTCTCGACCTTCGAGAGGACATAATCGCAATGGACATTGCTGATTCGCTCCAAGGAGGAACATTAGCACTCCAGGCAGCAACGGATGCGGTTAATGCCGGCTCGGCAAAGAAGGTACTGGTCATTGCTTCTGACTATCGAGTGCCACCCCCTGATTCACCCTATGAGTCAAGCTGGGGGGGTGGAGCCGCTGCATTTCTAGTTGGAGATTCGGGTATTGTCGCCGAGATAGAGGGAAGTCAAGTGATTTCAAGCGAAGACCTTACCTTCTGGCGAAGGAGGAGCGACACGCATACCCAGACATGGGAAGACAGATTTATCAGAGAT
Organism: Chloroflexota bacterium; assembly: GCA_030612045.1. Taxonomy (GTDB): domain Bacteria; phylum Chloroflexota; class Dehalococcoidia; order UBA2247; family JAUWOP01; genus JAUWOP01. The sequence goes on along the minus strand of JAUWOP010000011.1, from coordinate 27,350 downwards.
GAGGAGATCTTGCCGCGAGTTAAAGGGGCTGTCACGGGACTGTTAAAGAAATATAGCTGGAACATCGGTGATTTCACTAAGGTTGTCCTTTATAGTGGGAATGCTGGGGAGCATGCTGCAGTGGCAAAGGGGATGAAGCTTGACCCTAAAACTCAGGTTCAGGATGCTATGTTTGATAAGGTTGGTCATACTGGCTGTGCTTTTGTTCCTATGATGTTTGTGGGAGCACTTGAGGAGGCAAAGCCGGGTGATAGAATTCTCACTGTTAATTTCGGTGATGGGACTGATGCTTATGCCTTCAGGGTCACTGATGGGATGACGAAGCTTGGTGCCAGGCGCGGAATAAAGAGGCACCTTGAGTCGAAGCTTATGCTCTCTAGCTACGGAAAGTATCTCCACTATCGCAATCTCATGGAGTGGGATGTAGACCGTATGCATCACATGGAAGGCTCGCTTAATATACTGTGGCGTGAGAAGAAAGCGCTCATAAGAGGAAATGGCACACGATGCAGGAAGTGTGGCCATGTCCAGCTTCCACCTCAGAGAGTTTGTATGTGGTGCCAGGCAAAGGATGATTTTGATTATGTAAGGATGTCAGATAAGCAGGGAGATCTCTTTACATACAGTATAGATGAGCGTGGTGCAGGAGTCATAGACCTGCCTAATGTCTTAAGTGTAACAAACCTGGATGGTGGCGGAAGGGTCTATGGGCAGATGACAGATAAGGATGTAGATAAGCTTGAAATTGGGATGCGAATGGAGCTTACCTTCAGGAAGATACATGAGGAAGGTGGATTCGTAAATTACTACTGGAAAGCCCGCCCGGTAAGATGTTAAGGAGGTAAAGATGCCAGGGACAATTAAGGATAAAGTAGCCATAATTGGCATGGGGTGTACCCAATTTGGGGAGCTTTGGGATAAGGATGCTGATGATTTAATAATAGAGGCGACTTATGAGGCGCTTGATGATGCTGGTGTGGATATTAAGGATATTCAGGCTGCCTGGCTTGGAACAATGGCATCCGGAGTAACTGGGGCGGCGTTAGCTGCTCCCCTGAAGCTAAACTACATTCCGGTTACCCGTGTGGAGAATGCTTGTGGCACAGGAGCGGAGAGCATCAGAGGTCCTGCTTTCGCTATAGCTGCCGGTATATATGATATATGTTTATCTGTTGGGGTGGAGAAGGTGAAGGATGTTGGCTATGGTGGGTTGCATACTTTTAGGTTGCAGTCAGACAAATGGCATCCTATTTACATGGGTGGAGGTACAGGCCCTGGACGCTATGCTATGGCTGCCACTCGATACTTCAATAGATATGGTTTGAGCAGGGAAGAGGGTAAAAGGATGCTTGCTAAGATATCGGTCAAAAGTCACCACAATGGTGCCCGAAACCCTCTAGCTCATCTAAGAAGGGAAGTTACCGTAGAGCAGGCAATGAATGCGCCCATGATTGCCTGGCCCTTGGGACTATTTGATTGCTGTGGAGTTACCGATGGGGGTTCAGCAGCAGTCCTCTGCAGAGCTGATATGGCCAAGAGTTTCCGTAAGGATTATATCCTGATTAAGGGTTTGGGAATCTCTGTTGGTCCTGGCTGGGGTAAGCAGAAAGAGGACTATGACTATACCTTCTGGCCAGAAACGGAAGCAGCTTGTAAGCAAGCATATGATATGGCAGGGATTAAAGACCCCCGTAAAGAGCTGGATATGGCTGAGATGCATGATTGTTTTTCTATTGCTGAAGCTATTGCCTGTGAGTCAGCAGGATTCTGTGGGGTAGGCAAAGTTAAGGAAGATGTTGATGCTGGTAGCTTTGAGCAAGAGGGAGACCTCCCGATTAACATCAGTGGAGGGCTGAAGTCCTTTGGTCACCCTATTGGTGCAAGTGGTGGACGTGAGGTTTATGAATTTTACAAGCAGTTCCAGGGTAAAGCACAAGATCCCTCGAGGCAGCTTAAGAATGTTCGTCTGGGGCTAACCCACAATCAGGGCGGGCACCCCGGAAGATTCCAGTGTGGCGTAACAGTAGTCGGAGCACCGGATTAAGTGTCTTAAGGACAAATCCTGAAGCTTATTTTTCAAGCTGTCTGGGAATGTGATTCTTGTGAGAATTTTCCAGGCAGCTTGTGTTTGTTTAGGGTTAGCCGCAAAAAATCCTCGCATGTATCCTTTAGGGGACACCGCTCACACCGAGGAATCTTCTTGCATAGCTGCTTACCATGCGCTACTAAAAGTGCATGGTATTCATTGAGTAGCTCCTCTTTTAAGGGTAGATTATTCATAAAAAGGTTCTGCAGTTCCTCATAGTTGCTGCCGGTAGTAGTCATACCAAGACGTTGCATGATACGGTGAGTATAGGCATCAATAACAAATATAGGCTTGCGAGCAGCATAAAGGATAATAGAATCGGCCGTTTCCTTACCTATTCCCTTAACTTCCAGTAGGTCATGGCGCATCTGAGGAATATCCAGAGCGAAAAGGCGACTCAGGTCATCATCAAACCTCTCTCCCAGCCACTGAACCAGTGCCTTAATCTTCGAAGCCTTAGCATTATAGTAACCACAGGAATAGATTAGACTGGAAAGTTCCTCCAATGTAATCTCGCACAGGGCTTCAGGAGATAATACTTTCCTGTTCTTCAAATTGGTGATTGCCTTTTCTACATTGCTCCATGCTGCTGACTGGGTAAGAATAGCACCTATCATCACCTCAAAATCATCATCCGCAGGCCACCAATGCTGAGCGCCATAGTAATCCAATAGGTGATGATAAATCATCATTAACCTGGTTTCGAGCCCTTCCATGATTAAATCCTAAATAATCCTCAATGAATCCATGGTGCAGGTTCTGTGCCGATGTGTCGCTCTTTCTCTAATTCAGAGTATTCTGCATCAGATACACCGATGATTTGTTTATACACATATTCATTATGCTCCCCAAGGCGACAAGGTGGCAGACGAAGATGGTTAGGAGTTCCAGACAGGATTACCTATAGCGCGGCAAAATCCCTCCCACTCTTCATCATTGTAGATGGTAATATTGACCCATTGGTCGTCTCCTCTACATGGGTAGCATCCTTGAATTGCCGAAGGATGACGGTTACCCAGAGTTCCTTGAACCCGTCGGTTCATAGTGTAATCCATAATTGCCTCCCCAAAATGGGGAATGGTAGCCTCAGCCTGGGAAAGGTCAATATATTGTCCCTTCCCTTGTCATTACGAGGAGCATCCCCATAATGTGTCATTGCGAGGAGTGTTAGCGACGAAGACGCAAGCTAATCTCTTTAATCCCCCTTTACTAAAGGGGGACTAAGGGGGATTGCTTCGCTTCGCTCGCAATGACAGGAGGAAAGGACTCACAATGACAAAAAAGAGGCTCCTCCTTTTCGCCACATTCAGGAATTAGTGTGGCACTCAGTAAATGAGTGAACGGTGAAGGAGTTTGATTATCTATCAGGAGTGCTAGCTATCCATCCGGGCTTATAGCCCTTCTCCTGTATCTGACTATCCTGACCAACCGTGAGGATACGTTCCAGGGGAAAGAGTATCTCCTCCTCTGTCTGGCGCAAATCAATACACTTAAGGTAAGAGTGACATACATCACAGACATATAACCTGTAGAGATTGTTATCATCAGTGAAGTACGCCAGGGACTTCTGGTCATCATTACCACAATAGGGGCAGACCAGCCGTTGAAACAGCCACTGGGTATCACAGCGCCAGCATACCAGCCAACGAGCCCCATTCTCCTTGTTCAAGAAAGCGAAGTCAGCCTTTCCGCCACAGATGGGACAACTGCTGCGCCGCCACCGCTCCTGGTCAAACATGCTCATTATTGCTTCGGAATGCTTGACCAGACATGGCAGGAAGGTCAATCGCAGTGCTATAGCAATCGCTACTTCCACTGAATTACTGCACTCTACCACGGGCTGCTTATACCACTTCCGCGCGGCTCGCTTGAGGAGAGCGGGGTCAGGGGCTAACTCCTTCAGCTTTCCCAACTGAGCATCGTCAACTATCTTATAATCAGCGAGGAGATGTAACATCCTGGAGAATAAATCCCTCACCACCAGCCAATCTATAGCTAATCCCTCGAAGGTAACCTGAGCTTTGTCTGCTTCCAGCTTCTTTTTAATAGCACTACTGGTCGGCGGGCGCTTCAGTTCCAGACGGGACTTTGCCTCAACCTGAAGAGGCGCTACCTGCTGATAAAATTCCGCAACGCGGGAGAAATCATCCCCCCGCATTACTAGCTCTTGTAACCGCTGTAAGAACTTGTCCTCTAAGGAGAGCATTACTCCTTCTTTCTTATAAAGTAAATGTTCACCCACCCTCTATCATTACGAACGAAGCGTGGCAATCTATCCTCTCACATCCCCTAAGATTGTCTCCGGGTCTTTGCTCTCCTAAGGAACTCAGAGTTCCTTTCTGATATAACCCGCCCAGCGCAGCGGCGGGTCGGATGCTTGCAATGACATCTAGTGAACGGTTACCTTATAAATACTGAATCACGAGAATGAAAACAATGATGTATCTTTGTACTGTAATACCATGAGAGAACTACCCTACCCTCAGAAAAAGATGAGCGGGGGCTTGTCCCCCGCTCTACAGGGAAAAGCTAATTATAATCTTTATGAAATAGCACTAGCTTTCAGATTCCTTCTTCTTCAGCTCATGGCGTAGCCACCTGCCATGATGGTGCTCGCAATACTCTATTGATGCCTTCCCTGTTACCATGGACTTCAGGGATTCTGTCATTACCGGGTGTATAGACCCCAGGTAGAGGTGAAGGGCAACCATGACCATAGCACCAATGAAAGCCACATCATGAATCAGAAGGCTCCACATGAAGACACTCTCCGAGACGATATCCCTAAACGCCCACATGAGTATCCCGGTGACCAGAAACACCACAACACCTATTATCACTGCCAGCCAGTAAAGCTTCTGACCAGTATTGATATGCTCCTGCGGCGGCATCTTCTCCGGGTCGCCACCAAAGTAGTAATCAGGAGCCGCCAATGCCCAGCCCAAATCAGACAATCCCCAGACGAAGGCTTCCTTGAGGAATTTTATCGAACTCTTGAAGTTAGTTACCAGGTAAATCACGGCTGAGAGAACGAAGAGAATAGCGCATACACGGTGGATATATCCGACATATCCCCCCTGCCCTACCCAACCACCTATTTGAGAGATATAGATACACAGCCCTGAAGCACCCAGCAGGCAAGTAAATATTACTATTGCCCAATGGAGCACTCGAGTGGATAGTCTAAACCGTTCTATCTCTTCCATACTACTCCTCCTCCTTCTTACCAGCCTTTACCATCCGGGAGCGAGACACCAGGAAGTTCAAGGCGAATCCTCCTGCTGCGGCAGCAATCAGCGCCCAACCTAAAGGTTTGAGGATATCCTGCCGCACTACCTCGTAACCTGGTACATACTGGGGGTCCGCTGGCAGGCCATAAACCTCTGGCTTCTCATCAAGGACATACATAGTATGCAGTCCCCCCAACTCATGCTCACCATAGAGATAGGCATTAGAGTAACCGTTTGACTTAAGGTCATTTACACGGCTGCTTCCCTTTAATATCAAGTCACCGCGGTTACCAAAGCTTATTGCTCCGGTAGGGCAAGCCTTGGAACATGCTGGCTCCAGTCCGTTAGCGACACGGTCCAAACAGAAGGTGCACTTATCCATTTTCTGCATACCGGTCAGCTTATTCCCACTCAATTGGGGAATATTAAAGGGGCAGTACTGAGTGCAATAGCCACACCCGGTACACTTAGTTCTGTCATAAGCCACGAAGCCCAACTCGTGATGATAAACTGCCCCTGTAGGACAGACCTCCACGCAGGAGGCATCGGTGCAGTGCAAACAGCGCTCCGACCTGAAGAGCCATCGCATCGTTCCGTCTGAGGTTGAGCCAATTTCTGTGAATTTAATCTTGTTCCAGGTATCAGGTGAGAGGTCAGGGGGATTCTCGTATGTTCCTGTGCAGGTAGTCTCCACGGCAGGAAGACCATTCCACTCCTTACAGGCTACCTGACAAGCACGGCACCCCGTACATTTACTGACATCTATAAGCAGTGCCTTTTCAGTCATAGTCTCTTCCTTTCTAAGCCTTCTCTATCTTGCACAGGAAGGTCTTATATTCTGGTATAGTGGTATTGGCATCTCCCACATGAGGGGTAAGGATATTGGCGCTGTCGCCCTTAGAAAGCCCGATGTAACCCCAGTGCCACAGTATACCCACATGGTCAATTTGCCTTTGAGTGCCATTCAACCCTATAGTCATGCGGTGGAGTCTCCTGGTAACCACCGCCACCGCTTCAATTGAGCCTCGTGCTGTAGTTACCTTAACCTTATCACCCCTGTTGATGCCCTTCTCACTTGCCAGGTCTTCACCCAACTCCACAAACACATCAGGCATTAACTCTACCAGCCATGGGAGATTACGGGTCATCGGACCTGACTGCCAGTGCTCGGTTACCCGGTAGGTCGTACCCACGCAAGGAAAGTCGCTAAATGAACCGTGCTCATTTTGGCTCTCACCATCTTTTTCAAGTTTACCCACATAGCAGCAGGGGTCATTGAATCCTTCACCACCCTTAGCCTTGAGGACACCCCTTATAGTCTCCTCCATGGGGCTTTCCCACGGCTCATATGCCTCAGGAACAGGACCATCCGTTCGCCCGAAGCCCCATATATGAGCCACCCCCTCAGGCTTCATGATGAAGGGGAGATACTTTGAGCCCGCAGCAGCTACATTTATAGGTGCCCAGCCACCATCGGGGATATCCCCCGCCCATTTTGTGCTTGGACCATCGTATTCCCACCAGATAACAGGCTGCCCCTTATCCCAGGGAACACCATTAAGGTCAACCGAGGCTCGGTTGTAGATGATGCGGCGGTTTATCGGCCAGCACCAGGTCCAGTCGGAATACAGTCCAATCTGGTTGATACTCCGGTCTACCGGGTCATGCCTCTTTGCCTTGTTGTTATCATCGGCATCAAACATCCCACAGTATATCCAGTTACCGGAGCAGGTAGTGCCGTCATCCTTGAGATTCCCGAAACTCGTTAGGGGCACACCTGTAGACATATTATAGCCATTGACTTCCTTAGCCACCACATTGGGGTCGGCGTGGTCAGCATACTCTCCACTGATGTGGTAGTTCCATGCCAGTTTGTTGATGGCATCAGCATTGTGGGCAGTTTGCCCGCTATATTTCTCTTTCAGCTTGAGCATAAGCTCATCCATAACACGGAGGTCTGGTCTGGCATCTCCGGGAGGGTCAATCGCCTTGTAGCGCCACTGCACCCAGCGTCCGCTGTTGGAGATGCTACCCTCCTTCTCAAAAGAGGCTGCTGCCGGCAGGAGAAAGACCTCGGTATCTATTGAGGCAGGGTTAGCCCCCGGTCTCTTCCAGAAAGCGGCGGTCTCCGTCTCCCACAGGTCAATGCACATCAGCCAGTCAAGCTTCTCCAGAGCATTGCGTTCACCACCGCAATCGGGACCAGCTACAGCGGGGTTTTGCCCCCAGCACATCATCCCCTTGATGGTAGTACCCTCATTCAACTTCTCAAACAAACCTATATGAGTATAGTTTGTCTTGGAATCAGCCTTGGGCAGATAGTTGAAACCAAACTCTGGAGTGGTAGCATTATCGCCGTAGAATGCCTTGAGCAGGCTAACCATATACTGTTTATAATGCCCATTCCCCCACCAGTTAGCGCTCTTGTCACCGTCAAGTCCAGCAGGAGTAACAGTTGCTGGCTCAACCCGACCAAGATAAGCATCAATATCGGTATCCGTCTCATTAGGCACCTTAAGGTACCCTGGCAGAATATGGCTCAGGAGGCACATATCAGTGGAACCCTGCACATTAGATTCACCACGCAGGGCATTAATACCCCCACCAGCGATACCCATATTTGCCAGCAGGAGCTGGAGAATGGCATAGGAACGAATGTTCTGGGTGCCGTAGGTATGCTGGGTGGTGCCCATAGCATACAGGATAGTGCCTGCCTTGCCCTTATTACCTGTGGCAGCATAAGTCCTGTATACCTCTTCTAGTTTGCTCGTAAGACACCCTGTAATCTGACTGACTTTATCGGTTGTATAGATAGAATAATGAGCCTTCAGCAACTGAAATACACAATTAGGATTCTCCAGAGTAGTATCTACATTAGGTGTAGTTGTGTTAGCATATCCCCAGGTGGTCTTATTATAAGAGCCTAAATTTCCTGGAGCACTAGTGGTAGAGGGAGTATATCCCTCAAACAACCCGGGATGACTGGCATCATCAGGACCTTTATAACTATCATTGATAATAAGAGCAGCATTGGTATACTGCTTCACATAGTCCATATTATAGTTACCAGGATTTGCTGTCATATCATCAAGCACCCATTTAATCATCCCCCCAATGAAGGCAATATCGGTACCTGACCTTATGGGGGCATAAATATCAGACTTGGAAGAGGTGCGAGTAAAGCGAGGGTCAACATTGACAATCTTCGCCCCCTTCTCTTCCTTTGCTTTAGTAAGCCACTTGAATGACATAGGGTGATTCTCGGCAGCATTACTGCCGATAATCATGGCGCAATCAGTATTCTTGAGGTCAATCCAGTGATTGGTCATTGCTCCCCTACCGAACGACTCTGCCAGAGCCGCAACTGTAGCGGAATGTCATATACGGGCACAGTGTTCCAGATACACTATCCCCAGGGAGCGAGCCATCTTGGATAACAGATAACACTCCTCATTATCCAGCGCCGCACCACCAAAGCAGGCAATTGACTCACAGCGGTTGACTGTCTTACCGCTGCCATCTTTTTCCACCCACTTGCTATCCCTGGTATCCTTAATTTTGGTGGCTATGGCATCAATAGTCCAATCCCACTCTACCTCCTCCCACTCTGTCCCCCCACCTCTGCGATAGAGAGGCTTGGTCAATCGCCACGGATTATCCTTCCCATTCACCGTCCGAATCTGTGCCAGGGCCGAGCCCTTGCTACAGGCAGAACCCTGGTTAATGGGATGGTCAGGGTCACCCTCAATATTGATAATCTCATTGTCACCAGAAGCCGCAATAAAACCACAACCTACACCGCAGTAAGGACATATGGTAGTGGTCTCACCAATCCTCTTGTGCAAGCTGATTGGCGAACTGGCTTTGACATCCAGGATACCCTTCCCCCAGCCCAGTTGGGGGAGGATTATAGCTGCCCCCATAGTGCCGCCGGACAGCTTAAGGAATCCCCGCCGACTTAGCTCCATAAGACTACCCTCCCTTGATTAAATCCTAAGTACGAAATCCCAATAACCAAAACCTCTGTAGTCAGTGGCTAGTATTCAGAATTTCCTCATAATCTACTAGGAAGGAATATATCATATCTCAGAAACAAAAGTCAAACTTCACTGCCTACCTCTTCAGGATAAGTTGCCTTCTTGGAGGACATGGCGACCTTTGACAGAATGATGCCCACCTCATATAGGACAATAAGAGGCAGGGCTACCATGCTCTGATTAATAGGGTCAAAGGTGGGCGTGATAATAGCCCCCAGGATAAAGGCGACCACAATAGCTATCTTCCGATATTTGGCAAGTTTATCCGGAGTAACCACCCCTATCTTGGTGAGGAAGTAGCAGAGAAGGGGCAATTCAAAACATAAACCAATGGCGAAGAGGAGACGGGTCACTATAGAGACATAGTTCCCCACTGTAATCATAGGAAGGGCAACATCAGCGCCAAAGGTAATGAGGAACTTCATTGCAGGGGGAAGTAACACATAAAAACCGAAGGCGACACCGGCAGCAAAGGATAACATCACCCCAGGCAATAGAGAATAGAGATACCTCTTCTCCCTGGGAAGCAGGGCGGGGCGGATGAACATTACAATCTCGTAGATAATTATAGGCAGTGCCAGCATCACGCCACACATGACTGATACCTTGCAATAGGCGCTAATCATCCCTGTCAGCTCGGTGTAGATGAGGTCAATGCCCTCGGCGCGTGAGATGAGGAAGCCAAACACATCAACCACCTTATAGTAGATGAGGCAAAAGGAGGCGCTGGTAGTAACTGCCACGGCAATCAGCGAGATAATCAGTCGCCGCCGCAGCTCCCCGAGATGACTGAGTAGAGTAATGGTCTTTTCTTCTGGCAACTTCCCAACCAATCGTTATTCGTCGTTCGTTATTCGGTTGCCCGGCTCACCTCTACAAGTTTATTGCGTTTGGTAACTACACAGCCGCTTTGTCATTCCCACGCAAGTGGGAATCCATTCGCCTTCGATTCCTGCTTTCGCAGGAATGACACAGGTGAGCAGTTACTACATTTATAGAGCTCTTTGAGTTTATTGAGTGCCTTATTCATTAACGTTCAAGCACTTCATCAACTCTACAAACACTATGAACTCTCTTCCCGATACGAGGTGCGCAACCGCAACCGTTTGACCCAGCCATCATTGGTCATTCAACTTTTCCTTCAGGGTTACCCGCATCTGCTGCTGCCACAGGCGCAACTGGGGGATTACTTGCAGGAGACTTAGCTGAGCTAGAAGATGAGGAGGGCTGCTTACCCGGATTACCAAGGACCTCCTCCTTGGCAACCTTTTCCACTTCTGATTTGATGGTCTGGTTCAGGTCGGTACTATATTTCTTGAAGTTATACATGAACTTGCCCATCTTCTGAGCAATCTCAGGCAGCTTGCGGGGACCAAATATCATAAAAACAACAACGAGGATTAATAATAGCTCCCATCCGCCTATACCAAAGAAATCCATCTTCTCTCCCTAACCCTGACAATCCTGAAGCAAAAGGACACCGAACATCCCAACTCCTTGACCCATTAAGGCTCTAAATCCTAAATCCGAAGCACGAAATCCTAAACAATATCAAAATGCTCAAAGCTCCAATAACTGCAACCATTCAGCTACAGAGCGGGTAGCCTAGAGCCGATGCTCCAGGCATGCAAATCTATTTTCGAAGCAAACCCTCATGGGCAACTGCCCACCAGCGAACTATGAAAATAATCCTCTCTTACTGCCATTACGGTGAGCTGAAGTCCCGAGCGAAGGCGCAAAGCTAATCTCATCGTCCATCAAATCCCCCTTTAGAAAAGGGGGACTAAGGGGGATTACCCATCGCTTGCGCCCCTCACAACGACAGGTATAGGAGCTGGCTATTTTCGGAACAACAAGAAACGAAGAGTTCGGGGTAACATGAGAAATAGCTGAGCAACTACCAGAACTCTCAAAATCAGGCCAGAACGAAAGATTAACCTTCCTTACCAGGGTTCTCCTTTTCATCCTCACCTGATTTGCCGCGGTGAAATTCTCGGACACCCTTACCTATAGCACCTCCAACCTGGGGTAGCTTACCCACTCCAAAGATAATCAATACCAAAACCACAATAAGACCAATCTCCAGGGGACCAAGGTGTGGCAGACCCATTTAGCTCACCTCCTCCTTTTTATCACCCTTAGCCTCAGACTTGTCTGATTCCTCTGCCTTTGGTTCGGCAACTTTAACCTGCTTCGGGGAGCTATCCTTATCCTCTTCATCCTCACCTATCTTGCCACGGCGAAACTCCCTGATACCCTTTCCTATAGCACCCCCCACCTGAGGCAGCTTACCCGCACCAAAAATAATTAACACTATGACCACTATGAGACCAATCTCCAGCGGGCCGAAATGCGGCATTTATTTTACCTCCTCACCGTTCCTGACAACTCCAAAGCTGCATTCATTTTCCTAATTATACATCACGCCACATGCCAAACACAAAATCTTGACGCCACAATCCTGGTGTAATAAGCTACAGCATGGTAATCGTTCAGACACTTCCTACATGTCACCTTAATACTGAACGCAGTGAGGGGGAAAGGCCTCTGAGATTCTTCGTTGCATTCAGAATGATAGCACCGAAGGGCTCCCTCAGAATGACACCGGGTGAATGATTACTTTAAAAGAGGACCGTAACAGGGTGGCATAGCGTAAAACCGTAGGAGGGGAGAAGGATACGGGAATGAAACAGCTCAAAAACAGTGTGCAGTTCTGGATTGGTGCCTGCCGCGCACCCTTTTTCATAGCTGTCATCACCCCTGCTATCTTGGGAACCGCTATCGCCTGGGCAATGGAAGGGGTGTTCTACTGGCAGTATTTTGTTCCTACACTGATAGGTGTCATGCTGATAAATGGCGGGACAAACCTGGTCAACGATTATTTTGACCATAAGAGTGGCACTGATGAGGCTAACCATGAGTTTATCGCTCCCTTCACTGGCGGTAGCCGCATGATACAAAAGGGGTTGCTTAAACCCTCCACCGTTCTCTATTCAGGGATTATCTTCTTTATCCTGGCGGCTCTGATAGGAGTGTATCTTATCTATGCCAGAGGAACCGTCATCCTGATACTGGGAGTCATTGGTGTCCTCTCAGGCTATTTCTATACGGCGCCACCCTTCAAACTAGGTTACCGCTGGGCAGGAGAGTTCGTGGTAGGGCTGAACTGTGGCATTCTGGTAACCTTCGGAGCCTACTATGTCCAGGCTCAACAACTTGCCTGGCAGCCGATAATCGCTGCCATTCCTTTAGCCCTTCTCATCATTGCCATACTCTGGGTAAATGAGATACCCGATTACACAGCAGATAAGACAGCGGGTAAGAGGCATCTGGTAGTTGTTCTGGGTAAATCCAAATCAGCCTCAGCGTATGCTCTCATATTAATTGTTAGCTATATTGCTGTAATCCTTGGTGTAGCAGGAGGATGGATTGACCCTAATGTAGGCACACCCCCACTAGCATTGCTGGCGCTTCTTACCTTACCACTGGGAATAAAGCTCATACGGATAGTAGTAAAACACTACGACAACTTACCATCCCTGGCACCAGCCAATGCCACCACTCCCCAACTCTACCTGCTGACCGGGCTCCTCCTCTCACTGGGTTTTATCATTGAGAGGTTGATTGGAGGCTGAGAAATGAGGCTTATTACTAGACGAAGCAATCCCCCTTTTCTAAAGGGGGATTTAGGGGGATTTGTTTGAAAGGAGTATCTTGCCTTCTCCTGACCTAGTTTTATTGCATCCTCCTACTGTCTATGATTTCCGACGGCGGACCATCTTGTATGGTCCCACCAGTGACCTTGTGCCCCCCTCCCCTATTTTTGAGATGTATCCCATCGGGTTTAGCAGTATAGCTGAGTACCTGGAACATGCTGGCTACCGGGTGCGCATCATCAACCTGGCTGTCAGAATGTTGCAGAACAAAAACTTTAATGTGGAGAGAGCTATTGAGCGCCTTAATCCCCTGGTCTTCGGCATTGACCTCCACTGGCTGCCTCATGCCCACGGCGCTATCGAAATAGCCCGTATAGTTAAGAAATACCATCCTTCTACCCCGATTATCATGGGAGGAATCTCAGCCTCTTATTACTACCAGGAGTTATTGCAATATCCAGAGGTAGATTATGTGTTACGGGGGGATTCTACGGAGGAGCCCTTGCGACAGTTGATGGACTGCATAGTAAAGGGAGCTGAACCGGAAGGGGTGCCCAACCTGTTGTGGCGTGATTCCCAGGGCAATGTCAGGGAGAATCCCTTCTCTCATGTCCCAACAGAGCTTGATACCGTTATGCTACATCACTACCAACGCATACCCCGAGATGTAATTCGATACAGGGACCTCGCCAGTTACATACCCTTTAAGGGTTGGTTACAGTACCCTATCACCGCTGCACTGACCTGCCGGGGGTGCACTCAGAATTGCGTTACCTGTGGCGGTTCAGCCTATGCCTTCCGCCACATCTGTAAGCGTGAGTCACCTGCCTTCCGTCCCCCAGGGATTGTGATAGATGAGATAAGAGATATTACCCGCTTTAGCAAAGGTCCGGTCTTCATCCTGGGAGACATTCGCCAGCCAGGAGAAGAATATACCTATAACCTCCTGAAGCTGCTTAAGAGAGAGAAGATTAAAAATCAGGTCATCATGGAGCTTTTTAACCCGGCTCCTGCTGACCTCCTGCAACGAATGGGAGAATCCTGCCCTCACTTCTGTCTGGAGTTCTCACCCGAATCCCACAGTCCCGAGGTGAGGAGGGCTGACGGGAAACACTACTCCAATGAAGAACTGGAGAGAACCCTGGAATATGCCCTCTCTGCTGGCTGTGGACGACTGGATGTATTCTTCATGATTGGTTTACCACAACAAACTCACAGTTCAGTGATGGAGACCATTGAATACTGCGGCTCTCTTATGGAGAGATTCAAGGGAGATAGACGGCTGTCATTATTTATCTCTCCCCTGGCTCCCTTTCTTGACCCCGGTAGCCTGGGCTTCGAGCAGCCCGAACGGCACGGCTACCACATCTTCTGCCACACCCTGGAGGAACACCGCCGGGCACTGCTCCTTCCTACCTGGAAGCACACTCTCAACTACGAGACGGAGTGGATGGACCGCGACCAGATTGCCGCTACCACCTATGAAGCCGGATTGCGACTTAATCACCTAAAGGCAAAATACGGGCTTATTCCCCAGGGGGTTTCCCGCGCCGTAGAGCAGCGTATTGAGGGGGCTCAGGAGTTGCTCCACAAGATTGATGACATTGTTGACCACGAGGGTAGTGATGCTGACTTTCTCGCCCTATCACTCTTGAAGGCAGCAGTAGATGAAGCAAGCATGTCCACAGTATGTGAAAAGAGAGAGCTAGAGCTGTCCGTGGGATACCTTAAACTAAGACCGCTACACCTCCTGTGGTCATGGCTGAAGCCTCACTAGTCCTGACCAGTTATAGAGTTTTGTAGGGTTCATAGAGTTAACTCAAGGAGCTCAGAATGGCACATGGTACGGGGGTAGTGATAGAATAAACCCTCATGGGCGGCTGCCCACCAACGAATGATGAAAATAGGTTGTCATTGCGAGCCCTTTCCCCTTGTCATTGCGAGCGAAGCGAAGCAATCTCGGTGGGGATGTCATTGCTTCGTTGCTACGCTCCTCGCAATGACAGGTGTGTGGGTGAGTCTATTTTCAGAACAAGCTTGGAGGTGATAGCAAATGAACTCAGTGCCAGACTTTCAGGTGAATACTGCTCGAGATGCACTCGCTCTTCTCAGTCAGATGGCATATCAAAGGTTTGGAGACGAAGCACTCCCTCTTATTGCTGATGTGTGCTATCGTCTGGGGATAACAGCCGGTGAGCGAATACGGCAGAACTCTGAGTCCTGCAATGTGAGGGATGTGGGCAATATTCTGGTAGAGGGAACCAGGGGACGTGAGCGCCCTGCTGAGTTGCTGGAGGCATCGGACAACCGTGTAAGAGTGAAGGGATATACCTGCCCTCTGAAGCTGGAAAATACCAGCCGTAAACTCTGCGAGGCAATGATGAGTCTCGATAGGGGTATGTTTGAAGGAGCTACAGGCAAGAAGATAAACCTTACCATTTCCAGGACAGTAGCTGCTGGTGACGAATATTGCGATGTAGTGTTTGCCTCTGAGGAACTTGAGTAAGCTCCCCTATATAATAATAAATCCTCATAGGCAGCTGCCCACCAACAAACCATGAAAATAGGTTGTGCCACATACCATTCATAGTGAGCTTGCCGAACCATGAACACCCTTCGACAGGCTCAGGGCGAACAGAAGAAAGTCTATTTTCAGAACAAAGGGTAGATTAACCGGTATCGGCTAACCTACCCTTATTTATACTACATCTATATCCTTATGATAGTAGACCTATGGGCAGTACCCACCTTCCAAACTTAGCATGGAGCAGCACGGCTGCCGAACCGTATACTGCCGCCACACCACAGATGATTCCCTCAATGCCACAAATGGTGGCACCGAAAGCACCAAAGTTGTGTGCTGCCAACAGGAAGAACAATATGACTAGTGTGGCGAACACGAAGACATGAACCTTGGAAATCTTCAGCGCTCCCACTGTCATGTAGACAGTGAAAATGCCCCATAGTATGAATGTCCATGCCAAAGCACCTGAACTCAAAATAATAACATCTGGATTCAGCCATTGCATGAGGAACATAAAGCTTAAGCCAATCCAGAACAAGCCATAAGAGGTGAATGCCGTTAGCCCGAAGGTATCCCCACGGCGTCCGTCTATTATGCCTGCGATAACCTGTGCTAACCCTCCCCAGAAGAAGCCATATAATAAAGGCACATAACTATCGAAGGCTCCACAGTTATGTATCTGGAGCAGAATAGTGTTAAAACCGAATCCTGCCAGCCCCAGGGCACCAGGATTTGCCCATTCTGCTGGTGTTGATTTAGTTGCTTCCGCCATATATAACAAAACCTCCTTTTTCGAGTTAAAAATCCCGCTTAGAGGATTCTAGAACACAATCAAGCCCCTCAAAACACTTTGGTTTTGAGGGGCTTATTCACCACTACTTACTTTACTCTATTCTTAACCAGGTCATCAACCACAGTGGGGTCAGCCAATGTGGAGGTATCACCCAGCTCACCAATTTTATCCTCAGCAATCTTCATTAGAATCCGCCTCATAATCTTACCACTCCTGGTCTTGGGTAAGCCATCGGCAAACTGAATCTTGTCTGGGGAAGCAATAGGTCCAATTTCCTTACGCACATGAGCTATCAGGGCTTTCTTGAGAGCCTCAGTCCCTTCAACTCCTACCTTTAAGGTCACAAAGGCATAAATACCTAGCCCCTTAATATCATGTGGCATACCCACGACTGCCGCCTCAGCTACAGTATCATAGCTGACCAGAGCACTCTCTACCTCAGCAGTGCCAATGCGGTGACCAGACACATTAATAACATCGTCTATCCGTCCCATCAGCCAGTAATAACCATCCTCATCTACCCTGGCACCGTCACCACTGAAATATGTCCCGGGGTACTGGACAAAGTAGGTCTCCTTAAACTTATCTGGCTCCTGGTATACTCTCCTCATTAATCCGGGCCATGGTTTGGTAATGCACAGCGCACCACCTTCATTGACACCCGCAGGTGTGTTATCTGGCTTCAAGACTGCGCACGCTATACCAGGGAGCGGGAAGGTAGCTGAACCTGGCTTAGTAGGAGTGGCACCAGGCATGGGAGAGATTAAGTGACCACCCGTCTCCGTCTGCCACCAGCAGTCCGAGACAGGACATCTCTCCTTACCTATCACCGTATAATACCACATCCATGCCTCGGGATTGATAGGCTCACCTACTGAGCCCAAGACACGCAGGCTGCTCAAATCACGCTTATTGACCCAGTCATCACCTTCTCTCATGAGAGAGCGAAGAACCGTAGGGGCAGTGTAGAATACATCTACCTTGTACTTCTCTACAATTTCCCAGAATCTGTCCGGCTTAGGATAAGTAGGAACCCCTTCGAATAGCAGGCTGGTAGCGCCGAGTCCCAGAGGAGCGTAGACACAGTAGGTCTGTCCTGTTACCCAACCAATATCGGCGGTGCACCAGAAGGTATCTTCCTCCTTGAGGTCAAAACTCCACTTCATGGTTTCCATACCAAAGAGGAGATACCCTGCCTGAGTATGCAGCACACCCTTAGGCTTACCGGTAGTTCCACTGGTGTACATAAGCATGAGGGTATCCTCGGAATCCATAACCTCAGGCTCGCAATAGGATTTGATATCATCTGCTGCCATCAGCTCATGCCACCACTGGTCACGTCCCTCTTTGAAGCTAATCTCATTCCCACATCTTCGGACGACTATGACTCTTTTCACCTCGGGGCACTCTGCCATAGCTCCATCTGCGTTACCTTTACTCTGGATGACTTTACCATTGCGGTAGTATCCATCGCAGCAAATAAGGGTCTCAGACCCGCTGGCTTGTATCCTGCTTCGAAGTGCCTCAGCACTGAAACCACCAAAAACCACCACATGGGGGGCACCTATTCGGGCACAAGCCAGTAAAGCGATGGGTAGCTCGGGAATCATGGGCAGATACAGTGCCACTCGGTCTCCCTTTTTTACCCCCTGCTTCCTCAGCACATTGGCAAACCTGCACACCTCATAATGGAGTTGCTGATAGGTGTAGGTCTTGCTCTCGCCTACCAGTTCCCCCTCCCAGATAATAGCTGCCTTATTCTTGCGCCAGGTATTCAAGTGCCGGTCTAGGCAGTTGTAGGAGACATTAAGCTTACCACCCACGAACCACTCATGCTGGGCATTCTTAAAATCCTCCACTAATACCTTGTCCCACTTCTTATACCAGTCCAGGTTCTCTGCCAACTCGCCCCAGAAGCCTTCAGGGTCATCTATTGACCTCTTATAGAGCGCCTTATACTCCTCCATACTCTTAACAGAGGCTTTCTCACTGAACTCCTTTGAAGGATAGAATACTCTCTTCTCCTCCATCATTGATGTAATCGATTGCGCTTTTTCCGCCAAATTGAACCTCCTTTTATTTTAAGACCAGCTCATCTCAAACTTGTCTTACTCACCCATTTCGACTCTTACAAGAAAGTATAGAGAATAATAGCAAGTTTTAGCATGGCGGTCAACAATTTCCCTGGATAAGTTCCAGTAAGCCCTGAGAGACGGAAGCTGGGCACTGCAGGGACTACAGTAAGATTGAGCACACAGGACTTTGACATGCATACACTATACCGTGTAAAATTAGTAGTGCTGGAGGAGTTAAAGGATGAAATATGAGGGAACAGAATGGAATAGGGAAAGTATTCGTGCTCTGCGGCAGCACATGGGGTTGACCCAGCAGGAAATGGCACGAGGTATAGGGACGCGTCAGCAGACCATCAGTGAATGGGAGAGGGGTGTATACAAACCCAGGGGTACCTCAGCCACACTGCTGAGTATTGTGGCTGAGCGTACCAGTTTCAAATATGGCACCACAAACGATGCAGGAGATTGTGGGTACTCCCCTGAACAAGGGTTTACCACCACTGATTATCTAAACGATGAAAAACAGGAAAAATGACTCCCAAGAGTAATTCCGTTACTGAGAGTACCTTCAGGGAAATATGGAAGCGGCAGCCATGGGGGAAGAATGCTCTGTCTACCACTATGGGTGAGAGGATAGTGGTTCACTACCCCGGCAGGGAAAATCACGACGCTGGTCCAGATTTTGCCGATGCTATCATAGAAATAGGAGGAGGGAATATACACCAGGGAGATGTGGAGCTTCACCTCCGAACTAGTGACTGGTGGTCTCACAAGCATCATCTCGACCCGAACTATAAAGGGGTCATCCTTCATGCTGTCTTCTGGGATGATACTAAAAGACCAGTCTCCCTGTGCCACAGAGATACAGGGATACCAATTATGTCATTGAGTGACTGCCTTACACTACCCATAGAGGAGTTATGTCGGACAGTCTACTCTTCTACACCTGCCATACCACCTTGCCGCAGAACAGGGCAATATGCTATCACGGAGAGAACCAGAGATGTAATTCAGAGAGCAGGCGAATCTCGATTCTCAATGAAGAAAGACCAATTCAGCAAAGCGATGGCTCTCTATGATGTAGAACAGGTACTCTATGAAGGTATAATGCGCGCCTTAGGGTATTCTAAGAACACAGCAGTATTTATGGAATTGGCGCAGCAACTCCCTCTCTCAACACTATGGAGGGTAGTTGAACAAAGGGGGAAGAACATCTCCACCATTGAGGCTTTATTACTGGGCTCAGCAGGCATGCTCGCTACAGAGAAATCTCTCAGTATCGCTGCAAGTGACAAATGGGCGGCAGAGGTAAAGTCTGAATGGCTTCGACTAGGTGCTCCCCAACCCATGATGAGGAATACATGGCGGTTCTTCCGTATCCAACCTGCAAACTCTCCTCCTCGACGGCTTGCTGCCATGAGTGAGCTACTTCTCAGGTGCAGGGGGAAGCTCTTTTCCTCTATGCTATCGATATGCCAATCTTACCACTCAGAGATAGAGAGAAGGCTTGCAGTTACCACCAGGGGCTATTGGGCAACCCACTTTGACCTCGGTGTCGAAACAAAGTGGAATCCCTATCTCATCGGGAAAAGCCGTGCCAGAGAAATTACCGTAAACATTCTCTTTCCCTTCTTTGCTGCATGGGCAGAGCATACACAGCAGGACTATCTGAAGAGAAGAATTCTGGAGCTCTATCATACCTCCCACACACCAGGGGAGAACTGGATAACTCAGTTTATGCATAGCCAAATCTGTGGAGGCTTTGTTTCTGCACTATCCCCTTCAGCCTGTCATCAGCAGGGCTTGATTCAGCTATACCATGACTTCTGCCGTAATCAGGACTGCTCAGCATGCCCACTCAGGTTATAATTGTTTACCTGCGATTTTTAACGCAGCACCCTTCGGAGCATCCCCTGAGGGTCTAGCTCCTGGCGTATTAGCCTTATCTCCTCTTCGCTAGGGAGAGGGGTTGGCTTTACTGCTGGTGAAACCTTTAGCTCCCAGTCAGTATTCTCAATTACCTCTGCTACGGTAGTATGAGGGTGGTGGGACTCCAAATACATCTCCTTAGTTTCCGAATCGAACCGGAAAAGCCCCATGGTGCTAATTACTGCCACGGGACCGGTATTCGGGGGAAGTCCTGCCCTCTCTCTGGCGCCAGGACCATCAAGGTAACCTGGTGTAGTGATGTAGTCCACTCGTGAGACAAAGCGATGCTTTGCTTGACGCATCATAATCAATACTCTTCGAGCTAGACATCCAATGGGACTAGCCCCACCACTCCCGGGAAGCCTGAGCTCCGGACGGTAATAATCGCCAATACATGTAGAGTTAATATTCCCATACTTATCTACCTGAGAGCCTGCCAGGAACCCTATATCGATATGACCTGACTGCAAGTGAGTTGCCATCATCTCGAAGAAACTATGAACAGAAGCCGCCCCAGGGGTAAGACAACAATCGGCAACATTCTGAGGACTCCTTCGAGGCTGGGCATCTACTACCCCTGATTCAAGAAGCATCGTACACCCTGGAGCATGAGTCCGTTTGGCGAGAGAAGCAGCTATCAGGGGCATACCCGAGCCTACTATCAATACATCACCATCCTTTATCTCTCTGGCACCACAAACTACCATAAGCTCCTCGGGGGTATAATCTTCACTCCATTCCCACATTCTACTCTCCTAATACCCGTAGTTTACGGAAGGACTGAAATAAGGGGCAGCCTTAAGACCCTCCAGCCGTTCAATTCCATACTTCTCCTGATAATGTGCCACATACCCTGGTCTATCCCGAACATCGTAGACCCACTCGTTCATAAAACCCTCGAAGCCCTCTATAGTTTCAGAAGCCTCGCGGTACATCAAGCGGAATTCCTGGTCAATATCATAAAACCCCGTGACAGCGAGAGGGTGTGAACCCCAGGGCTCTTCAACTACAGCATCTACCCTGAAGCCAGGCATAATGGTTCTATTAGGGTCTCGTCCAATAGCCTCTCTACTTATTATGCGTTCAGCAGTAACAATTACCTTCCCACTCGCCTTAGCACCTAGCTCACAATCACCCTCCATACCCCACACCTGGGCATTCCCCTCTGCATCAGCCTGCTGCACATGAATTATAGCCACATCAGGGTTAATCGCTGGCACCATCATCAATGATTGGGAGGTGAAGGGGCAGGATATTATCTTAAACTTATCCTTACCCAGAAAAGAGGTAAATTTCAGCAGGTCAGAGCCCCACATCTCCTTCACTGGGATACAGGGTATACCGAGAGAGCCTGCCATGAGCATCATGGGAAGGGAAAGATTGGTGTAGTCTTCCATCTCTACCTTATTGGGTATGCCTTGCTCCATAGCCCTTCGGAAGGCAGCACCCAGTCCCATACCAACGCCAAGAGAGACTATCGAGGTGAGCAATCTACTTACACAACCTGCACCAATAAGCCAGTCTGTCTCATCACTCAGGGAGCATCGAACTAGAGTCAGGCCCCGAAGTCCCTGACGGATTATCTCATGAGATGCTGAGGAAACACAGCGGCAGCCATATCCTCCCAGATAAACCATATCTCCAGAATGTACAAATCGAGTGATTGCTTCATCCATATTCATTAGCTTATTCATTGTTCATATCACCACCCGGATTCTCAGTACTGTGAGGAATGCTTCTCAAAGCATTCTACCACAACCAGCATGGCAGAATCCAAATGTAGCTTTAAGGCATGATGCTATCGCTCAGTGATCAGAATTTACAAGTTTTGTAGCTCTCTTCCTTGACAAGGATACCTTTCCCTTTTAGAATGCGCTAATGGGGGAAGGTCAAGGGAGTATGAACAGGTAATGGAACACCTCGCAGGACATTATCTTCTATTTGTTTTCATCGCTGCCTGTGGGGTGATACAACTGGCAGCAGCCTACAGCAAGTTATGGGGGTTGTTATTCTTCAAAAAGAGAGTTCCTTCTTATATCTTTGCTGCAGTAGCGATAGGTGGTGCTTTTGGGTGGTTCTTCGGTTGTGACAACCACATGGAAGAGATAATGCATACTGGGCTGGAGGGAGCACAACAGGTCAGGTTCTTTCTGCTGGCAACCATAGTAGCGGCATTCTTCACCCTGATTCTCTCTTCGGTGATAAACCGTGGGCTTTCTTCTTCATCAGAACAGCCAGAAGTGAGCGCAGGTATTACGAAAGAAGGATTGGATACTCTAAGAGAGGAGAACTATCTCAGAGCACTATTGAGCAGTATAAGGGGGACAACTAGCGTAAGTATGAGGAAAGATAAGAAATGACTGTAGCAGATGAAAGAGCCGTAGAATGGCTCAGCAATCTGGTGGGTAAATCGCCCCTGCTAGATGGCTTTATGAGGTTAATGGTCAATGACTACTTTGTTCCTGTGGGGCTTGCACTGGTGTTAGTAGCACTCTGGCTCTTGGGGACTGATGAGGCAGCGAGAGGCCAAAATCAGAGAGCAATGATATGTGCTGCTATTAGTATTGGGATAATCTGTGCCATCATTGAGATATGCAACCATATTTACCCCAATCCTCGTCCTTTTCAAGAGATGCCGTGGCTTATGGAGAGAGTAAAAGCTATCTTCTATCCACCTACTGACCCCTCCTTTCCCAGTAATTGTGCAGGAGTAACCTTTGCTACTGCCAGTGCAGTATGGTGGCGCAATCGTAGGATAGGACAATGGCTTTTCATTCCTGCCTTCCTAATGTGTTTTGCACGGGTCTATGCTGCGGTGCACTATCCTCTTGACATAGTAGGAGGTGCAGCGATAGGTATCCTCGTCGCTTACCTGGTTCATAAGTTTCTCTTGCCTCTCCTTGAACCCCTGGTTGTCCTTCTTCTGAGACTACTGCGATGGCTCCGTGTGGCATGAGAGCAGGATGGGAATCCCTATGAGGTGTTCAGGAGTCAGGCAATGGTTAGAAGAACGGGAGGAGAGCCTTTCTCCCTATGCAGTAAAAAGCAGGGACTCTCGGGGAAGGCTCAGAGATGAGCCTCCCTCTATGGTGCGTACTGCCTTCCAGCGGGATAGAGACCGTATTATTCATTGTAAGGCTTTCCGCCGTCTCAAACATAAGACCCAGGTATTTATCGCCCCACTGGGAGACCATTATGTGACCCGTTTAACCCATACACTTGAAGTATCTCAAATTGCCCGTACAATCTCACGGGCATTGAATCTCAATGAGGATTTAACAGAAGCTATTGCACTGGGGCACGACCTGGGACATACTCCCTTTGGTCATATGGGGGAAGAGGTGCTGAATGAACTTTCCCCCTTCGGATTTCGGCATAATGAGCAAAGCCTTAGAGTAGTTGATCTTCTGGAGCATGATGGCAAGGGTCTCAATCTTACCTTTGAGGTAAGAGAGGGCATCCTGAAGCATTCTAAAACCAGGGTTAAAATACTGGGTGAGGGTTGGGGGACGGTAAGTACCCTGGAAGGTCAGATGTGCAAGATAGCCGACAGTGTAGCCTACATAAACCATGATATTGGTGATGCCATAAGGGCAGGGATGATTACTGAGAGAGACTTACCTCAGGGTGCTATTGAGGTTCTGGGGCAATCTCATTCGGAGAGAATTGATGCCATGGTCTGTGATATTATTGAGAACTCCTGGCAGGCAAGAGGCGCTATGGATACTCCTATAGATAGCTGTCAGCCATCAGCTATCAGTATAAGTATGAGCCCTGAAATTCAACATGCAACGAATGCCCTGAGAGAGTTCCTGTTCGAGCGGGTCTATGACTCGGCACTTCTGGAAAAAGAGGCTGAGCCGACACGGCAGGTATTATATCACTTATACGAATACTTTATGGAGCATAGGGATAAGCTGCCTCGAGAGTACCTTATCCATGCTGATACTATCGAGCGAAGTGTAGTAGACTATATTTCCGGTATGACAGACCAATATGCTTTCGGAATGGCAGAGTCCATCTGAATCCTCTCAGTGGTGATGTGTGCTGATGAGATGAATATTTACGAGAAATACTCGGAGGAAAAGGAGTTAGCCGTGTCGTCATCAAAACTGACCGTAGTCTATATTGCAGCAGGACAACTGGAGGCTCAGGTGATTAAAACTCACCTGGAAAGTGAGGGTATCCCCGCAATGTTGCACTATGAGAGTGCTGGCATTGTTTATGGCATTACGGTGGACGGGTTAGGTGAGGTCAAGGTCTTAGTGCCTGAGTCACTGGCATCAGTAGCCAGAGAGATAATAAAGGTTGATGAGTAATGACCAGATTTCGTTATCTTACTGCAGGTGAATCTCATGGCAAAGCACTGAGCACAATCATCGAGGGGGTGCCGGCAGGATTGCCCCTGGATGAAGAATATATTGCCACGGAACTGCGAAGACGCCAGGGTGGCTACGGGCGGGGCTCACGCATGAAGATTGAGCAGGATAGGGCAGAAATCCTCTCCGGAGTGCGTTATGGGCTTACCATAGGCAGTCCCATAGCGTTACTTATTAAGAATCGTGATTGGGAGAACTGGAAGGAGGTAATGAACACCTCAGTGGTGGTAGAGGAAGCTGGGCCGGTGACCCATCTCCGACCAGGACATGCTGACCTGGCAGGAACTATTAAGTATGGATTTAAGGATGTGCGTCCTATATTGGAGCGAGCCAGCGCCAGAGAGACAGCCGCCAGGGTAGCTGTTGGTGCTGTAGCTCGAAGGCTGCTGGAGGAGTTTGATATTGTAGTCCACAGTCATACCGTAGCCATTGGCAAACAGTCGATAATCCCCCTAAATCCCCCTAAATCCCCCTTTCTAATCCCCCTTAGTCCCCCTTTAGAAAAGGGGGATTTAGGGAGATTCCCCATTGACTGGCAACAGGTGGAGAACTCTCCTGTGCGTTGTGCTAATGCTGAAGTAGAGAGTGCCATGATTAAGGAAATCGATGCCGCAAGAGCAGCAGGGGATAGCATTGGGGGTGTTTTCGAAGTTATTGCCACGGGGGTGCCTGTTGGGCTGGGGAGTCATGTCCATTGGGACCGTAGATTAGATGGCAGAATAGCCCAGGCGATGATGAGCATCAATGCCGTCAAGGGAGTGGAGATTGGGGATGGCTTCGCTGTAGCGAGTCTCCCAGGTTCTCAGAGCCACGATGTTATTGAGCCCGTTTTTCGTAACGCTTACGCTGGCGCTACAAAAGAGGAATCACCTTATCCCTGGCGTCATATCACCAACCATGCTGGTGGCATTGAAGGGGGCATAAGCAATGGTGAACCCATTGTGGTAAAGGCAGCGGTAAAGCCCATTCCCACTCTGGCAAATCCCCTTCCTTCTATTGACCTCATAACTGGTGAACCGATGCAGGCGCATGTGGAGCGCAGTGATGTCTGTGTAGTTCCTGCAGCGGGAGTAATCGGGGAGGCTATGCTGGCAATAGTGCTTGCCGACGTCCTCCTGGAGAAGTTTGGCGGGGACAGTTTGGGAGAGATGAAGGAAAACTACCGTGCCTACATGGAGTCCATCACCACAAGAATGAAAAGAGGATAAACATTCACCACAGAGAACCCGCAGTGGTTGTAATTAGGGGCATAGCGGCAAAACAAGCGAAGTTTACGCCCATTAAATGGGAATAACTGTAAGGCAGTTGTGCACAAGTTAGATGAAATGTTCAGGAGATAAAAAGTGAACGCTATAATTTCATGCATTGAAAGCCTTCGGATGAGACTAGATAGACACCGAAAGGATGATTTAAAGGAGTATCCAACACGAACGATATTTATAGATCCATTATTGCAAGCCCTTGGCTGGGATATACGGGATCCAGACGAAGTCGAACTTGAGTATCCGACTATTGATGGAAAGTCCGTTGACTACGCACCTAAAATAAACCGCAAACCAGTTCTATTCATAGAAGCGAAACAGTTGAAAGATCCACTTACAGACGTTAAATCCATTACACAAGTAGTTGGCTATGCTGCTAATGCTGGCATTGAATGGTGCATCCTTACTAATGGTGTTACATACAAAGTTTATCATAGCACAGAGAAGGTGGAAGCTCCTGATAAGTTGCTTTTTGAAATTTCTCTCGATCCAAAGGAAACCGAAGGTATGTCGATCCAACAGGTTGGAGAACGATTTGCACGTTTCTCACGTGATGCAATGGCGAAAGGTCTACTTGATGAGATTGGTGAACAAGTCTTTACTACAGGAAAGATAAGAAAGGCTTTGGACAAACTCTTTATGGAACCCCCCAGTAGTCTAATCAGGCTTATACATTCAACTATTGGAGATGACACCATTAAACCAACGCAAGTGAAGAAAGCCCTTAAGAGGCTTTGGGCTCAGACATCAGAAGTTGAGGTCCCTTCAACTTATGATAAAGTTGGCGTAGAGCCTGACCATCATGTAGTAGGTAAAGAATACAGTGAGGATCACCATATTAAAGGAAAACCACAAGAAGTTGTGGAATTATTTCGGATAATTGACAAATTTTGCAGAGAGCTTGCTCCAACTGTTGTTCAAAGGAAGTATCTTGCCATGTATATCAGATATACTTATGGCAAAGATATCTTCTGTTGCGTTAATCTTCAGAAAAGTGGGCTTCGCGTTTGGTTGAAGCTAAATTACCCAAATTTAGAGAGTCCACCTGAATATGTGCGTGATGTTTCGAATATTGGACATTGGGGAGTTGGCAATATTGAAGTTGCAATTGATAGCCTTGAGAGGTTTCAAAGTGCCAAGGTCTTAATACAAAAATCGTTTGAGGAAAACAAACGATTAAAATGAACACTTCGCCTAACACAACATAAAGGATTCAGGCTTTCAGCCTTCACCCAAATTTTATTCCGAAAATAGCCTCATCCCCACATCTGTCATTGCGAGGAGCGTCCCCATAGTGTGTCATTGCGAGGCACGCAGTGCCGAAGCAATCTCGGTGGTGGGAGTGGCGATGAGATTGCTTCGCTTTGCTCGCAATGACA
>JAUWOP010000085.1 GCA_030612045.1 Chloroflexota bacterium | reverse complement strand
ACAATAGGGTACCCCATGTCATTCCTGCCCCGTATCAAGTACGGGGTAAACTCCAGCAGGAATCCAGAAGGTCTAGGGGATGGATTCCGTGTCAAGCACGGAATGACAAACTGTATAGTTATTACGATTACACTACACTAGTGATATTAAGGCATAAAGGGCATGAGGGGGTGAGGTTTGGGGCGTAGTTTTATTGCGGAATAGCTTGAGCAGGTTAAATGATACCAGCCAAACGGCTACTCCCGGTATTTGTGAGGGTAGGAATGGCGCCAAAACCAGTTAGAGGCAAGCGCCCTGGGGGCAGGGTCATTCTCCCAAGAAGCATCCAGTACCTGGGCAGCCTCAGAGGCATAGCTATCCAGACTACCACAAAGGGTAGTGACCAGGGATTCACTTTCCGGGCATGTAGTATAGGGGAGGATTTCAGCATAGATATCCCTGAGCACATGGGGGTGGTCTATAATCATGCAAGGTCGTAATAGGTTATCGCTATAGGGCTGGCGTGACTTAATAGCGTTAAAGTAGGGTGAGGTTAAAATCTCCCTCAGACTCTTCTGTTTAACATTATCAGCAGCAAAGTGAACAAAAATGCACGGCTCTGCATCGCCATGAGAGTTAATATGGAAAAAGTGGCGACCACCAGCAATACAGCCACCAACATAGGGAGCATCATTCCAGAAGTCAATTACGAATAGCGGTTTATTGGTGCGAATATAGAAAGCACCTCGATTTCGCAGCAACTCCCGTTGTTCTACAGTGGGCATGAGACTTACATCAGGGTTACGACCCACAGGTATATACAGGAAGTGCCACCCCATAGCACAGCCCTTTTCAATAAGCATATCGTTAAATTCATCACTAATGATGGTATTCACATTCTTACGAGTAATCATAGAGGAGAATCCAAAGACTACCCCCTCTTCCCGAAGGTTGTCCATAGCTTGGAGTACCTTATGGAATACCCCCTTACCACGGCGCCCATCTGTTTCCTCTTCATATCCCTCGATGCTAAGCATAGGAGCTACATTACCAAGCTCTCTCAGGTGATTTGCTGCCTCCTCATCAATAAGGGTACCATTGGTAAATACTATAAAGAAGATATCGCTGTGCTTCTGATAGATATCCCACATATCCTGCCGAATGAAGGGTTCACCCCCCACAATAACTACCAGGTAAACACCAAGCTCTTTACCTTCGGTGAGTATACGGTCAATAACCTCGTACTCCAAATCATCCTTCATACTATACTCACCAGCATAGCAGCCAACACAGCGCAAATTACACCGCATCGTGGGACTGATAAGGTAGGTGAAGGGCACCACTATTCCTTCTTTACTATACATCTCCTCTCGCCTCTTATCTCCAAACCAGTGATGCTTTACTCCAAAATCGGCAACTAATTGAGATAAGCAATGCGAGTTGCTCTGACGGACTATCCGTTTTATTACTTCCATGTTAGGGCTCTGCTCGCGCCACATCTTATCGGCTGATTCCAACACAGAGCGGGTAAACTCCGTCGGTGCAAGTTTGTGCGCTACGGTAATCAGCCTCCCTATGTCCTTATCGAACATATGACTGACAATGGGAACAAGCTGTTTTACTGCCTGATTAGCAGCAAATTCTTTTACGCTTATCATTACTGCCCCTTCATGATGGTAAACTCTATTACACGATGTGTACATATTACTAACATACTATGTATCCGTCAAGCACTTGTAGCCGTTCCTGTCAAGACTCTTTAGAAATGTCCTCCTTCTTGATTCATTAGAAATGACCTCTGATTGATTCACACCGTTGATGGTACCCTCTTGGAAACAGATTGTGGGTTAATAAACTTTCTCCAAGGGTGATCTTGGGGAGGAATGTATTTCCTCCTGGGTTCAGTAGTTTGTGCCCTTTCAGAAGAGACCACGAGTTGTTTCCGGGGTAACTCCTTGATTTCTCTAAAGGAAACCTCTCTATCTCTATACACCAGGTGGATTGAGCCATCCGGATGCTCCTGAACGGTGACCTTATTCTTCGCAGGAGGCAGGTTCGATTGAGACACGATCTGGAGAAAACGATTCTTGTATCGGACAACCCAATCATTCCCAATGGTACGGGTTTCTTCTAGACAGAACACTCTCCTCACATCTAAGGTAGGGGCGAATAATTATTCGCCCCTACCTTCTGGGTTGGACAGCGAACTTCGCATTGAGACTCTCTGCAAATCCAGGCAGGAACTGGTTGGCCGTTTCGATA
>JAUWOP010000056.1 GCA_030612045.1 Chloroflexota bacterium | reverse complement strand
ACAATAGGGTACCCCATGTCATTCCTGCCCCGTATCAAGTACGGGGTAAACTCCAGCAGGAATCCAGAAGGTCTAGGGGATGGATTCCGTGTCAAGCACGGAATGACAAACTGTATAGTTATTACGATTACACTACACTAGGTTCTAAGTTTGGTATAGCCGTTAGCCACGGAGGATACCGAAAACACAGAGGGATTCTTCCGAGCCATTCACATCCTCTTATTTTTGTAACTACACAGCCACAGAGGACACCGAGCAGCAGAAATTCTAATGGCCAAATCTCAATTTCCAAATAATAACCAAATTCCAACTGTCATTTCGAGCGTAGCGAAGCAATCTCGCCCCCTTTACCGAGATTAGCTTGCGTCTTTGTCGCTACGCTCCTCCTAAGAAACTCAGAGTTCCTTTCTGATATAACCCACCCAGCGCAGCGGTGGGTCGGATGCTCGCAATGACATGAGAGTGGGTGAACGCTTACCGAAATCTACCAGGGTCTCAAAGGGCTTAGGTAATGGTAACAACCCTTGCCCCTCCGAGGATTCTTTCCACAGAGGAATACCGCACTAAGTGGCAGCCATCTGGCTGGCAGCTTATTATTATTGGTCCCACATCCACCTGGCGACAGGAATGGGATGAATGGTCTGCAATCCGTGACCTCGTTCAGAACTGTCTCGATGAAGCCGAAGCCTACCAGTGGGGCTATGACAGGGACGGGCTGTGGATTTCTGATGAGGATAAGGGGGATAGCTGTAGCTGACTTCCTGCAGGGACCACCAAAACTGAAACCAGACTATGCTTGGGGGTTGTCTCCTACAACCTGTGGGGTTTTGATATGGCTCCGGATAGATTCGGTCCCAAAACTGAGTCTGACCTGTGGGAGGACATATTCGTTGAGTTCTTTGGGTTTGTTGAGTTTATTGAGTTCCCCACCAACCCTACAAACTCCATAACTCTATTGTTCATGGCGATAATGCTGTCATCCGAACAGATTCCCGCTACGATAGCATGGTAGAGCACCTGGGATATAAGTCCATTGGTATTCAGTGGCAGGTTGAAATAGGACTCTCCAGGGAAATCCTCACAGATGAGGTTCTAGTCCGAGCATCACAGGAGAGATTGAGCCAGGTGGAGATTATCCCTGATAAAAAGCTAACCAGGAGAAAGCTGGCTCACCTGAACCTGGCAAGGTCGATAGCTGATCTAACCTTCTCTCACAATAGGGTAGCCGGGATTTATGCTGCTATTATCCCCGCGGCATCTGATAGGGTGAGAACAGCAGGCATGTACTCCAGGGAAACCCGGGCAATCTACATTAGTGCTGACCAACTTCAAAGCGGACAGGACACTGTAGATACCGTGATTCATGAGCTGGCTCATCACCTGTCCCAGGCGGAGGATGGCGATGAGGCTCATAACGCTGCCATGACCAAAGTGGCTGCTATGGTAGTGAGAAAGGCATCAGAAGGATACTTTGATAACCTCGTTCGTGAGGTTGTCTGGCATGGAGGGAGGTAATACCGCGTGGTAACTATGCTTAGGCCCGAGCGTGGCGGGTTTCTGCGTCCCTTTGGGTGCGGCTGGTTTATCAGGGAGTATCTGCTGGGAAATGCCCCTTATGGCAGTCCCCGGATAGACCCTCATGAGGGTGCTCCCCAGGCTGATATCTTCAAAGCCTATAAGAAAGCCCTCCATCGAGAGTTTGCTACTGATATGGCTGTCCGTGAAGAAGAGAAGGCTGCCAGGAAAGGGGAGCGTTCCATCTCACCTGAGAGGATTGAGGAACGGACAGAATACTTCCTGGCTCGTATCCCCTATAAGCTAACCTGCTGTCGTTTTCACTCCTTCGTAGTTTACTTCTCCAATCTCCAGAGGCTGGAATGGGTTGAGGCAACGGGTAAAGAAGAGCCCTCTGAGTTCCAGGAGCATTACCCGCCGGGACCACCACGGAGGTATTTCAGGCTCACCACGGAGGGACAAGAGGCTGGTGATGTCGCCTGGTCCAATCCCCTATTTACCCTTTATGGTGAGAGATGGGGCGGTGGCGAAAATGCCCGAGAGTACTTAAGGGAGCTGCGTAGGAGGCATAAATATACCCGAGTAGGGAGCAAGAACAGGTCATAGATGATAACTATTGATACCTTAGACCTCACAGTGCCCAGCCAGAGAACTATCCTGGCTGAGATACACTGGATAAATTGGGGCATAGCCCCCGGGGCTAGTGTTCTGGTAGGTTTCATTCTCAAGCAGAATGGCAACTTCCGTGAGTACACCTCGGGACCCTTCTGGGCACCTAGACGATGGTATGTAGGGACATTGGGGATTACCAGTACCCTGGGTATCGGGGTAGAAGTTTGGAATCGAATGCAGTTCTACCTTTCCTCACCGGCAGGAAGCTATGATGTCATGGCAGGGGTTGGCTACACAGAGGGAGGAAGCATCGGTTATGGCTTGATGGGACCTGATGCAGATGTTATGGGACTTCTTGATGCAGATGATGTGGACGCTTACCTCAGATACTATGCCTCCAAAGACTTTGCGGGAGCACTTACTGTAACATGACGCCATCAGGGTGAGGATATCCCCCCACTGACCACCCAACCACCTCTCGTTGGTGTTTCCCCCATACAGCAACTTTCAGACCCCATTTGGGGCTTCCCAGGGCTTGCTTTCATTGTCATATTGCTCCAACTGGTGGGGAACCTTAAGCGGTCAAACTCTTGAGTCGTATCCGGTATGTCTGGAAAAACAATTGTCCCTATTCTGTTGGTGTGGTTCAGTAATTAAACTTAGGAGAATCGGGTATAGTCATGAATCTTAATCTATTGTGGACCATTTACAAAGCGCTGCGACTCCCCCAAGGAGATCGCTCGGTGCAGACTGCGGCCACATGGAAGTCCGATCTGATAAATGACTTGCAGCCCGCCTACTTCTTGGCGGTGTCTGCTTATAACAGCATGGTTGCGGCTTATTTCCGGTTCCGGAACCATCACCGAGATTGGAGGTGTAACTGATATTCAGAATCAGATCACCAATGTCCAACCCTACCCATTAGGGTATTTCTGCAGGGCTTGACTTTTACATAACAGCGCCTTGTTGGGCTTACCTGTCTTTCATTATACACTATGCGCAAGTGCTAGTTTGGTTACCTATAGCGAATGGTTCAGTCATTGAGACTCCATTTTCACCCTAGTATCGAGTGAGGGGAACTCTGGCTATCCGGTGTTCACATTCTGTAATTTGTCATTGAGTTTATCTCTAACGTCTACAAAAACAGGACTTCTGAGCATTAGTGCAAAATCCTCTACCTTCTGTTGTAGATGGAATTTTCTGGTGAGGAAGCGGAGAAAAGGAACTCCTGCGAAACTCCCAGCTTCGATAAGAAATTCAGCCATGTCATTTAGAGGTTTGTCTAGTCGCCCGAAACGGCTGGTGAGCAGTTCATCGCGCGTTAGTAAGCGCAATCGCTCGGTTTCACCTTCTCTAAATAGTTTTTGTCTCTCACTCAATGTAAGTGTCTCTTCCAATGTGGCTGACAAGGACGCTGCTATGTCAAAATATACGTTAGTGAACTCCTTCCATCCATTGGTTCCTCTCAATTCCAAGATATCCTTATAAGTTAAGTACAATATTCTGTGAGCCATAGAGATTCCACAGGCTTGCAAGAAAGTGTGTATAAAGTTTGGGGAGAAGAATATCCCGAGTGTGTTGTTGTAGGTAAGCCGTTTCGTAGCTTTGTGGTCAACCTCAATCAAGGGATATCTGACACAGTAATTTCCTATGACACCTGCGTCAAAATAGAAACTCCAGCATTTCCTTTTGGTTTCTTTTTTTAGGCGGTGTGGTAGAGTTCCGTCACGCCGAAGCAGGAGTGCGAACTTCTCAAGGCTATAAGGCACCTGCTCCGAATACTCTGAACGCTTGGCAATATCCATCAGTCGAGAGAGGGCCTCTTGTCCGTAATTCAGTCTGATTACATCAGCATTGTCATCCAAGAATTGAAACATCTGTCCCTTTGTCCATACATTCTGTTGAGTGACATCACGCGCATGGGGACGGATAATTTCAAAAGCACGTTTCGTGGCTTCATCAATCTCGAAGGGTGTGCCTGTTATATCGGTCATGTATTCTAGTTTGGCAGGTATGAAGTCCTCTGAATCACGACACCAAGCCCAGAAAGTCGTAGTAACGACACCAGCTTCCATGAGACCTAGCATGTCGATATCTTTCAATACGCCTCGCACTATAGGAAAACCCGTGAGCAAGGAACCAGGAGGAAGAATGACGTGATCAAAAAACAAGGCGAGGCACTTCAGCTTGTGACAGTGTCCCTCAATGAGAGAATTAACCTCTTCTCTTGTGTGTAGAGCACTGTTTTCGGGAAGAAACCACGCCAGCTCCGGATAGTAAATAAGTCTGCTGCGGCTACCCAAAGTTTTGATTGTTTCCATTGGATGCTGCTCCAATCAAAACCGTGCAAGGTTACTGCTTCCTCGGGTCCTGTTTGTTTTCACAAGGTAAGCCCAACAACCAAGCTCAGGCGCTGCTGCACGGTGTTCGCAGAATACGCCTGTTTAACACCAGACGCAACTTGGCCGCTGAACGCATATCAATCAAGCCAGCTAGTGCAGTCGGCTGCAGCGATTGGCTAGGTATGCTCCTGGTACACTGATGCTTTGCCGTTTTGCGAGAGTGCTGGCAAGAGAAAAATGTTCATATCCACCAATCCATATTTGTGACACTGTCGCAAAGGCAACTTTGGTATTCAATGAAGTTATAAAACTTGGCGTCGGACTCAGTTGCTTCGAGGTACTTCGATACTGAGTTTGAATCAAACGCAACATCTAGACCAGCTTCTACAAACCTCATACCGAATCGAATATTGGATGACCGGATAAACCGATCAAAACTATCAAATGCCTGGCAGATCTGGCGAAATGCGATTTGGCTGATTGGGACAATGGAAAGCTGGATGTTTTCCTCGGGAGTGGAAAGGTAGGCTGGGATGGCGCCTACGACAGGCATGTGGACAAAAAGAGATGCTTCATCTTTCTGAAAGAAGCCATGGCTGAAGATGTTCCGATATCGATCCTTTATGTTCCTGAGCTGCTCGTAATGGCGGAGTGCAACTTTGTCCGAAGTAAGGTCAAATATGAATTTATACTTCTCTGTCCAATTAGAGTTTATTAGAGAAGGCAGTGAATACTTGGACGCATCAAACCTGACGAACGGGATTGTAAGGATAAGTAGATGCTCAAGCCTGCTGAAGAATGCGTCGATCATAGCGACAGAGTAGTAGAAGCCCTCGGTCTTATATTTCCAGGGTGAGTAGACACTGGCTATGGGATTGCCGGCTTCATCTCTCTTGAACACTTTAGGGTTAGACGGCTTTCTCTTGTAGGACCGCTTTGCACTGTCTCGAAAGAACTTATACATATTTGAAAGCTTCACATACGAGTTGACTACTGTAATGTGGCCATTTTCGAGTTGCTCTTGAATGTCAGACTGCAACAAACCATCTGCGATTCTCAGACTCCTGTTTAGTTGAACCAGCATCTCACGCACCAGCTCAGAGGAAGGGGGTGATTGAGGAAGGGAATGGATACGGAAGCCAAACTTCTGGTGTGACAGGAGGAGCGGGACATCCCTGTACGATACAGGTATCATCCACGCGGTCTTCTCCCATCTCCCCCAATAGCGAAATTCGAGAATACCGACAAAAGTCAAGAATACAATATATGGTGGTGGGCTGAGATTTGGAGGAATCTCGACGTGCTCCTGCTTGAGAAATGCATCACCTTCCCAGGAATCAAAGTCATTCGTGAAGTCCTTAAGACAGTGCCTAAGTGACTTGAGAAGTTTGTCTTGGAGCTTGGGATTCGGAGCTTTCTTAGCCATTCGCACACCTAACGACCAAGCTCACCTGCCGCTATTCCGCTGCGCTTCATAGCGGCAGGTGTAGAGCCTTGTTGGGCTTCCCTCTACGGCCATTCGAGCTTACAACTGTTGTATCCCACATTCAGGACAGTATTTGGCGTGTTGTGGTATCTTCTCACCGCATCCAAGGCAACACCTGTAACTCTTAGTTTGGTGCCCCGAGTAACCGTTGGGATGCGAAGTGGTGATCTGCCCTTTCGTTTTCCTGTTTGATGCTTTGGTGCTAACGCAGTAACGATAAATGCTAGTGTCGAGATCCCTTGGCGTGCAATCTAAGTTGAGAGCAGCCAATTGGACGATAGACCTTTTCTCCTTGTAGCTCCACTTTGTGGAGTATCTCAGCATCACCCCAGTTTTGGCAAGCAGCCCTTTGATCCCGCTATCAACAGCCACAGCATCCCAGTGTCCAACAAGTTTGCGGAAATAGTCAGCGGTCTTGTCTGCCACCCTGAAGACGGGACCTTCGAGTTTAGAGTTCTTGGTCAGTAGTCTGTCCCTGTTCCCTTCTGATTCAAGCCAGTCGTACAGTTCATCGAACGTATTAATGCCTTGACGTTGAAAGAAGTCGGCTACATTCAACAGGTCATTCTTCGTGTTTCCTGTCTTAAAGTTAATGATGTTCTTAAGGGGTTTGCTTTTGAGGAGTTCGATAAATCCTGTTATGGTGGCAGCTTGGCGGAACAGTAGTATTCTGTAAACTGCAGGTCGCACTTGCCTTTCATAATCCTTGCCTACCTGCAATACACCGTCGACTATTACTCTCCCCACATGCTTTGATGGGTGGGTAGCTTGGACTACATTAAATGAAGGTAGTGATCTCAAACCATCCGCAAATTGTTTTCCTTTGATTTGCAGATCTCCATACTTTGAACCGTGCCATCGTCCGAGTGTGGCAATCAAAAGTTTCTCTTTCTGCGGATTAGGTTTCATGTCTTTGTTCGCTCCTCTCGATCAGTGTTTCGCTGAGATTTCAGGCAATCCAACTTATTATTATATTGATGTGTGTCTTCCCCTGTATGTTCCCCCAATATCGGCTTTGTATGCAAACATCTGTTGTAAGATACTATATTGTATGTAATATGGCAAGGAGTTCTGTTAATAGTGACTCGAAACAGCACGATCCTCAGCGAATTTGAGCGGCACCTGAGAGAACAGTCTACCATAATGCCCAACCAATAACCCCACTATGTAAGCTGGGTCCAGATGTACCTCGGTGGTAGTCCTTCCTTAGACGGTCCTGGTAAAATGGTCACTGTAAAGCAATTCATGAATGACCTGGCATCTCGAGATAGGTTTACTGACGCTGACAAATCTTAATACCTCAGGGTCTGTCTCTGCTTGTCAAACTTTTGTAACTAAGCTAGCTGGTTTACTTTGCCCTGGAGTGGCTGCCCCATCTTTTCAGTCTTCCTTCTCTTGAGCCGAGGCTGAGGTAGCAAACCACCTTCCTCTCATATTCGGTGTTCCACCGATAGCTTTGTTGGCGTGGTGATGATCGAAGTTCACGGCGTCTTGATCAAATCCTCGATCTCTGTGACAATCTTCCTGAAGACCGAGAGTTTCAGGCGAGCAATCTGTTTGACGAGGATCGACTGCTCCAGCGAAGCAATTGTGTCAGCCTTAATCCTGCTCTTGTGCCTCAGCGTACCTGGCTGTTCAACATCGGTGACATCAGCAATGATCGAATAAGGTGCTGGCCTGAGATTGGTAGTCAAGCCACAAACCACAACATCGGATGATTGCTGGTTATACGCATCATTCGACAGAATGAGAACAGGGCGGACTTTCTGCATAGAAAGGTCAGAAAACGGGAAGGGTACCAGGACAATGTCTCGTTGCCTATAAATACTCATTCCAGGCTTCGTCCTCCTTGTTATCCCAAAGTTTTGCGAAGACGCCTTCTGCAGCGCTCTGAAGCTGGTTGCGTAATTCCCTTTCATTATCCTCTTCCGGAATTACGACCAGCACGCCTATGTCTTCGGGAAGGTCGATATCCTCTAACAATTCGACAACCCGCTTCCCCTTGTATATTCCAGAGAGTGTTTTCATAGCAATCTTCCTCCTTTTCGCCTTTCCTTTCACCTGCGTTTTTAAGCATAATGTAGAGCAAGACTTTCGTCAACCCCCGCACCCTCTGGCAAATCAGGGCATAGACCCCTCCAGTAAATCGGGGGTCTTTCTTTTTGCTTAATACTGAGCCCCCTCCCAGGGGGAGATATAGGTTCCTATCTTAGTCCCCCATGGCAATTTCGCAAAATGCCACACTGTGTTAAAACCTGAGCCCCACACATTAGGCCATGATTTAAACAATTCGCTAAGAATGTAGGAGTAGAATAAGATTCAAGATCCTTTGCTGTGTGGAAGTATCACGAGCACTATTCATCCTTCTCATATCTCATGAGCAGATCCACAAAAGTTTCATCAACATAGTAGAAAGATTGAGGCGGCACAAAACGAACAATTAAATCCTTCGGGTCGATAGGTTCTTGGAACTGATCCACGTCCTCGATCTTAATTGCAAAACCTCTCTCTCGGACTCCAAAGTAACTGAAAAACTCTATGTCACTCAATCCTGACAATTCCTTCAGTTGGCTCCACAGTTGTTTCGGATGGTTCTCCACAATCCCACCAACTATAAAACTGCCCACTATTTTCCCCACTGGAGCTGTGGAGTACATATACACCTTTTCCATGCCTCTATCTCTATTTTTAAATATGGATTTGCGAAATTCGTATCGTTTTTTACCACTAACAATTGCCTCAACATATTTTGGCTTAATTGATAGTAAAGCGTTCATCTATGCCAC
Organism: Chloroflexota bacterium; assembly: GCA_030612045.1. GTDB lineage: Bacteria > Chloroflexota > Dehalococcoidia > UBA2247 > JAUWOP01 > JAUWOP01. The sequence continues at coordinate 954 of JAUWOP010000056.1, read as the reverse complement.
CTTTCCTTTTTATGCTTGCATAGCTTTCGTCCGTTATTTGCACAATAGATTGGGGAGGGCCTGCTAATACTCTCGCGGCTTTCAGTTCTCTAAAATTTACCAGGTTCTTCAAATGAAAATGGTGCCTGAACAGAATAACTATGGTAGGCTTTTTTGCTATCTCCATAAGTTCGCTCAACGAATACACGCTTCTTTTCCCCACACGCCTAAGTATGTCACCACTATCTTGCTCTCCGGTATATGCCGATTCGGCAATTCCGACGGAAGTGATTTCTGCTCTTCCTGATAGATAAAAGGGGAGAATATCTCCCGACTCTATACCTTTGATTTTTGAATGAGAGAGATATGCCTTCTTTATGGTATTTCCTTCAGTGATGAACTCACCGACAGACTCAGGCAATGTCGTTTGCCTCCCTAGGAAATCGGTAAAGAGCCTGCTGTGATATTCAGGACGAATAGGCACAATAAATTTCTTTACGAGTCTCCCATCATAAAAGCTGGGATAGAATTCTCCAGCGAATTCTACAGGAGACATATTAACCGCTTCACCCCTATCAGCTACTAACCTTTTCAGGAATATGTCTTCACCTCTATTGTTAACCGCTACTTTATAGAAGCCGTATTCAAAGATTAGTTCCACCAGGCGATCTTCCAGCTCAGTAAAGTGCGTCAAATAAATCTCCGATATGTCGTTCTTGATCGAAATATTGATAGATAACTTAATGAACAGTTCTCCTATCTTATAACCTGTATAATCAACTATGAATGTCGAGAGCTTTAGCCTCTTCTTTTTGGGCAAGGGGGGATAGGGGAGGTGGTCCCCAAATTTCGGACAGGTTGTTAAGAGCGGGTTTTGCTCCTAGAATACTAGAATACAAAGAGAGATAGGAGGAGCAGGACATGAAACAGAACCGCAGCAAGCACAGCCCATCATTTAAAGCCAAAGTAGCCATA
>JAUWOP010000036.1 GCA_030612045.1 Chloroflexota bacterium | reverse complement strand
GCCTCAAGCCAGGTGGAAGCTATCCATGGAGTTGTGGTAGAATCCCTAACACTGGATACCTTAACAACAGACTCCCTGAGAGTAGCGGGACCCAATCTTAACATAGCCCCTATTCTGTCCTGATGATGGGGACCACCTCAACTCCTGGAATTTGCTGACTCCATCCTCAACATCGTTGTTATCCTCGGAACTCTCCATTTCTTGGACAAGAGCTTGGGAGAATTCCCCTTTTGCTTCAGAATGGGAGAATTGAAAGCTTCCCTGCACTGGAGATTGAGATTGCTGAATCAAATCATAGCTTTGTTTATTGGTATTAATGCCAATGAGAATCCTGATTTTTTCGGTACTTTCTAATGATTGGTAAAGAACATAAAAACCGCTGGTATAAAAGTAGCCAACCAGAACATCAAAGAAACGCGTGTCTTTTAGAAGAACGCGAAACCTTTCCTTAAGGGTGTTTCCCCCTTCATTAGTTATGAAGGTTCTATCTGTGTTCATTCATTTGTCCTCGGATGAACCTCAATCCACGGAAAGAAAGAGGAGCGGCATGTGACTTTTGGACTATCCTCAAGTAAGAATGGGTTGATGTTGGACAGTTCAAATAATATTCCCTCTGTTAGTGCAGAAGAGGTAGAAAGGGTTTTTGCTTTTAGCTCAAATGCCTCGCCAGGTAACACATAAAGGAATCTTTCCTGCCACAGACAAAATACACTCTGGCGTCCCTGGGGAGACTCGAACTCCCAACCTACTGCTTAGAAGGCAGTTGCTCTATCCTATTGAGCTACAGGGACACTCCTTATGAAGTTTGGAGTATTCTTGTGAAAGGTTGCTCTAATTCAAAACCTCCTGTATCATATCACATAGCAAACTTGTTCCTCAACCTAAATCTGTATAGATTCAGTAAATGAGGTTCCATGAAACAGAATAGTGAGCAGCCTGAACAAGATGAACAACCTGCCGAAATAGTTACATTGGATAAGCCGCAGCAACGCCGCAAAGCTTACCTGGGGACATGGTGGGTAACTGTAGCAGCAGGAGTCATAGTGTTGGTGCTGATAGTTTGCGGGTTTATCTACGGATGCAACAATCTGGGTAATTTCAGGCAGTATGGCTATATTGGTGCCTTCTTTATCGCTATACTGGCAGGTTCCACCATTATTGTGCCTATACCAGGAACCCCTGTTGTTTTCGCCCTGGGTGGTATGAGTAGGGAGATAACTAATCCTATATTTATAGGACTTGCTGCAGGATTAGGTGAAGCTATTGGAGAGCTTACCGGTTATATGGTAGGCTGGGGTAGCCATAATGCCCTCCAGAGTAGACAAATTAGGCTCTACTCTCGTATAGAAGGGTGGGTGAGAAAGAGAGGCTCACTGGTTATTTTCTTTGCCTCCTCTGTGTTTAATCCCCTCTTTGATATGTTTGGTGCCGCTGCTGGTGCAATACGCTTTCCCCTGTGGAAATTCTTTCTCCTGTGCTGGGGAGGGAAAACTATCAAAAATACCGGAGTTGCCTTCCTGGGGTGGTGGGGGTTGGGCTTCATCCTGGAGTGGCTTGGGATAACACTCTAATTTATATTTAGTTGCAGAACCTGTCCACTAAGTTTGGCTGTCAACTACAGGTAGGGAGTGGTGAGTGGGTCTGGTATGATAAGAAAGTAAAATATGGGATATGAGATATGCGAAACTTTGCGCGCTCTAGGATTACCTCCAGAGCTGTTAATAGCTATTGTATCAGCACTCCCTATAGTTGAACTTCGCCTCTCTATACCACTGGCATTCTTCCTTCATATACCCCTGGTTTATGCCTTCCCTCTTGCTATAATAGGCAATCTTATTCCTGTTCCCTTCCTGCTGCTCTTCTGGAATTATATTGCCAGGGCACTTGGTAGAGTACCCCTTTTGAATAGAGGACTGGACTGGATTCTGGAGCATACCAGGAGACGAGGAAAAATCGTTGAAAAATATGAGCGCATGGGATTGATTCTCCTTGTTGCTATCCCTCTACCAGGTACAGGTGCCTGGACTGCTTCCATCGTTGCCTTCTTATTTGGATTGCCCTTCAAGAGGTCACTCATCTCCATCACGATAGGGGTGCTCATTGCTGGGGTGATTGTTACTGTCCTGTGTCTTTTAGGCTTCTGGTCTTATAGCTAGGGTGATGATTGTTGCTGCAGCAATTCATTCCAGTGTTTTCTTTGTAAGTGGCATAAGGCTATAGCCAGTGCATCAGATGAATCGAGGGATTGGGGGAGCGTAGATAGATTCAGGTGAAGTCGCACCATCTCTTGTACCTGCTCCTTACTACTTCTTCCAGAGTTGGTTACTGCCTGTTTTACCTCTGCAGGGGTATACCGATATACAGGAATACCCTGACTGGTGGCAGCGAGGATGGCTATTGCTTGTGCCTGCCCTACCACTATAGCAGCGTGAACATTTCTTCTGGAGACAAAGGGCTCCTCCAATGCAACCTCTGATGGGTGGTAGCGGCTGAGCACGGATAGTAACTCCTGGAACAGATGATACAATCTGAATTCTAGTGGGGTATCAGGTCGAGAGGAGAGAGTTCCATAGTCTATCAGGATGAAAGAGTCATTCTCCCTGCTGATTATCCCGTAACCCATCCTTATACTTCCGGGGTCAACTCCAAGCACACGCACTATTCTTAAAGCTCTGAACGCATTCTAGATTTGCGAATTCAAGGTTTATGATTGAAACTGGAATTTCTCCAGGGTCTCATAGGAGAAATCGGCATTAGAGGAGACTCGCTGCACATCATCCAGCCCTTCCAGTCGGTCAATAAGCTTCAGCGCCTGGATGGCAGTGTCACCCTCAAGCTCCACTGTAGTGTTGGGTACCAGTGTAACCTCAGCAGAGGTGACCGGGAATTCCTTATCTTCCAGGGCATGTCGCATAGCCTCTAAATCTGCGGGCTTGGTGTAGATTTCTATAAATTCTCTTTCTATCTTAACATCCTCAGCGCCATTGTCTATAGCCCACAATACCACATCTTCTGCATTGGCTTCACTGACCCCAAGGATAATCACTCCCTTAAGTTCAAAGAGCCACGATACGCAACCAGCTTCTCCCAAGCTACCATTGCATCGGGCAAGGGTGCCTCTAATCTCCTGCAAGGCTCGGTTACGGTTATCTGTAAGGGCTTCCATAAGTAATGCTACTCCACCAGGACCATACCCTTCGAAGGTTAGCTCCATCAGGGTTTTCTCACCTTCATTATTAGCCCGCTTAATAGCACGCTCAATATTACCCAGCGGCATATTATGGTCTTTGGCTTTCTGTATTGCTAGTCGGAGGCGAGAATTAAATTCGGGGTTAGCACCACCTTGTCGAGCTGCTATTATGATTTCTTTTGCAAGTTTGGTGAATAGCTGTCCCCGACGGGCATCGGTTACCCCCTTTTGTCTCTTGATTGTGGACCACTTGGAATGCCCTGACATACACCCCCTCCCCTCTCTAAAAGAGAGTACTTATAGCTAACTGCAAAAGCTCTTCTTTCGTAACACTTACGCTATAATTTACCCTTACCTGCCCCATATAAATCAGAGTAGGGGATTATCTAATTATCCCAACCTCAAAAAAATCAGACACCTTCACCTTCACCTTTTTCTGATGGCTTATCCTTACCCAGACCATCGAGGTCAAGCGTGCTAATAAAATCGGAGAAGGCTGAAAGTCGCTTCAGTTCATCTTCACCAACTGCACTACTTCTAACAGTATCTTGTGAGGTGGCTGGCCGTGGCTCACCTGTTTGTTTATCCAGGATAAAGCCTGCATGGTCCAACACGGGTTCTTCGGCATAAATGGGAGCCTGCGCCCTTATAGCCAGGGCTATAGCATCACTAGGCCGAGAATCAACCTCCACTTGGCCTCCACTATTAAAGTCCAGAATCAGCTTGGCATAGAAGGTGTCACTCTGAAGGTCGGTAATATCTATAAAACTTATTCTTGCCCCTAGTGTAGTAATAACTGAACTGAGCAAGTCATGGGTCAGAGGACGGGATACCGGAATTTGCTGTAGCTTTATAGCGATGGCATCAGCTTCAGCAGGGCCAATCCATATAGGTAGATAGCGGTCAGCAGTCTTCTCCTTCAGGATTACCACTCGCTGTTGATTTACTAAGCTTACCCGAATGCTATCAATACACATTTCAATCATGCTTACCTCCCCCTCCACACCTCTAATTTTAGCCCCTGGTTCTTTCTTGCGTCAACTGTGGAGTAATAAACTATTCCTATAGATTATACTCTTCTCCCGGCTGCGGGAGGATAACCTCTACCTGTGGAGCCTCTTTCTTTGCCATATTGACAAAGTTGCTCGCGTCTTGCTCCAGGATAGGAAAGGTCTTGTAGTGCATAGGTATTACCCTCTTGGGATTGAGCAAGACCAGTGCTTTTGATGCCTGGTAGGGGTCCATGGTGAACACACCACCTATAGGTAGGAGTGCGAGGTCTAGAGGATATAGTTCCCCTATGAGTCTCATACTCTCGAAGATTCCTGTATCTCCAGCGTGATAGATAGAGGTACCATCCTCCAGCTTGATGACATAGCCTGAGGGCGAGCCACTCTCGGATGAGTGAAATGCCTGTACCATAGTTATTACTATATTGTCAATTGTTACGCTTCCTCCAATGTTCATGCCGAAGCCCCCATAGACAATCTGTGCCTCGGGAAGCCCCATTTTTGTTTTGAACATGGCAGCAGTTTCCGGCTGGGAAATAACAGTTGCTCCGGTCCTTTTAGCAATCTCTACTACATCACCAACATGGTCAAAGTGGTCATGGGTAACCAATATGAGATGCACCTCAGTGATATCCACTGGTTTCAGGGGACACAGAGGATTACCCGTAAGCCACGGGTCAATCAGTATCTTTTTCCCACCGGGGGTGGTTATTACAAAACCTGCATGACTAAGCCACTTGATACTTTTTGCCATCTTGTGTACCTCCACCCTTAGACTATTCAAGCATAGACTATCTCTCTACTATCTACAATCCCATTTCAGTGGCGACCACATCCTGGTGGAAGTCGGCACCACCAAGCCACAGCTCCCATGCTTTAGCACGCTTATAATAGAAAGGTACATCGTGGTCGTCCATCCAGCCAAGAGTACCATGAACCTGCACTGCAAGAGAAGTCATCCTTCTGAAGGCTTCACCTGTCCATAGCTTTGCTATAGATATATCTTTGATACAGGGTAATCCCTCGCTCAACTTCCATGCTGCCTGATAGGTAATAAAGCGAGCGCCATCCATATCTGTAGCCATGTCAGTACAGTGATGCTGAATAATCTGGAAACTGCCAATAGGGCGTCCGAACTGCTTTCTTTCCTTAGCATAGTCCACAGTCATTTCCAGAGTCTGTTGTGCTCCCCCTACCATCATAGCGCAAAGACCTACCACTGCCTTCTGCAATACCTTCTCTATATATATCCAGCCATTATCCTTCTCACCCAGGATGTTCTCGCCCGGCACTCGTACTCCATCCCAGGTTATACGGTACTGCTTATCACCGGCAAGAGTAATGAAAGGACTGAGACTCAACCCCTGGCTTTTTGCATCTACCAGGAAAAGGGTTATACCCGAGGAGCCACTGCCCCCTGTCCGAGCTACACAGATAATATAGTCTGCTACTGCTGCATCAGGGACAAACATCTTAGTACCGTGGAGCACATAGTCACTACCCTCAGCATTCGCAGTGAGTTTAACTGACTTTGGGTCGTATTGCCCATCCTCTTCCAATATCGCCAGAGTAAGAATTACTTTTCCTTCTGCCAGAAGGGGTAAAAACCTTTGTTTCTGTTCCTCACTGCCTGCTTCCATGAGAGTCATACCCCCTAGCACTATACTGGAGAAGAAAGGTCCAGGAAGGCAGGCTCTGCCCATCTCTTCCAATAGCACGGCCAAGTCAAGGAAACTGCCACCAGTTGCACCATATTCCTCTGGGAAAGCCAGACCCATCCACCCTAGCTCCGCCATCCTTTGCCAGAGTATCTCAGAGTGACCCTTATCATCCTCTACCATCTCTCTCACTAGTGACTTGGGACTTTCGGTAGTGAGGAAGTCCCGCGCCATCTTTCGTAGCATCTCTTGCTCTTCATTAAGGTTAAAGTCCATAGCTCATACCTCCAGATGTAATTCGTCTTCCTTAATTTCCATCTCTTATTTTGTTGGTAGTCCAAGCCCTCGTGTAGCCACGATACCTTTTAGAATCTCTGAAGTTCCACCCTGAAGGGTGTAGGCAGGGCAATAGAGATAGGCTGAAACAGCCCTCCCTATGAGGGGAATATCCTCAGAATCATCGGCGATCTGTCCGTACATCCCCAGTATCTGAGTTATAGCATTACTCAAGCGCTGCTCAAAAGCAGTACCGTAACCCTTTGCCATAGCAGCCTCATAATTAGGCACTTTACCTTGTGAAAGCATCCAGGCAACTCGATAGACAAGCAGGCGACCCACCTCAAACTCCGCTTCCAGTTGCGCCAATTTACGCCGAATCCAGTCTACCTTATTCAATCCTGCTTTTCGTACATATTCCACTGTGTCCCGAAGCAGGGGGTAATTAGACATTAGCCGCTCAACACCACTCCGCTCGAAATCTAGCTGCTCCGCAATTTGATACCACCCATGGTTCTTCTCTCCAATGAGGCTGTCAAGAGGTGCCTTGACATTATCAAAGAATACCTCGTTAAGGTCATACTCCCCGGTCATATCCTTCAGAGGGCGAATAGTAATACCAGGAAGGTTCACATCCACTACCAGCTCACTAATGCCTCGATGCTTGGGTGTATCCGGGTCTGTCCTTGCCACCATATAGATATAATGGGCATTATGGATGCCACTGGTCCATACCTTCTGACCATTGATAGTGAAGTGGTCGCCTTCCTCTATAGCTCTTAGTTGAAGTGAGGCAAGGTCGGAACCTGCCTCAGGCTCGCTCATTCCTACGCCAAACTGTATCTCTCCCCTAGTAATACCTGTTAGAAACTTTTGTTTTTGTTCCTCAGTACCATGAGCTAATATGGCAGGACCTACCTGGCGGTCACCGAACCAGTGGGAAAACACTGGCGCTCCGGAGCACACCAACTCCTCTGTAAGAACAAGGCGATCCATGTAGCTCTTCTCCTGCCCACCATACTTTTTGGGCCAAGCGAGACCAATCCATCCCTTCTGGCCTAGTTTGCGGGAGAGTTCAGGGCAGAAACCACGAATCCAGTTATTCTCGGGCTTCCTCCGAAATTCAGGAGGTATCTCCTTCTCTAGAAATTCCCTTATCTCAGCACGAAATCTTTCCTGCTCTGGAGTGAACACAAAATCCATATTAACCTTCCTCTTTTACAAGAATTTGCAAGGGATTAAAACACCTCTAATTCTACACTACGGGAAAAGGAAGGGTCAACAGTGTGTACCCCCCCCCTAGCTTCAGCATAGCCTCACCACCCAGGGCATCAGACAGAGACTATCTCCACTAGTTTCCTTCCCTACCTCTCATGTATTCTATTACCTCAGCTACTATAAAGAGTGAACCTGTGGCACATATAAGGTCCCGTTGCTGCGCCAGCGAGAGTGCTAACTCTACTGCCTCATCGACAGTTCCCGCCTGCCGTAGAATCACTCCTCTGTGCTGAAATTCCTCAGCCAGAGCAGATACATCCATTGCCCGAGGGTGCTTCGAGCAAGTAATAATCACCTCACTGCAGCAGGAAGAGATGAGCTCCGCTATCATTGTATTTACATCCTTATCATGAGAAATCCCCACTATCAAGAGTAACCGCTCGAAATCGAAGTATTCCCATAATGCCTCCCTCAGCTTTCTCATAGAATAGCCATTATGAGCACTATCAACAACCATCAGGGGTTGCTGAGACAAAACTTGTAGCCTCCCCTCCCATCGTACCTGCGCCATCCCTCTGGCTATGCCATGAAGGGAAATTATGCCACGGTTCCCTGGGAGGGTAGGTTGGCTAATGTTGGTCGAGCTACTCTCGACTGCAGTATCCTTTACTCCAGAGTAGCAGGCAGGGGTACTTGTCCTGCTCAAGCTCTCTAATGTAGCCACAGCTACAGCAGCATTTTCCAACTGATGCTCACCCAGCAGTGGAATCCACAATTCATAGTTATTCACCAACCCATTCACTGTGAATGATTGTCCTGATAAGTCAGATGAGAGCTTTCTCCAGATAATATCCTTACCCACCCTGACCAACTCCGCTCCTTTCTCATGACATGTTTTGGTTATAACCTTAGACACTTCCGAATCCTGAGGGGAACTCACTACTACACTCCCACTCTTGATAATTCCCGCCTTCTCCTTCGCTATCTGACATAGGGTATTCCCCAGAATCTCAGTATGGTCAAGGCTTATAGATGTGATAGCACATACTTCAGGACTCACCACATTGGTAGCGTCGAGTCGTCCTCCCAACCCCACCTCCAATACCTGAAAATCCACATCCTCATTCCTGAAATGAGTAAATGCCAGGGCAGTCAATATCTCAAAGGTGGTAAGCTGACCCAAGGTCCCCTTCTGATTTATCACCTCAACTTCAGGCTTTAACTGTTCTACCAGGTTTACTAGTTTCTCCTCTGGAATTGTCACATCATCTACCCTTATTCTCTCTCTCAGACTATGAAGATGTGGTGAGGTGTAGAGTCCGGTGCGATAACCACACTGAGTCAGGATAGAGGCAATCATAGCTGCAGTGCTTCCCTTTCCCTTGGTGCCAGCAATATGTACTGACCTTGGTCCTGTCTCTCCTTTTTCATAATGTTTATGCTGCTGAGGGTTACCTAATCTTTCCAGTAGCTCCTCTACCCTTCGCAGGTCAAAAACTACTGCCGAGCGGGATAGTCTTTCGTAGTCAGCAAAACTGAGAATATAGTCCACAGCTCTGCTATAATCACACCTTGCGCTTTTCACAATGCTTACACCTGCATTTCCCATACAATCTCCCCACCCACGATAGTCATTACTACCCGAATACTCCTTATCTCTTCTGGTGGTACTTCTGTAGGGTCAGCATCCAATACCACCAGGTCAGCAAGCATACCAGGAGTAATGCTCCCTTTTATCCCTTCTTCACCAGAGGCATAGGCTCCCTCCAGGGTATACATCTGCAACGCTTCAGCAGGGGAGACCTTCTCATGGGGGAGAATAATCCTCCCCATTTCTGTCTCTCTGGTAACGGCAGCATATATTCCCATCAGTGGATTGAGAGGTACCACAGGTGAATCAGATGAGATAGCGACTCTCACCCCTTTTTCGCAACACTTACACTCTCTTAAAAAGGAGCCGATGCGGTAGAGACACCCCAACTGTGTCTCCGACAGACTTCCCATGTATCTCTCACCACTGTAATACAGGAATGCTGGCTGAGTAACTATCATAGCTCCGATATTCTTCAGGCGGTATAACAGACGAGGAGGGCATTCCGAACAGTGCTCAATACGGAGGAGGATTGAGGTGGTTGATTGACTCAGGGTATACTCGAGGGCTTCGATTGCTGCCCTTACCGTATTCTCTTCGATGGCATGGAGAGCCACCCAATAGCCACACTGGCATACCTGATGCACCATATGGTTCAACTCTGACTGAGTAGGGTTCAGGGCACCAGTGACCTCATCAAGCACAATCTTGACTGCCCCCAGACGCAGATGTTCATCACCCTTACCACTTACCAGCCCTTCCCCTTGAAAGTGGCTCATCTCGTCAAAACCTATCATCATAGAGATACGAGGTACAAGACTACCATCACTCTTGAGCTGTCTTAAGGTTTCCCATCTCTCCGCACTATTACTCCAGGTAGCATCCTGAAGGGATGTGATGCCATGAGAAAGATATTCTGTATTAGCTAGCTCTACACCTCGCTCTAAATCTCCTGCCGAAAGCCGTGGCATTATTCTATCTACGTATTCATTCATCCCGAAGAGAATCCCATTGGGTTCTCCTGTTTCCAGGTCTCTATCTATTATTGCTCCCTGGGGCTCCGGAGTCTCACCTGATATTCCCGCATGTCCCATTGCCAGGCTGTTCAATACACAAGCATGACCCGACTGATGATTCAGCTTGACCGGATGATAGGGGGAGGCTTCATCTAATTCCCAGCGGGTAGGATGACGTTTTTCAGCAAGAGAATATTCATGGTAGCCCAATGCCTTTATCCATTCTCCATGGGGGGTTCGCTCTGCCTGGAGGCGAATTTGAGACTGGATTTCAGCTATACTCTTTAACCCGCTACAATCAATACTGAGCAGGCTAGCAGCAAAAGCGAGAGGGTGACAGTGAGCATCGTTAAAACCAGGAATAATAGTATTGCCCTCGCAATCTATCATTCGGGATACTCCACTATTCTTGCCGCTGAAGCTCGTAAGTCCCCTATTCATAACGGCTGTGCTATCTTCTACAGCGGTAATCTTGTCACCTGCAATAACCACTGTTCTTGCGCGGGGGCAAGCTGGATTCAGGGTAACTACATTGGCATTATACAGAATGAGGTTCACTAATTGTTGACCTTTAGTCCTGACTCTACTGACCCTCTAATGAAATTGTCTAACCGTTCACCCATTTGAGAGACCTGGAAGGGGCACAGATTGACCAGACCGATATAGAGAGGATAGCGAATTGTTCTCACTCATGCTGTGGGGGATATTCAATTCCTGTCACTCGAGGGTACTACTCTACGGCTATCCTATATCAGATATGAATTGAAGTCAACAGGGACGGTTACTCGTTGCCACAGGAGTGGCAACGCTACAAAGATTTGTTCTGAAAATAGACTCATCCCCACATCTGTCATTACGAGGAGCATCCCTATAGTGTGTCATTGCGAGGCACGCAGTGCCGAAGCAATCTCGGTGGTGGGAGTGGCGATGAGATTGCTTCGCTTTGCTCGCAATGACAAGGGGAAAGGCTCGCAATGACAACTTATTTTCATCATTCGTTGGTGGGCAACCACCCATGAGGGTTTATTTAGAGTTTAGAAATCCCCCATATATCCTGTGCGCAGCTATTTATGCCGTTGCATATAATATAGGGCAAACTCAGGCTTACACCTGACAGCTCATAAGAAGCATATGGTAAAGGTGCAGCCACTGAGTAAAAGTAATCTGCTGGATGTAGCCAGAGAACAAAATTTGACCAGGAAGGCACTATAGCTATAGAATACCTAGCTAAGGGAGTGTCTTACCTCAGGAGCCTTTACAAGGGAATCAAGAGGCTCATCTTGTGTTGGAAGAGACTAGTACTTAACAAATGTGGAATGCATGTGATATACTACTTTCGGATGAGAGGTTGGCGTCAAGTAGTGGGCTATTAACTAGTGCTCAAGTGTTTGGTAATCTGCGCACTGGATATAGTCGAGGCAGTTAGGCAGTTATGTTGCAACTACGCAAAGCTAGTATTGTAATATTGGCTCAGGCTCATAACCCGAGTATCATTTCTCCAGACTGGGTACAAAAGGCTTTATTAATTAAGGAGTCCCCATCCAATTTTATTCATACGCCTCCGTTTTCACTGTTTGATTCCGCATCTTTTCTTCTTACAGTAGATATGGAGAGGCTGGAGTTAGTATCCAAGGTCTTGGATGAAGAGCATATTTCGGCCTGTGGACAAACGGCAAGTGCTTACTTTCATATGCTGCCGCGCATTCCTTATCGGTCACTTGGTTTGAACTTCGTTTGGGTATATTCACCTGAGCCATCTGGAAAACCTTTGCCACGGGTGAAGCTAGTGATAGATAAGTTGAACCTAAATCAAGTATTCAATAGTCGGAGCATCAAATATGGTGGTACTATCCGAGTAGAGTCTAAGCCGTGCATATTGACGGTGCAAATCAATTATGAAGGTGACCAAACTATTGTATTTAACTACAATTTCAATTATGTCACTAAGACTGCCCGTAAGGCTGCTAATGTGACGAAATCTCTTCTAACCTTGAAGAGCCGTTCGCAGGAGTTGACCGAGTTGATGTTGGCAGGAGGAAAAGCAGGCAATGGTTGAGAGCGTATTAGCATATGACACAAGTGTGGAGATAAGGGATAGGGAAGCCACTACTGCCTCGCCAGTGGTGTTCCATCAGCTTGCATGGTTTCCTCGGTCATCTCATGAAGGTACCGTACCTTGGGTTCTTCAAAACCTCAGAGGGTCCATTCTTAAGTGGCAAGAGCAAAGGCTTAACCTGGACTTTGACCCGCAGCATCGTCGCGATTTTTTCAGTTCTGCTGATTCATCTAAAGCGTTCATAGATAAAGTTGAGGAGGAAATAACCCCGCGAACTGGTTATGAGCTAGAGCAGCTTTGTATTAGTGATTCACTTCCGACCTGGGAACAACGTTTTAAGCAATTAAGACAGCTTCCTGAGAATTGGGATAGCTATGGTGCCCCACGTATAAGCGATAAGGCAATTGAGAAAGGTAGGTCCATCCTAACCGTCTTGATGGCTGCCGGATTTTCCCAACAGTTTTTTGTGGCACCTTCTCCTAATGGCGGGATTGAAATCGAATGGGAGCTCCCCGGGAAAGAGCTGGCCTTAGAGATACCACCAACTGGAGAACCAATTACATACTTGTTGGTGGAGACCACAACTACAGGTGAGGATCATGAGGCAGAAGAAGCCACTCTAGAGATGGAAGGTTTGGAGCAGCTACTTCAAAGAATAAGTGCCTGAACCTGAGGGAACCTTGCCCCAGATGCAAGAGATGAATGAAAGCAGTCAAACCTTTGCCTCCGATGAGAGCTTCCTGAGGAGAATTGCTCCAGAATACTACGATTCCAACACAGGAAAAGTCTCGTCTGGTGCATTCCAAAATAGCAGTCACACAAACCGAATGTCGGTTGACTGGATGAGGCTATCCACCGTTGACGATACGCTACGCGATTATCGAGGATTTGGTGTGGCATCGATTTCGGCAGGGCTTTGCCTGTCTCTCAATCAAGAAGTCGAAAGGGCACCTCAGGAAGAGAATCCTGCTCATTGCGATGTCGTAGGAGATAAACCAAAATTTGTCAGGCACAAATTTAGAGAGATGGCTGAATACCTGCGTTATCCCTCGGTTGTGTAGAGTGTAAGTTCAGCCATTACCTTCCTTATAATAATAAGTTAGGCACCTTTAAGAATCAGAGAACGACATGTTGCAAACAAAAGACGAAATCATTACCCACATCAATGCTGGCACTCTGCTTGAATACCGTCAGCCGAATCTTGAGCTGAAGCAAAACTGGCATCAAAGTGATGGAAAGAAGCTGAGTGCCTTTGCAAACAGGATACTGGATAACTCGATATGGCTTTGCGTGGGTATTACAGATTCAGGCAAGTTGTTTGGTCACGATGAGAACTGGGCAAAACAAGCAGAAGAGACTATCTCAAACCACATGAATCAGTACCTCAATCCACAAGCGACCTGCATCGGGGTCACTTGTCATGAGATTAACGGTCAATGGTTCATTATCATCGAGTGCAGGAACCCAGGCGCAGTCGTGTACTGGGGCAACTCTGCGTACAAGAGCTCCGGCACCACTATTGCAGAGATGGCCCCCGCCGAGATAATGCAACTGACGGTCTCTTTACCCGGTCTCTCAGACTACACTGCGCAACAGGCTTTCACATCATACGAGCCACAGAGTGTTAGGGAGCTAGCTGATCTCATATCCAAACGCAGCCCCAAAATTCCGATTACGACGTTTGATAATCTCTCCCCCCAGGACATACTAGCTCGCTTAGGCATCAACGATACCAATGCCAGTCGGATACTGTTTGGCGACAGTAAATACAGGGTTGTGTACTATGACGCCTATGAGAACCCTGTCGAAAACAAGACCTTCGCAGGGATGTTTGGCATTTTAAAAGCATCCTTTGCGGAGCATGTGCAGGAGTGGACAAGAACTTCCGCAGGTTTGGATAGAGATCCTTACCCTCCGAGAGCTTTGAAAGAAGCGCTGGCTAACGCGGTTGCCCATGCTGCCTACGTTGAGAAGGACGGTGACATCATCGTCGAGCTCTTTCTGGATCGGCTTTGTGTCAGCAACGTTTGCATGCGTGAGTCTGAGTTCTTTGCCAACAAATGGTTTTCTCGCTCCCACAATACGATAAACAGTCTCATGATGGAAACACTACGAATGGCTGGCTTTGTAGACGAACTGGGCAGAGGCAAGAACCTCATCTTCGCTGATTCTCTCAAGTCAGGTAAGCAGCCACCACATGTAGTTCTAGAGACAGGCGGCCGGTATGACCGGTGGCGGCTCTATCTGTATGGTGGGACCCAGGACACTACCCAACTTCGCATACTCAACCGGCTAAAAGAAATGTACAGGGATGAGCAGAAAGCTCTAATCGCAAACGCTCTCGTATTGTGGCGTGGGCAGTCAGTTAGCAGTATTCGGCACTATATAGATGGCGAATCTCTCCCTCTATTCGCTGAGGTTCTCTCTGATCTCGGGGGGCCTATCTTCTACTATAAAGAAAAAGACAAGATCGTTCTGCACCGTTGGGTGAGCGTTCTCATTGGAGAAGGCAAGGACTCAAAGCAGCTTTCTGATGCGGAAGAAGAGGACCTGCTCGACTCTGCAAGGAGACTACAGCTAGATTACAACCACGGATACATTACTCCCAAGGAGCTCAGGGAGCTTGCTGGTATGGGCCACACCAGATCCGAGCAAGTCTTGAGTTCCACTCTCCTCAAGAAGTGGGATGAAAGGGGGTTTCTCAAGAAAACCAGAAAGGGTGTCTACCAATTTCACGGGCCAAAAAGAACCCTAACTCACGACCAAGTGAAGGAAGCCTTGCAGTCACTCCTGGCAGATGAATCTGAAACAACGTAGTAATTCCAAAGAGGTGCCCAACCAGGTGCTGTTATGTAAAAAGTCAAAGCCCTGCAGAGATACCCTAAGGGGTAGGGTTGGACATTGCTGATCTGGTTCTGAATATCAGTTACACCTCCAATCTCGGTGGTGGTTCCAGAACCAGGAATAAGCCACAAACATGCTGTTATAAACAGTCACTGAACCTTTTGCATAAACCCTTATGCCACAGTAGGGAAGCAGCACTATTAAGAGACCATTTTTAGCATAGCGGTGGGAATATCATACTATGATGGCTAGTTGGGTAGTCTCTTGGTGGGCATCAGGCACATCATAGCCTCGCCTTATCACCCACAGACCAATGGCAAGATTAAAAGGAAGAGCTATGATAGCACCATCAGTGGACAAGGTTTTGAGTTCTGAAGTGTCCCACTTTCGCAGACAATATACAGAGGAATCAGGCTTCTTTCCCAAAGAGGAGCGGGAGCGGCTGGTAACTAAGGGGGAAAGGCGGTATTATGAGGAACTTAAGGAAAGCAAAGAGTGAATCCTGAATGCTGGAATCTATCACAGAAAGTATAAGAACTAGTAATTACCTGGTAACAAGGCATACCAAAGAGGAGATGACAGCAGATAATTTGACACTGGGGGATATCCTTATCTCGGTTGAAGGGGGTAAAATCATTGAGGGTTATCCCGATGATTTCCCTTTCCCTAGCTGTCTTATTTTGGGGAAGAATGATAAAGGCGAGCCTATCCATACTGTTTGGGGATATGATGTAGAGAGACAATTGGCTATTCTTATCACCACCTGCAGACCCGACCCTGAGCGCTGGATTGATTTTGAGAAGCGGAGGTGAAGTCTATGAAGTTACCCAGCAAATGCCCCATTTGTGGCGGTGAACTGGTAGAAAGGAAAGTGGAGGAGGTAGTTTCGGGGGGGAAATAATACCGCCTTCCTTCAGGTTGATGCCGGTGTTTGTCTGAAGTGTGGCGAGCATCTCTATGAACCCGAGACTATCAGACTCTTTGAGGAAACCCGAAAAAAGCTGGAGCAGAACCTTGAACAAGGGATGCAAGTCATTGGTAAGGCATACGCTGTTTCTAGCACTCAATAGTAGTTAGCAATGACAAGGGGTATCGGGTCAAATCCCCCAAATAGGCAGGGTAGTAATGAATATTCAGGAAATCTTTGGTGAGTTACTGGACCTGGTAGATGCCTGTTTACCTCAGAAGTCAGACGGCTCTCCAGACATGGAGCGGGAGCGGTCTGATGTAGTTCATGACCTGCTTGGCTTTCCTGGCAGAGGAGGTGACACGGCTGTATAAAAAGAAGCAGGCAGAGAGTAAGGGCTTTCTCCACTGGCTGGAAGACTATTTGGGCATCGGCATTGAAAGCCTGAAGAACAAGACCAGCGTTAAGGAGTACTGGAAAGCTGAGGTGGGATGGCAGGGCTTCCTTGGTGCCCTGACTCCTTGCTATTTTACATATAATATCGTATCTTACAGCAAATGTTTGTATACAAAGTCGATATTGGGGAAATATACAGGGGAAGACACATATTAATATAATAATAAGTTATGTATAGAAAGAGGAAAGTAACGTGCTCAAATATTACGGGATAATTCGTGAGGTTGCGCATGTGATAGAAGAGGCTGCAATGGGTGCGGTAGCAGCCTTAAATGATCAGCGTGTAGAACAAGAACCTGCTTTTACCGATAGGATGTTAGGACGCATTGAGCATGCCCTCGAAGGTTATGAAATAAAAGGTGTTTCGTGGAAAGCCAAGACACTCACAGATCGAGGCAGGAACGCCCAGGAATCAAAATATGGCGCTGATTTTTTAGGCGTAGCATCAATAGAACTCCCGAACTTCAAGCTCAGCAAAGGTTTTCTTGCGCAAGCGAAGTTACTTGGGCCAACGGGAAAGATAACCAAATCTGAATATGAAAGAATGCAAGGCCAGTGCAAAAAAATGCTAGGACTCACCCCTGATTCGTTTGTGTTTTTATATTCCATTGTTGGTATTAGCATAGTTCCGGCAATATCGGTTGTATCTTGTAATAGTCCGATAAATCCGCACGATCTATACTCAAGGTCAATGGCTAGATTCTATGAAGAGCACTTTGCATGCTTCATTGGCGATGGAGCGTTAAGTGCTCCCAGAATCGAGAATTTAGAAGAAATAGCCTCTGAATATCGTGTCAGAAACGCTTTGGGTTTATACGCGAAATATGAGAAATTCGAAGATTAAGAGAACACATAACAAGGTAAATGCATTCGGACAGCAAAAAGCAGAGCGAGGAACGAGCGGCGCTTTTTGCCGCCGGCGATTTACGAGTCTTATTCTGCTATCTGGGGTCTTATGGCAGTCGAGGCTTGTTCGGCAAACCCCTGGTGGCAGGTGAGCTTGTGTTGTTATGCGTCAAAAGAATGATGAGTCATAAATGACTAATGCAGGAAATCTGACAGAGGAAGAACTGACACGAGCGCTTACGTATGCAGGATTTATCCTGGTTGCATTCGAGTTAGTAAAAAGCCTGATAGTAAATCCTATCAAGGCATTTTATTCTGACGTGACATTTGGTGAGGGCATGCCGTTCAAATCATACGAAGAAGACGTTTTATCTCGACATAAAAATCAATTCGAAGCATGTCTTTTATACCTGCGTGACTTCATGGAGGCTATAGACTCAGAGGATGTGTTGACCATTCAATCACTAAGAAAACATCGAAACGATCTTGCTCACAATCTTCCTGGCATGCTGCACAAATTAGATATCGAACATCATCTGCCATTGCTAGAAAAAACAAATAAGGCTTTATTTAAGCTCAGTAATTATCGAACTTATATGGAAATTGGCTCAGATCCAGAGTTTCAGAACAAGGGAATTAACTGGGACACTATTAAAGGGCCCGAGTATGAGTTGTTTGAAGAAGTGCTCAGAAAAGTAAAAATATTACAGGGCAGTAGAGAATGACACATAACAAATCACTGTTATGTAAAAAGTCAAGGTCCTGCAAAGATACGCTAAGGGGTAGGATTGGGCATTGCTGATCTGGTTCTGAATATCAGTTGTACCCCCAATCTCGGTGATGGTTCCAGAACCGGGAATAAGCCACAATCATGCTGTTATAAACAGTTACTGAGCCTGTTGCATGAACTCTTTTACGCTAGAGTGGGGGAAGCAGCACTATTAAGAGTACATAGTAGCGGGAGGCTGGATTGTGATTGGGGAACCTTCAAAGCCCATACTGATGATAGAGACTCTTATGGCTTTGGGGATTATCACCCTTGGGGTTGATAGATGGCGAAGTCACTCTAAATCCAGGTAATCTTAGCAGGGGAAAAGAGTTGCGGTGTTTTAGCCCAAGTTGAACATTGTGATGTTTTGTTGATTAAGGACTATCGCTTCAGCCAAAAATCAGCCTGAGTAGCAAACTTAGTATTCAGTTTCTCGGTAGGAATATCACTTTGCAAGATTCCGTCTTTTTGAGGTGGTCCCCATCATCAGGACAGAATAGGGGCTATGTTAAGATTGGGTCCCGCTACTCTCAGGGAGTCTGTTGTTAAGGTATCCAGTGTTAGGGATTCTACCACAACTCCATGGATAGCTTCCACCTGGCTTGAGG
>JAUWOP010000064.1 GCA_030612045.1 Chloroflexota bacterium | reverse complement strand
GTAGCGTGGGGGCTTGTCCCCCACCCCTGCCGAGGATAAACCTCGGCGCTACGATAACAGGATAAACCTCGGCGCTCCAATGGCGATCGGCGCTACAATGGCTAATCGTAAGAAGAGGCTATCCTATTCTAAAGTTTCCAGAAGCACTAAAAGTATTGGAAGAGACTATGACTTGACAATGGAGCACCCCATGTCATTCCTGTCCCGTATCAAGTACGGGGTAAACTCCAGCGGGAATCCAGAAGGTCCAGGGATGGATTCCGTGTCAAGTACGGAATG
Organism: Chloroflexota bacterium; assembly: GCA_030612045.1. Taxonomy (GTDB): domain Bacteria; phylum Chloroflexota; class Dehalococcoidia; order UBA2247; family JAUWOP01; genus JAUWOP01. The sequence goes on along the minus strand of JAUWOP010000064.1, from coordinate 7,833 downwards.
ACAAACTGTATAGTTATTACGGTTACACTACACTAGAAGGTTTTGCTTATTCTAATTTGGGTATTATTTAGGATTTAGAACTTAGAGATTAGAGTTTAATTCCAGTGTATGCGCATTTAATTATGTCGTTCTATATAGTAGTGTTGTCACTCCTGTGGACGCTATGCTAACGAACAATCATCCTCGCGGGAGTGAGGACGCTACGGAATTTATCTCAAGTTTTGGTTATTTGGATTGTAACCGTTTACTTGTGTCATTGCGAGCAAAGCGAAGACGCAAGCTAATCTCGGCATCCTCTAATCCCCAGGAACCTTGAGTCTTCCTGGTAACCAGGAAGACAATTTTTGATAGCAACGAAAAATTATGTTATAATATCCACATAAGTTTGTTCATCTTGCTTGTAATAATAGTCAGTAGAAGGTAGCCGTTCACCTGATGTCATTGCGAGCAAAGCGAAGCAATCTCCCTTAGTCCCCCTTTAGTAAAGGGGGATTTAGGGGGATTAAAGAGATTAGCTTGCGTCTTCGTCGCTAGTGCTCCTCGTAATGATATAAGAGCAGGTGAACAGTTACAGTAAAAGTTACCATTAGAGAGGAGTGCATGAAATGGCAGACAAGAGCCGTTTAATTGAGAAAATCCTGGGTATTGAACTCAATATGTTTCTGAAGGTACCCACCGGTCAGCCAACAATGTGCCAAGAATCGCGAGAGGGGTTTAAGTTGATGAGAGGTGCGACATTTGAGTCATGGTCAGAAAACACTCTACAGTCCTACCTGAACGACCTTTTTGCTGCCTTAAAAAAGAACAGAAACCTGATGACGGAGAAATATGCCCGAATGGATAATCTGATACCGCCAATTAATACAAATCCTCTAATCGATGAGATGGTGAATATCGAATCCAATTGGCAAGCAGAGCTTTCCAATAAATACCCTCACATTATTGGACACGGACAGGTGGGAGATTATTGTGGAGCCCTGTCCTCAGTTATACCCTTTTCTGTTTATCTCAAAAGTGAGATGGAAACCTATTCAGATGAGACACTCGAGTCCTACCATAATGACCTGCAGCAGGCAGTAGAAGAGAAGAGAAATCTGGGATATGAGAGATATACTCGTATATTCCAGCGTTTAGGGTATAGTTCACTGGAGGAAGCAGACCAAAAAGTTGCCCAAGTTTAATGTAGCAGGATAACAATGGTACTATCTTATGATACCGAATTGATGCCTCTCACCTTCGAGGTAGGACCCTCAAGACCACCGAGTGAGTCACAATCCCTACTTATCAGAGCCACTAGAAGCTGTCCCTGGAACAGGTGTGAATTCTGCACTACCAACAAAGGCAGGAAGTTTGAGTTGCGGGCAGTAGGGGACATAAAGAGAGATCTTGATACAGTAAGACTTATCGAGGAACAAATTAAAGAGCTTGCCTGGCGCAGGGGATATGGGGACAGTGTTAAGGAAGTGGCAGCCTCAATCTATGAGAATCCTATTACTGATGGGTATCGTGTTGTAGCTTTATGGCTATATTTTGATGCGCAGAGGGTCTTCCTACAGGATGCTAATACACTTATTATGAGAACCCCTGACCTGGTTGAGGTGATAAGGCATCTCAAGCAAACTCTCCCTAGTGTGACACGAGTTACCTCTTATGGCAGGTCAAAGACAGCAGCCAGAAAAAGTCTGGAGGAGCTGAAAGAACTCTATGGAGCAGGATTGTCACGACTGCATGTGGGGTTGGAGAGTGGCTGTGATGAGGTATTGAAATTTGTGCAGAAGGGGGTCACTGCTGAGGAACATATCAAGGGGGGGAGGAAGGTGGTAGAATCTGGTATGTCTCTCTCAGAATATATTATGCCTGGCATAGGTGGTAAGCGGTGGGCGAAGGAACATACGGCGGAGACTGCCAAGGTGCTTAACGCCATAAATCCTGATTTTATCAGGCTTAGAAGCCTGGTATTGCGGGATGACCTGCCGCTATATCAGAAATGGAGAGATGGAAAGTTTGAACTCTTGAGTGATGATGAGGTTGTAGAAGAGATTGCTGAGATTATTCAGGAGCTTGAGGTAACCAGCTATCTTGCCAGTGACCATATAGAAAATCTGCTGCCTGATGTTGAGGGCAAGTTGCCCCAGGATAAAGAGAAAATACTGGCAGTTATCAAAAAGTATCAGGCTCTAAGCGAAGGGGAGAAGATTAACTTCAGATTGGGAAGAAGAGCAGGCTACTACAACTCTCTGGACGAGCTTCATGACCCAATAAAATATGAACGGGTGGAGCAGATTTTGCGAGGAATCAAACTGCGAGGTGAGGATGTGGAAGATGTTATACTCTCTTTGAAAAAGGGGTACCTTGTCTGAGATTTTCTGGACAGACTATATCTGTGTCAATTATGGTTTCGGTTGGGTCAGATGACTACAGTGATGTAGCTTGTATCAGGATTCATAGAGTTGAGGAGTACGGTAATAGAGAGCATAAGCATTGTATAAAAGTGAAAGGTGAAACGAGTAGCACGACCAAATAATGAATAGCAAAGGTGTAAGCTATTGAAACCTATCCGTGGACGATTTGAAAAGGATGCTGCTGAGGTAGTAAAGGAATATACCCTTTCTCTTCCTTACGATAAGCATCTCTATCGGCAGGATATTGCCGGCAGTATTGCTCATACTCGGATGATGGCAAGACAAAACATCATCTCCGAGAAGGATGCTGAGCTTATCATCATGGGGTTAGTATCCATTAGGCGAGAGATTGAGCAGGGTACCTTTCCTTTTCGCCCTGAGCTTGAAGATATCCATATGAACATCGAGGCACGACTCACTGAGAGGATTGGTGAAGTAGCCGGTAAGCTTCATACCGGCCGCTCTCGAAATGACCAGATAGCTGTAGATATGCGGCTGTTTATCAAGGAGACCACATCAGAGACTGTGAATAAGCTGCGTTCTCTACAGCGAGCCCTGGTTGGACTGGCAGAAAGGGAGCAGGATGTGATTATGCCCGGTTATACCCACCTGCAACGGGCTCAGCCGATTCTACTTGCTCATCACCTCCTGGCATATTTTGAGATGCTGGAGAGAGACATTGCCAGGTTTCATAATTGCTTCAGGTGTGCTGATGTTCTACCCCTGGGAAGTGGAGCACTAGCAGGGGTTACTTATCCTATAGACCGCTATTTTCTGGCTCAGGAGCTGGGCTTCAGTAGCATCAGTCAGAACAGCCTTGATGCTGTATCCGACAGGGATTTTGTGGTGGAGTACATAGCAGATGCCAGTATGGCTATGATGCACCTCTCTCGCATGGCGGAGGAATTAATCCTGTGGTCTTCTAGTGAATTCGGGTTTATTGAGATTGATGATTCCTATGCCACAGGTTCAAGCATAATGCCCCAGAAGAAAAATCCGGATGTGGCGGAATTGGCACGGGGCAAGACAGGAAGGGTCTATGGCAATCTGATGGGTATTCTAACCGTGATGAAAGGCTTGCCCTTGGCTTATAATAGAGACCTGCAAGAGGACAAGGAAGGATTGTTTGATACCATAGATACCCTTCACTCTACCATCGAGGCATTCACAGGAATGGTAGCTACCCTGAAGATTAATTCTGAGCGTACTATAGAGGCGGTCGGGAAAGGGTACCTTACTGCTACAGACATCGCTGATTACCTGGTAGGTAAGGGATTACCTTTCCGTGAGGCATATGATGTGGTAGCCAGGCTGGTGCGCTATGCCTCCAGTCAGCAGAAGGAGTTGTCTCAACTCACTCTGGAGGAATACCAGAGCTTCTCTCCACTATTTGGACAGGATGTCTATGTCATTACTGCTGAGTCTTCCATCGAGGCTCGGGATGTTATTGGTGGAACTGCATTCAGACAGGTAGCCATGCAGATTGCACGAGTCAAAAAGATAATTGAGAGGGATACCCATGATGGAGATTAAGATTGCTCCTTCCATTCTTTCGGCTGATTTCAGCCGTCTGGGGGAGCAGGTAGCTGAGGTAACGAAAGCCGGAGCTGACTATATACATGTCGATGTTATGGATGGACAGTTTGTTCCACCGATTACTCTGGGAGCTGGGGGAGTAGCATCTCTCCGCTCCTGGACAGACCTCCCACTGGATGTCCATCTGATGATTCACAACCCGGAGCGGCAGATTGAATCCTTTGTCCGGGCAGGAGCTAATATAATTACAGTCCACGCCGAAGCATGTCTTCACCTCCACCGTGTCATACAGGAAATCAAGTTAGCAGGTATTAAAGCAGGTCTTGCCATTAACCCCAGCACCTCACTTACAGCTCTGGATGAAATGCTGCCTGTGCTGGACATGGTAGTAGTTATGACAGTTAACCCTGGCTACGGGGGGCAGTCATATATACCTGAGATGACAGGTAAGATAGCCAGATTAAGGCAGATACTTGACCATCAAGGCTTAGCAGTCGAATTAGAGGTAGACGGAGGGATTACCCCAAAGGTAGCACCAGAAGCGGTTAAGGCAGGTGCCAGAGTATTAGTAGCTGGTGCAGCAGTATTTGCCTCACCAGAGGGGATAGCTGCGGCACTACATCACATCCGACAGAGTATTAGTCAGGGGAGTCGATAGGCAGGAATCCTGACCATCGACTCTCGACTACTTATCCTATAATGGGATATTACTATGCTTCTTATAGGGAAGAGTATCTTCCTTATTCTCTAACATCTCCAGTGCGTGAATCAATTTGGGCCGGGTATCCCTGGGGTCAATTACATCATCAATATAGCCATAGGAGGCAGACACATAGGGATTAGCGAACTTCTCCCTATATTCAGCTATAAGTCTCGCCCGTGTCTCTGCAGGATTAGCAGACTCTTTTATTTCCTTCCGCTGGATTACATCTACGGCACCGTCAGGACCCATGACTGCAATCTCAGCCGAGGGCCAAGCGTAGTTAATATCACCACGCAACCCCTTACTGCTCATTGCCAGATAGGCACCACCGTAGGCTTTGCGGGTAACTACACTGACCTTCGGAACTGTAGCTTCAGAATAGGCAAAGAGAATCTTTGCTCCATGCCGGATAATTCCGCCATACTCCTGTTGGGTCCCAGGTAGATAACCTGGTACATCAACAAAAGTAATAATAGGAACATTGAAGCAGTCACAGAAGCGAACAAACCTGGCAATCTTATCAGAAGTATCTATATCGAGAGAGCCTGCCAAATACTGGGGCTGCTGAGCCACTATACCTACACTCCGTCCTGCCAGTCGGGCAAAGCCTACTATGGAACTCTGACCAAATAAGCGATGCACCTCCATGAAGTCCTTATTGTCCACTACACGAGTAATAATCTTTCTCATGTCGTAGACCTGGTTAGATCGATCCGGAATGATATTTAGCAGCTCCTCATCTCTCCTCTCAGGGTCATCGCTGATATCCTTTTTAGGTGTCTTCTCACGATTATTCTGTGGGAGGAAGCTTAGAAGACGGCGCACCATCTGAAGACTCTCCTCATCAGTGTTAGCAACGAAGTGACAGTTACCGCTTTTCCTGGCATTAACCATCGCTCCACCCAGGTCATCAAGGCTGATATCCTCCCCAGTAACTGCTTTAACTACTACAGGTCCAGTGATATACATTTGTCCCGCGCCCTTCACCATAAAGATGAAATCGGCAATAGCCGGAGAATAAACAGCACCACCGGCACAAGGACCCATCACCACGGAGAGCTGTGGGATAACCCCCGAATATAGCGTATTACGAACGAAGAGCATATCATAACCTATGAGACTGACGGCACCCTCCTGGATGCGAGCCCCTCCTGAGTCAAGCAATCCTATACATGGGGCACCACTCCGTGCTGCGAGGTCCATAATCTTACCAATCTTCTCCCCTACTACTATAGATAATGAACCACCAAACACAGTAAAGTCCTGAGCATAAACAAAAGTCAGCCTACCGTCAACCTTACCATAACCCGTAACCACGGCATCTCCCAGGTAATGTTCCTCTCCAATCCCAAAGTCAGTACAACGATGGGTAACAAAGGGGTCAATCTCTTCAAAAGTCCCCTTGTCGATAAGGATGTCTATCCTTTCACGAGCGGTGAGCTTATCCTTAGCATGCTGTGCCTCAACACGCTTTGCTCCCCCACCTTGCACAGCCTTTTCTCTAACTCTAGCTAGTTCTTCCGTTTTTTCTGCTAATACACTCATACTTCAACTTCTCAAGCACATAAAACGAGCTTGATTATCTCCCCCTCCTTTCATTCAGAGTCCGTTGGTATGTTAGCACATATCCTTTTTACTGAGCAAGATTTAGTCTCTTCCAACACAAGATGAGCCTGAAGAGAGGGTATCGATTTCTAACACAAGGTGAGCCTGAAGGACTAAGGCAGCTCGTTTATGATTGGGACATGCAACTGATTATAAAGAACTCTTTTATCCCCATATCCACACCGTTCACAAAGAAAGAATTATTGAAATTTGGGATTTCCAAAGAATTTTCAATGACCAATTACCAAAATCTCAAACAGAGAACCACCAAGGTTTGATTATTGGTAGCCATTCACCTGTGTCATTGCGAGCGAAGCGAAGCAATCTCATCGTCATTTCCCTTCCCCACCGGGATTAGCTTGCGTCTTCGTCGCTGATGCTCCTCCTAAGGAACTCAGAGTTCCTTTCTGATATAACCCACCCAGCGCAGCGGTGGGTCGGATGCTCGCAATGACATGAGAGGGGGTGAATGGTTACCAAAAAAGAAAGACCCCCCTGATTTGCCAGGGGGTTGAGGAAAATCTTGCTCTACACTACACTCAGAAACGCAGGTGAAAGCTGCCTCGGCTCAAGAGAAGGAAGACTGGAAAGGTGGGGCAGCCACTCCAGGGCGAAGTAAAGCAGCCAGGTTAGTTACAAAGGTTTGACAAGCAGAGACAGACCCTGAGGTATTAAGATTTGTCAGCATACCAATAGCTCCAAGTCGTCTCTAGTTATCGTTGCATAAGCAGGGTAATTCCTCTATCATAGTAGACTTAGACATGATGCCGGGGGGAATATAACATAGTGCGCGTCTTGATAGATACTAACATCTTTATTTACCGAGAGGATGACCATGTTCTCTCAGATAGTATACAGAAACTATCCATAGCATTACAGAAGGCAAGAGCAGAGATACTCATCCACTCCTTATCCTTGCGGGAACTGAAGAAAGACAAGGATAAAGAAAGACGAGAAATTATGCTTTCTAAAATTCAGGCGTACTCTTTTCTGGAAACCTCTCCAGATCCTCAAAGTGATATTGAGTACTTGAATACCACTAAAGGGGAAGCTGGAGATAACAAGATAATAGACGACACTATTTTGTACGCTGTTTATAAGGATGCAGTCGACTTTCTCATAACAGAAGATAAGGGAATCCATAGAAAAGCTCGGAATTTAGGAATTAATGACCGCGTTCTCCTTATTGATGATGCTCTTAATATTTTGGAGGGGCACAGGCATAAAGGGACGATAATGTCCTCCCCTGCATTAAGAAAGGAATGTGTTTATAACTTGAGCTTGAATGACCCTATTTTCGACTCACTGAAAGAGAGTTACGAGGGATTTGAGGAGTGGTTCAGGAAGGTTTCGAGGGAAGGAAGGAGGTGTTTGGTACATTCCAGGGAAGGTGGTAGAATCGGGGTACTTCTCATCTACAAATTTGAAGATGAGCCAATAGACTCCTTGAGGTGGTCCCCATCATCAGGACAGAATAGGGGCTATGTTAAGATTGGGTCCCGCTACTCTCAGGGAGTCTGTTGTTAAGGTATCCAGTGTTAGGGATTCTACCACAACTCCATGGATAGCTTCCACCTGGCTTGAGGC
>JAUWOP010000007.1 GCA_030612045.1 Chloroflexota bacterium | reverse complement strand
CCTCAAGCCAGGTGGAAGCTATCCATGGAGTTGTGGTAGAATCCCTAACACTGGATACCTTAACAACAGACTCCCTGAGAGTAGCGGGACCCAATCTTAACATAGCCCCTATTCTGTCCTGATGATGGGGACCACCTCAATTCTTCGGTTGCTCCACTCCCTCAGAATGACAGCGAGGTGAACAGTTACAATTGTGTAGCATGCAGCTATAGTCTATCTAGGCTAATTTGCCACAAAGAAAAGTTATTCTCCGTGTCACACTCCTTGCTGCCTGTGTTCTGCTCAGTGACTTTTCAAGATCCCTTGCTAGCTTTTCATCTCTGATTATATCTCTTACCCAGCTACTAAAATCATTCCTCTCTGTATTTGAGTGAAAAGCAAAAGTCTCATCTGTCATGGTAGCGAAGGACTCCGCAAGCTCTCGCATGTTCCTCAAGATATTGCCATTGCAGCACTTGAATACATGCTCCTCCACTACATCGGCCAGGAGTCTCTCTGTATCCTGCTTTGATCTTCTAGGCATAGCAGTCACCTCTTCTCATGATATTGGCCTGCTCTATTTAGAGATAAGTATCTAGAGCCCTGATAAAGTTCTTGTATACCTGCTGCATCTCCCAAACAATACCTGATGGACCCAGTTGCCACCATTCATCTGGGGTAAAATAAGCTGATACCTCTGCTTCTGGTCCTGAACGACCAAACCACTGGATTAAATGCAGATTATCTGACTGGGCAAGCCAGAGGGCGAGATCAATTAGCTCATGGTTTTCGCTCAAGATAGCCTTATTGTAGGTATGCAGCATTAGCTGGAATAAAGCCTGCTGGACATTATTGCCGAGGAAGAACTCCATACCCCCTTCGCCAGCCCAAGTACTGGGATACGCCGGCAATGGTAGGTAAAAGCTTCGTTCCCTATACTTGGCTATAACTTCACTGGGTGTAAGCAGGGTGATGCACCTTTTATCTAATTCCTCAGGCAGTTGCTGTATGAACTCAAAAATACCGGTCTCTCTGGAGTGGTGCTCACCAAAGGTCTCATAATCCCATGCCAGGAAAATAAAATCTCCCCTGGACTCTTTTATCCAGTGAGCGTAAGTATCTGCCAGCAGAGGATACCCCCACCAAGACCTGTTGGAAAATCTATAGCCTACATCATCACTAAGTTGATAATGACGCGCCAGTAGCATTAGGCTCTTTCCCTGATGATAGAGATACATGGGGTCACGCCACCCCATGACCCACTCCCGTCCGTCAATGAAGGTACCAGCGAATCCTGAGCCATCTAGGGCGTGATAGATGCCGTCTGACATCAGCATCTCTGTGGTGTCGGTAACCTGAGGTTTTTTACTAAAAATCCTCTCTAAGTTATCCCGAGCCCGGGTCATCTGACTCTGGAATAAGCGCAGGTCAATAAGGGGCAGAAAACTATGGTAAGGCTCAACGCCGATAAGCTCAACATTGGGGTGTTTCACTAGCTCCTGGAAAAGGGACAGAAGTTTATTATCCCAGTGTCGGGCTTGCCTCAAGAAGGACTCCGAAAAACCAATGGCTAGCTTGAATCCCTGTTCTACTAGTTTTAAGAATATCTCAGTAGTAGGATAGTAGCAGTAGGTTGCTACTTTATGGAAATAGTGCTCATTCAACTCTTCGTCGAACAAGTATTGCTCTATATCCTCCACCTTTGTTCCTTGGGGGATGGGTTGGGCGGGGAGCTTCAGCCGTCGGGGCTGGTGTACCACAGTGTAGATTGCTAGATTCTCCGCCATTCTACATACTCCTTGTGAGAACAGTCTCATGTCTTGGTACTGCCTCCCGAAACTCAAATGGATATGGTTCTAGCGTAGGAATCCTCCTCGGTGTAGCCAGGAGCCCTTGAGTTCTAGTCTGGTACTCCAGCTTTCGGATCAAGTTCTTTATGACTTCTTCCCAGGTGAACTGCATGGCTGTTTGTCCGGCCGCCTGACGCATCCTCTCCTTCTCCTCCGGGTACTCCTCAAGATACATCATATGAAACTCGATCTCTTTCGGGTCAGATGTTTCCAAGACAATGGAGTTATAGAAAGGAATGGCATAATCCTCGCCAGTACTACCGGTAAAGGTAATCCCTTTGGCTGCCATAACTTCTAAGCCAACTATACCGAAGGGTTCATGACCACTATTGGCCAGTACAGCATCTGAAGTGTGGTAGATTATGCTTAGGAATTGCTGGGGACAGTGAAACTTCAGATTCAATACATCTGCTGTACCATCCCCTTCGATAGCCTCAAAATAGCCCTCAAGGGTATCCTCCCTGCTACTTGCCTCTCTGACCTTGAGTCCCAGGGAGCGAGCATTATAAATTACCTCTTCACCGTGAGGTTCTACCCCCCCTCTGGCTATGAGCACTGTTCTTACACCCCTGGTCTTTAGTCTGGCTATGGCCTCTACTGCCATATTCCAGCGTTTGTCAGGATCCCAGCGAGCCACTTTTGACAGGATCAAATCAACCCCAAGACTCTTCTTGAGCCGGGTAACTAACTTTTCATTAACCTCACTCAATAAGGATTTTGGGATTCCATTAGGGATTACCAGGGGATTTAGCCCCATCCCCCACATAATGTGTTTCATATACCTGCTAACCGTGGTGATAGTGGTGCTGTAGGTCAGCCGCCCCCAGTCTATACGATGGAAAGAGAAGGTATTATTAGCATTCCAGAACATTACCACCTTATCTCTCAGGCTATTGCTACGGAGAAGATCGCTGATACGGCACATAGCCTCAGTAGTATGCCATTCCTCACCTAAGATGATCACCAGTTTGTCCTGAGCCACCGCTGGCTTTATGATATGCTCCATAACGAACCAGGGTACTGACTCGTTAAAATCGTAGAGTTTCTCGTTCTCCCCCTGATAGACTCCACTGGGGTAATACTGGCTGATCCATTGACACCAGCGATGAAGGATGAGCTTTCCCCCATTGCTGAGTTCCTCACCTTTTAGTCTTGGGTCACCAACAAAGATGAGGTGAGTAGGGAAGCCCAGGTAGGACAGGGTCTGTGAAAGGTTGGTCACCCTCACCCCTAACCCCCCAGCTAAAGAGTAGTGGTCCGGACCTTCGAAGGATAAAAGTAGAAATACAGTATTATTAGCGGTAATACTTCCTCGTTTCACTTCATCATCTCCTCTTTATTTTTAAAACTTTAGCTATAACCTGACCATTTACCACAGAGACCTAAATACTAATTCTGAAACATAAAATCCCAGATAAATACTCATAGCTCTCTGCATAACTCTACATAAAAACCCTCCCTTACCAGGAGAGGGAGAACTTCCTTCTTCTTTGATGTGAGAAGGTTAAAAGGAGAATATGAAGAGTTATTATGTAATCAGCTATATTTCTATTCACTAGATTGAGGGTTTTAGCCTCTCTATCATGCCTTTGCCTCCCTCAATACCTTCAGCTTGGCAGTCTTGATAAGGACCATAGCAGCCAGTGCCAAGCTTTCCTGTGCCAGGTCATCCATGGTAAAGATCCCGAGCAGCTTGCCATTCTGAGCTACTGGTAGCATTCGGATACCATGGCTTACCATCACTTTGGCTGCCTGTGTTATTTCCTCGCCAGGTGGGATTATGGGATAGTGGTTATTCATTAATGACCCAGCACGTTCTCTTGTGGGGTTATAGGTACTGGCTGCGATATCAGTAATGATGTCTCTCTCAGTAATTACTCCCCGAAACCTCCCGTTAGTACAAACGGAGACAATCCCTGTTCCCGAGCCTATCATCTTCTGTGCTATCTCAATGATGGGAGCAGAAGGCGGGACAAAAACAAACTCACTATTCATGATATCATTAACTTTAACTTTTAGCATGCTATCACCTCTCCTCATTATAAGAATATTGGCCGAATCTGCGCTACTACCCACAATCTGCTGAACCTGCAGCTCTACTAAAGGAGAACCTAGAGCAGATTCGCACATTAAAAAACCGACCTTAAAGCTCAAAACAACCAGTTATAAGCTTTGCTTCATCGCATCCTCACATCTTATTTTGGCAGACCTTATTTATCCCCTACCCTAGATATCCTAAGTGCAAACTCATTCTAAGTTATCTGGGGCTGGAGTTCAATCCATCAAAACCACTAGTTAGGTTAATCCATTTGTAGGAGAGGCACTAACTGATTTAAACTGAATCTACTATATGATTTTGTCATACATCACTGTAAGCATATCTTTTAGTGAACTTCCTAAGGTTACACTACAATGTGTTCACGATGTGGGAAGAGGTAAGTGACTCCGAGGGGTACTGGGTGACCTTGCTAGCATGGGTAGTAAACTAGGGAAGTCCTCTTCCTCAGACCTCAAAATCGGAGTGGAAACTGGTGACTGAATGCTTATGTTCAGTCCCAAGTGGAAGCTCTCACCTGAGGAAAGGCTGAACGGCAGAAGGAGCACTAAGCAGTTTCCCTGATAAACCTTCTCCAGTCCACTCTCCGAGTTGCAGATGGCCTCTACCGGAAACCACCACAATCTGACTTTTTGAGTCAGCCTTAGTAGTATCTCGATGCCCAAGCGTCTATTCCCCAGAGCCAATTCCTGGATATCAAACAACTCTCCCGTGGCATTAAGATGCCAGTTGTTGGGCTTGACACCGGGCACTACATAGTAAGCCTGGTCGTTGTGGCCACCGCCGAGGAGATTGAAGTTCCACTCTGTGCCAAAGATGCTGCTGGCAGCAATGTTCCCCAGGTTTGTCAACTGATATGTTATTGCTAGTTCATCCTTACCAGCTACTAAGGTTAGCTCCTTTTCTATCCTGAAGGGCAACAGCCTTCGATTATATCTCAGGTGGCCATTGCGTTTGAGAAGTATCCTGAGTCTATCGCTGGTCTCATCTATCATACACTCGTAGGATTGCTCCGCAAAGTCACCTAATTCAGGGTAGAAGCAACGGACAAACTTTCGCAGCGTGGTATTAATGCCCAAGAAGTGGTCAATCATACAAACTCGACGATAACGGTCATAATGGAGATGACGGCGGAGACCACGCTCCTTTATCCGAATGTCATCGTGAATCGTCCTCACCTCTTGGTCATCCTGAACTTGTTTTTTGCCCTTGCCCTGCGCAAGCGCTTGGTGATAGGCTTCGGGCCGCCGCGTTAAGACACTGGCGAGATTATAGTTGTAGCGGCGCAGGTCCCACTCGAATATAGTTCCGCCACGAGCAGGGTCTATATATAAAGCCAGGGCGTCTCCCTCTACCAGCAATTCATCCTCACCATCGCAGTCAAAGTCAGCTCTTTCCCATCTCAACCAGTTGTTGCCCTGCAATACAGCATCAGCTTTGTTTTCGGCCTGAATAAGGTGGCTGTATGTTGTTGCTCGGATATCAGTCATATAGACGCCTCCGAAGATACCATGCCAGTAAGGACAATTGCATTGCCCCCGCCAGAGGTCCTCCAAGCCACAATCAGCCTCGCTCACCTGGCGAGCCCGGTATACCTTCTCATGCACCCGCAGCATCTTTTTGTGCATCGTATTGATCTCGGGGTATTTTACCAAGAAGTGCCGCCAGAATCCGCCGTGCATGTAATGCAGAATATCCTGACGGCCTTTTGATTCCAGCCCCCGTGAGAGTTTGGCAAACTCGCAGGATTTGTTGGCAGGCAATGCCCACTCCAGCATCTCATCGTAGGAAGCGCAGGGAAGGTAAACACGTCCCAGAGAGGGAAAGAGGTTGGCATAGTCACCGAGGGGAATGGTCTTGAGCCAGTTCCCGTTCTCCTCCAGAGTAGTAAAGAATGTTTCTATCCATTCATCCTGCCAGCAGAGTTTATATGTTCCCGGCCAGCTACCGAATTTCTCACTGTCGTCTCCCATAACTGCAATCTTCGTCCCATCTTCTGTCGCCTGATCATGAAGGAAGCTGATAATCTCTTCGACTTCATGCCAGGGGATTAAATAGCGCAGGTGCTTGCTGGTGCCAAAGACCTTGAGTATGTTGCCCTGCTCCTCAGTAGTGTAATAACCAAAGAGGTCATCATCGCTTAAGCCGACCAGTTTAAAGTGGGTATCATCCACCACAGTCCACCTGACACCAGCCTGTGCCAGCACTTTAGCTAATTGTGGCTCCCAAACCCGCTCGGCAAGCCACAACCCTTCAGCCGTACATCCGAAGCTATCCTGAACCACTTTAGTCAACTTTGCTACCTGGCCAAGTTTGTCAGCATCAGGGATAGCAGGCAAGATAGGCTCGTAGTAACCGCCGGTCAATATCTCCACCTGACCCCGCTCCACCAATGCCTTGATTCGCCTGATCATGTCTGGTTGATTTACCCACAGCCAATCCAGAAGCGCACCACTATAGTGCAGTGAGAGGCGAACGGAAACATGTCTTTCCAGGCACTCCACCATAGGCAGATAGGCATCATGGTATACCTGGTCAAAGACCCAGGGAAAGTTGCCTACAGGTTGATGGCTATGAAGAACCAGTCCAAGGTAGATTCGTTTCAAGAGTTCACCCTCTCAGTCTCTGAAGAGACGGTCGCGGATCTTAGCTCTCAGGTCGCGGGCGGCAATCTCTCGGTAGTAATGCTCCTGTTTCTCCTCATCGCCTACGCCACTGGTCTTTATCGCTTTGTAGGCATTCAGTAGCGATTCAGTCTGCTGCATCAGCCCTCTGTTTATCAGATTGATATCCCACATCGGGCGTCCTGATGCCCACCAGAATTGGTCACTGTGGAGAGCTCGATCCATTAACCCGCGCGCGATGTCAGCATAATATTTGCTAGTCTCATTGTCAGCCCACTCGATAGCCTTCTTGACCATATCTATACAGATATTCATGTGCTCCCATTGTAGTTGGTGAATCCGGTTATGGGGATCAGCCCAAAGAGGATAGGGATTACCCGCCTCAATGTCCTGGATCGTGGTGCTCCACGACGAAGGCTTTGGTTCGATGGAAGACCCCCGAGGGAAAATATCCAGAAGCTCGCTGATGGTTACTATCGCTATCTCTCCTGGCTCTTCTCTTTCACGAAGGGTGAAGATTCCACGATGGCTATTGGCGAGTAGCTGAGTTTGGTGAATATCTGGTAATGCCGATGTGGGTGTTTCCAGAGCCTTATAGACACCGGCTAAGAATATCTTCTCCCAATGCTTGATGTGATGACCGAAGGTCTCACCATCCATAGCTGTTATCACATATATGTTCTCCCGCTCGCCTCGCAACTGCCTCAATTTATCAAGGAAGCTTTGAGCATCAATACCATGAAAGCTTATCAGGTTGCTTAATATATCGTCACGGAAGAAAACCGCGAGCTTCTTATCATCGCTAGACACCTCATGGATAACATCCAATGGCCAATCTACAGGACATGCTATACCGCTGATTATAAGCCACTGGTGTCCAGTCTCGATAATAGGCGCAACAATTTCTTGGCTGTAGCACATCTCGGGAGGGAAAAACCCCTTGGGAGCAAAGCACTCGCCAATAAGGAGACTGTTCCTCTGTCTATTGCGAACTATTTGTCTTTTCATCTCATCCCTGGGGATAAGGGGCAGAATGGGATGATATGCTCCGGAGTCAGTAAACTCAAGTTGCCCACTTTCCGCTAGCTTAGCTAATCCCTTAATAATGTCCCACTTACCGTGGTCACGCAGAAGTTCAGTCAAAATCCCATTGATATTGACTGTCACCTTGGCTGAGGGAATGTCCTGGAAAACCTTGACCAAGGGTCGGTAGGATTCGTCGCAGATCTTGTCCAGAACCCGATGTAATTGTGTCGGGGGTTGATAAAAATGCAAGAGTGGTGCCCAGTAAATCATTGGCTTCTTCCTCCCACTTATATTATACCAGTTACTGTTCAGTATTGTAGCATAAATTATCACGAGCACTCACCTGGGGTGCACCCAATATTATTGCGAGGATTATTTGATACTATTTGAAGGGTTGCATGACTCATATGGGGACTCGTAGAGTGATTAGCATAAGCGTTGCGAAAAAATAAAAGATGAGATGGGCAGTGCAACCATACAGTGAAAAATGATACTATCAGGACACCAAAGTAGGCATTGTGAAAAGTAGCTAAGCAAATGAGTGCTTATAGATTGTCTCCTCAAAAGTGCCTTTAAGGAAGGGGTACTAGAAACAAGCTAGCCCAAAGCAATGGTGATTACAATTTCTTGTCATTAACTGATTGGCTACCTTAGAATTATAATTCATACTAAATTCTTAAGGGTAGTTGCCCTGCATCGACTTATATAGCCTTCTGAGATAGGCTATGGCAGGAATACTGCTCCCACGGCTGAATTTTGGGGCTGAGGAAAAACAGACCAGGGACAGAGATAGAGACCTCCCTTCTCTATCTCTGTCCTAAGCCTCCATCTGTAAATGTAAGATAATAGGAGTATATGTGAATGAAGATTCTGATGTTAGGTTGGGAGCTACCACCACTAGCTAGTGGTGGCCTGGGCACCGCTTGTAATGGCTTACTTAGAGCACTGAGGCATGAAGGAGAGGACGTCGTATTTGTTATGCCATGGGCAGTTCAGGACTTGGGACAACACAAGCATTATGGAAAAGGCTCCATAAATGTTATCGGTGTCTTAGGTAGTGTTCGGATTGGCGAGGTAACTGAATCCAGTATGATCAACCCTTTGCAATTTTGCATTTCTGGTTATGGTGCTAGTTTATATGGTGATAATATTCTGGATGAGGTAAACCGCTTTGGGGAGGCAGTAATACAAACTGGGCAACAGGATACTTTTGATGTCATCCATGCTCATGATTGGATGACATACCGAGCAGGCATATTGGCAATGCAGGCTTTAGGAAAACCACTGGTGGTGCACGTACACTCCACTGAACATGACCGCACCCCTGGAACTCCTAGCCCTCAGATTTGCGCTTTAGAGAAGGAGGGGCTTATTGCCGCTGACCAGGTCATCACCGTAAGTAGATATACCAAGCAACAGGTCATCAAGAATTACGGAGTATGCCCTCGCAAGGTGAAGGTGATTCACAATGGGATAGATAAGGACATTCACCTATTATCACCTGCCATTATGGAGAATGTAGCGATGAAGCAATCTTGTTCTCATCGGACAAAGATCGTTCTGTTTGTGGGTAGACTCACTGTTCAAAAAGGACCACAGTATTTTCTGCTGGCGGCAAAAAGAGTCTTGGAATTTGCCCCTGAGTTGCACTTCCTCATAGTAGGAGATGGTGATATGCGATACTACCTTGAGAGAATGGTTAATGATTTGGGTATTGCAGACAATGTGCGCTTTCTTGGATTTTTATCACAGTTTGACCTGAGTCGCATATACACATTGGCTAGTGTTTGTGTCATGACCTCAGTATCTGAACCGTTTGGCCTCGTGGCTCTAGAGGCAATGCAACATGGAGTTCCTGTCATTATTCCACGGCATGCTGGAGTTACCGAGGTGGTTAAGTGCTGCCTACGGGTTGACTATTGGGACATAGATAGCATTGCCGAAGGGATTCTCACTATGGTCAATAATCGTGACTCCCTGGCTGAAGAGCTCTCAAATGGTGCTACCCAAGAGGTAGCAAGGCTCACATGGGAAAAAGCAGCTAAGAAGCTTATCGGTATCTACCATGAACTATCTGACTGAGGCTAATACTGATTTCAGTGGGTGTGCTGGCTTTTTATATTTAATTTTCAACCATCAGTGGTAAGATGCTTATATTGCTCAATGGCAGGAGTATAGAAATGCTCATAGTATTCGCGGACCATCCGATCTGTGTTGAACCTGGGACAAATAGCCTGCATGGTAGACTTCATCCGTTTGATCCAGTTTTGGGGTAGGTTATCGTTGTCTCGGTTGTAAAACAGAGGGATAACTTCCCTCTCCAGGATGTCATAGATAGCCTGAGATTCGACCTCATCCTGATACTTAGCGTCCTTGTACACTTCCCCGCACCCGATAGCCCACCCGATGTCAGGTTGATATATCTCCGGCCACCAACCATCTAGAACACTCACATTGAGGACACCGTTAGCGGCCGCTTTCATTCCACTGGTACCACAGGCCTCTAGGGGACGGCGGGGCGTATTGAGCCAGATGTCTACCCCTTGGACGAGATAGCGTGCCAGAGTCATGTCATAGTCTTCAATGAAGGCAATCTGGTAGTATAGCCCTTTCCTCCTCGTGAAGTGAACTATCTGCTGAATCAACTTCTTACCAATCTTGTCGTCAGGGTGGGCTTTCCCTGCAAATATAATTTGAACGGGGTGATCCCGATTGGTCAGAATACGCTGTAGACGCTCTGGGTCATGGAGGATCAAAGTGGGGCGCTTGTACTCAGCAAAGCGCCGAGCGAGCCCTATAGTCAAGGTTTTTGGGTCCAGCGCTTTGTCAGCCATCCTAATTTCGTCTGGAGGAGCACCTTGTTGCCTAAGCTGCGCCCGCAGCCGCTGGCGGACCACCATCACGAGCCGTTCACGGCACTGCTCATGCGCCTGCCACAGTTCCTCAGCAGGGATATTATCTATCTTCTGCCAGATGCTAACATTCGATGGGTCATCTCGCCAATGCTTCCCCAGATATTGGTCGAAGAGTGAACCTGTGGTATTCCCGGATATCCATGAACGGAGGTGAATACCATTGGTCACTGAGGTGATGGGCACTTCCTCTTCAGATAGATCAGTCCAGATGTTCTGCCACAGCCGACGTGATACCTCGCCGTGCAACTTGCTGACCCCATTTGCCTGGGTGGATAGTCGGAAGGCAAGGACCGGCATGCAAAAGGGTTCGCTTTCGTCTGTGGGGTTCCGTCGCCCTAGAGCCAGGAATTCATCGCATGATAGGCCAAGCAATGAATAGTAGTCACAGAGATGCTTATCCACAAGCCCTGGAGGGAACTCATCAATGCCAGCCAGAACTGTTGTATGAGTGGTAAATATGTTGCTTACCGACACCAGCCCTCGAGCCTCAGCAAAAGAAAGATGGTTTTGGGACATCGTAATGCGGATTCGTTCTAGTGCGGCAAAAGCGGCATGGCCTTCGTTCATATGGCACACTGTTGGTTGTATTCCCATAGCATTCAGGGCGCGGATGCCACCAATGCCCAGCACGATTTCCTGGCAGAGGCGCATATTCAGGTCACCACCATATAGGCGATTGGTAATCTGTCTGTCCTGTGCAGAATTTGCTACCAGGTTTGCATCAAGTAAGAAGAGAGGCACATGTCCGACCTGGGCATGCCATACCTGAATCGTAACTTGGTGAGTAGAGTAACCTACTTCAATAATTAGCGGTGATCCATCTTCTTGCCGCTGTAGTTGAATCGGTATGTTGTGGAAGTCGTTGCTGGGATATAGTTCGCTCTGCCGACCGTCTCTTCTGAGACACTGGTGGAAGTACCCCTCCTGGTAGAGGAGTCCAACTCCAACCAAAGGAAGCCCCAGGTCACTGGCTGATTTCAGGTGATCCCCAGCTAAAACTCCCAAGCCACCAGAGTAAATGGGAAGACATCCCGTAAGACCAAACTCAGCCGAGAAATAGGCAGTACATGTCTCTCCTGTGGTACCATAGGTTCTTTTGTACCATGTTTGTTCATTACCCATGTACTCATCGAATTTCCTACAAACATGCTCCAGGTTTGATAGAAATCCTTTGTCATTGGCTAACTCCTGGAGCCGCCACTGACTTATTGTTCCCAGCATAAGTACAGGGTTCTGTCCTGTTGTCTCCCACAAGCTGGGGGCAAGCTGTCGAAACAAGTCACCAGCTTCCTGGTTCCAGGTCCACCAAAAATTGTAGGCAAGTTCCCCCAGCCGCGTTAGCTTGTCTGGTAACTGTAGGAGCGGCTTTCCAGCCACGATAGGATATGTCATCTCCCCTAAACCTCATCGACGGAACTGATCTGTGTGGGAATCGAAGGGTAAGGAACTCAATAAACTCCTTAGCCGCACTTGGTGTATCCGCAATTATGGCAGATATGGCACCCCTCTTGATATACTAATATGTTTCCACAATCGGGACATTGTCCCCCATAGCTCTCCGTAACTGTTACAGCTTCGCTATGTGTGTTGCTATTACCAGCATCACCTTTGCCGATTTGTGTACATCCCTCCAGCACACTGCCTATAGCATCAGGACATGAAAGGACAGCATGGCCATCCTCCCATACAATGGAGGGGCAGCGAATGCCCCGCAGATACTTGCTGATAGAGCTCGGTTCTATCCCGGAGCGCAGTGCTAGAGAGATTAACCGACTGATAGCTTCAAGCTGTGCTGAAGCACATCCTCCTGACTTACCTAAACTGGAAAAGACTTCGCAAGGACCCCGCTCATCAGAGTTTACCGTAATATAGATATGCCCACACCCCGTAGATACCCTCTTAGTAAACCCTCTAGTAATTCCCGGCCTTTTCCGGGGAGCAGGGGTTACTGCCTGAGGGGCTCCTTTCCGGGGAGTGACGCTTAGCACCTGGCTATCCTTGCTGCCGTCTCGATAGATAGTTATTCCCTTACAACCCTCTTTATATGCAAGGAAGAAAACATCGGCTACCTCCTCCTTAGTAGCATGGTGGGGCAAGTTGACTGTCTTAGATACAGCATTATCAGTATATTTCTGGAATGCTGCCTGCATCCTTACATGCCACTCAGGGGATATATCGTGAGCGGTAACAAAAACCTTCTGTATTTCCTCAGGTACATCTTGCAACCCACGCACCGTACCACTCTCAGCAATTCTACGCATTAAATCCTCTGAGTAAAACCCTTTCTTCCGTGCCATCTC
Organism: Chloroflexota bacterium; assembly: GCA_030612045.1. Taxonomy (GTDB): domain Bacteria; phylum Chloroflexota; class Dehalococcoidia; order UBA2247; family JAUWOP01; genus JAUWOP01. Next base: position 28,638 of record JAUWOP010000007.1, on the reverse strand, counting down.
CTCAAACAGGGGATTTACCTCAAGTAACTGTTCCCCTTCGAGAATAGTCCGAGTATAGGAAAGGGCGAAGAGTGGTTCAATACCACTGGAGCACCCGGCAATAATACTTAGGGTGCCTGTGGGAGCGATGGTAGTACGAGCAGCATTCCTCACCTGTGAATCTCCTGGAACATCATATATGCTGCCTTCAAAGGCAGGGAAGACGCCTCTTTCATTACCGAGTTCTACCGAGGCAACAAGTGCCTCCTGACTAATGAAGCGCATGAGTTCATCTGCTATTCCAGGTGCCTCCTCAGAGTCATAGGGTATACCTAGCTGAATAAGCATGTCGGCAAAGCCCATTACACCTAACCCAACCTTCCTGGTTTTCCGACTCATCTGGGATATCTGAGGCAGGGGGAATTTATTAACCTCTATCACATTGTCAAGAAATCGGATTGTCTCACCGATAATACGAGAGAGCTTAGGATAATCAATCTCTGTCTTCTCATTCTGGCATCGCAAAAACTTGTTGAGGTTAATTGACCCCAGGTTACATGACTCATAGGGAAGGAGAGGCTGCTCACCACAAGGATTTGTGCTCTCAATCTCCCCAAGATGGGGTGTAGGATTATCTCTATTTATGCGGTCGATGAAGACGATGCCCGGGTCTCCCGTTTTCCATGCCATCTCTATAATGGTATCAAAGACCTCTCTGGCATTGAGTCTTCCTACCGCCTTTTTAGTGTGAGGATTTATAAGCTCATATTCACTGCTGCTTTCGACCGCCTCTACAAACTTCTCGGTGGTAGCTACTGAGAAGTTGAAATTACTGAAGGTATCATTATTTTCCTTCGCTGTAATAAACTTTAGAATATCGGGGTGGTCAACACTAAGCACTGCCATATTGGCTCCACGGCGTGTTCCCCCTTGCTTGATGACATCGGTAGCAGTATCGAAGGCACGAATAAAGGAAACAGGACCACTCGCTACTCCACCTGTGGAGCCCACTCTATCGTTTTCAGGTCTCAGCTTGCTGAAGGAGAAACCTGTTCCTCCCCCACTTTTATGAATCATTGCCGTGTGTTTAACTGCCTCGAAGATAGAATCCATAGAGTCCTCCACAGGGAGGACAAAACAGGCTGATAGCTGTCCTAATTCTCGTCCTGCATTCATCAGGGTAGGTGAGTTGGGCAGGAACTCCAGATTTACCATCAGGTTATAGAATCTTTCCTCCCAGTCCTTCACATCTGCATCGGGATTGAATGCCATTTCGGCTGAGGCAATACTATGAGCAACGCGACGGAACATCTCCTCCGCTGTCTCAATGACCTCTCCATCTTCACTCTTACGCAAATATCGTTTTTCCAGTACCCTTAGGGCATTAGCCTGTAGTTTGAGGGTACCATGCTGAACAGGTTCTGCCTTTCTTGGTTCAATAACAGAGGGGGAGGTGGCAGACTGCTTTTGGTGGGAGAGATACGCCTTAGCAATCTCGGGATGTCCCATCTCTATCAGTGTTGTTTTGATTGTTTCATTAATCTCTGTGGGTTTAGTAGCCAGTTTAGCTTTCTGCTTAATCCCTGGGATAAGGCTCTCCATTCCTGGCAAGGGAAGCTTCTCTCCTAGCCGTCCTCGCTCCAGGCGGTGGATAACCTCTGAAGTAATCTGTTCCACCAGTTCCCTATCAGATATTCCTACTGATTCTGTAGCGGCGAAGATAGCCTGAGCTATCCTGTCCTGCGCTACCCGCTCTGGATTAATGGCTCCCTTCTTTCGACTGACCATGACTAGCTTCTCCTTTTTGTTTCATCACAGAGAACACAAAAAATGAGAGATTTAAGCTTGTTTTTGTTTTACCTCAGGTATCATGGGTAATTGGAGTGAGGTTGTCTTTTCATGTTCTTGAATCAGTGCATCAACCTCTTCCCTGAAGGTTTCCACATCAGCAAACTCTCGGTAGACACTGGCGAAGCGGATATACGCCACACGGTCTAGTAGCCTGAGATGCTCCATTACCATTTCGCCAATAACCTGACTTACTACCTCCACCTTGTTCTGCTGATGAAGCTCCTCCTCAATCTGGTCTGTCAGGTGTTCAATACTCTCACTATCTACAGGTCTCTTAATGCACGCCTTACGAATACCTGCAATTAGCTTATCTCTATTGAACTCTTCCCGTCTCCCATCCTTCTTAACTACGAGAAAGGTGTCGGAATGGACTTGCTCATAGGTAGTAAAGCGAGAACTGCAGTGGAGACACTGACGGCGGCGGCGTATCCCCGTACTGGTGCTGCGGGAATCAATCACCTTAGAATCCTGATAATCACAATAAGGACAGCGCATAAACCACGCCTACACTATATATTGGATACACAAGCAACCATACCACAATTTATAGTGGTTGTCAATGCTTTGTCTCTTCTTGACTTACCTCGGGGATGCTGAAAGTAACTACACAGCCACAGAGCACACCGAGTTTATAGAGCTATAGAGCTTGTGAAGAAGACCGAAGGCTATAGACTAAAGTACTTCAGACTTCAGCATGGGTTGGTGAAGTAATTTCTGTGATGGTAAAGGGCAGCGATGGCTTTTATAGCACGTTCTTCAGAGGGGAATACAGGTAGCCCTATTGCCTCATAATGTTCAGCTTTTTCTGCTATAATATCTGCATAACCAGTAAGAACTATTGCTACCGGTTTGTTTCTCTGCTTGACCAGTGGCTCAAAAATAGATACCTCTGGCTCCCAATAGCCCCCACCCCAAAAGCATACTATAAAAATGATGAGGCAATCCGTATTTTCATCCTCTATAAAAGCCTGGGCTGTTATTCTGAATGCCTCATTAGGCCCAAGTGCCCATATGCCAAAGCTTGATACATCCATGGGATTTGAGACAAGCTGCAGAGGGAAGACCTTCCCGAGTTTTTCTACCGTTTGTGGTACTATTGGTGCCACCTTCAACCCACACTGCTCACAGGCATCAGAGGCGATGACAGCAGCAGCACCACTATTAGCAATTATTCCCACCCTATTCCCCTGTGGCGGGCGAAGAAAGGCGAATGCCTTGGCAAAATCCATAAGTTCCTCAATACTGTCAGCCCTTACTATTCCCGCCTGCTTGAAGGCGGCGTCATAGACCTGATTACTTCCTGTCAGTGAAGCTGTGTGGGAATAAGCTGCTTTTGACCCTGCCTCTGTTGTCCCAGTCTTATACACTACCACGGGCTTTTTACGAGAAACTTCTCTTGCGACCCTTAGAAACTCCCTGCCGCGCTTCACCCCCTCCATGTGAATAATGATAACATTAGTATCAGGGTCATCCTTGAGATATTCCAGCACATCAACATCATCAATATCAGACTTGTTGCCCAGGTCGATAGACTTGCTTATCCCCATCCGATGAAAGGAAAACATCCACTCCTCTTTAGGATGGAGCAGGTTACCTGACTGGCAGATTAAAGCCACGGAGCCTTTTCTAGCAATTTTAAATGGTCCCAGGGTTACAATAAGGTTATTCTTCGAGTTCATCGGACCAACGACATTCGGTCCCATGATTCTTACCCCAGCATTAGTAGCGAGAGAAACAATCTCCTTTTCTAGTGACTGTCCCTCTTCACCTACCTCAGAGAAGCCCCCAGTTAGAATTTCGATACCCTTGACCCCTTTGCGTATGCACTGCTCTACTACCTGTCGAGTTTCACTCACAGGAGCTAGTGAGAGTGCCATCTCCACATCATAGGGTACCTCTTCTATATTGGTGAATGTCCTGAGTCCCAGGATTTCCTTTGCCTCAGGGTGGATGGGGTATATCTTACCAGTAAAACCTTCTCGAGTAAGGTTCTCCACTACAGTGTACCCTGGCCTCCCTTTAGTCCGGGATGTGCCGATTACAGCGATGCTTTCCGGTTCAAAGAAATGTTTTAGTGGTGATGGGGTCATTATGATTCCTCCAGAAGAATGTTATCAATAAGCCTTGTTTTACCAATACGGACTGCCAGAGAGACCAATGCAGAACCTTCTATTTTAGCTAATTCTTCGAGGGTCTCAGGCTCAGCTATACTGATGTAATCAATGTGTGCCAGCCTTTCCTTCTGAATAAGCTTTGTCATTTCTACACGCAAATGCTCAGCATCCTGCTCACCTCTCTCCCAAAGTTGCTTTGCCAGACAAAGTGACCTCCAGAGGATAGTGGCAGATTGTCTTTCGGTAGAACTGAGGTAGATGTTACGACTACTCATTGCCAGTCCATTCAGTTCTCTTACTGTAGGTGCTACTAGAACTTTCAAATCCATATTCAGGTCAGATACCATTCTTCTGATAACCACTGCCTGCTGAGCATCCTTCTGTCCAAAATATGCACGGTAGGGCTTGACAATATTGAACAACTTAGCAACTACTGTTGCTACTCCCCTAAAGTGGCCCGGCCTCACTGCTCCTTCCAGCCTTGCAGCAACCCCTTCTACGTCTACCCAAGTGCTGAAGTGAGTGGGGTACATGTCCTTTACCAAGGGCATAAACACTACATCAGCACCCTCTTTCTCTAGTAAATTCAAATCCTGCTTGGTATCACGGGGATATTGAGCAAAGTCTTCCTGTGGTCCAAATTGTGCAGGATTGACGAAAATGCTAACCACTATCCTGTCATTCTCTCTTCGTGCTTGGCGCACCAGACTCAGATGTCCCTCGTGCAGATATCCCATAGTAGGAACAAAACCTACAGAGCCAACTAGTTTCTCCCTTGTCCGGCGGAACTCAGCAATAGTAGAGGAGACTTCCATTACCTCAGACCCTCGATGATAGTTTCATCCATAGTATAGCTTTGTTTTACTGTGGGAAAACTACCACTCTGTACCTCAGAAATATAATCTCCGACCGCAGCCTTGATTATATCTGCCAGATGAGTGTATTGCTTGGCATGCCGGGGAACAAAATCGGTAAACAGACCGAGGATATCACTGACAACTTGAACTTGCCCGTCACACCACTCTCCAGCTCCAATACCAATAGTAGGAATATGGAGTTTTTCAGTTACCAATCGTGCCAGTGGTGTAGGGACAGATTCCAGAACAACAGCGAAAGCTCCCGCTTCTTCTACTGCCAGTGCATCCTGCAGTAGCCTTGATGCTGACTCGGGGGTCTTCCCTTGCACCTTGAATCCACCAAGCTGATGAATAGACTGTGGGGTAAGCCCAATATGTGCCATCACAGGTATGCCACACTCCACCACTTTTTTTATTGTATCTGCCATCCTCACCCCACCTTCTAGCTTCACTGCCTGAGCACCACCCTCCTGGAGAAAACGGGCAGCATTATGCAGTGCCTCAGCAGTATTGGTGTGATAGGTCATGAAAGGCATGTCTCCAACAACCAGTGCCTGTTTGGTGCCTCTGACCACCGCCCTGGTATGGTGTAGCATCTCTTCTAATGTCACCGGGATAGTTGATTCATACCCCAGCATCACCATCCCCAAACTATCTCCTACCAGAATAATGGGAATTCCTGCCTCATCAATTATCTTGGCGAAAGCATAGTCATAGGCAGTGAGCATAGAAATTTTTTCTCCCCGTTCCTTCATCCCCTTGATGTTATTTATGGTGACTCTCATTGTGTTCCCTCCTTTTTTACACAACCTACGAGGACATTAAAAAGCCGACATCAGGTGAAAGCACACTAGGTAAGCAAGGATACTATCAGCATATCCACTACCCACAGGATTACTATTGCTACCATCGGAGTAATATCAATCATACCTATAGAGGGTATTATACGCCTCAAGGGGGCAAGAATTGGTTCGGTAATCTGATATATAATTATAGCAGCGGGGTTATCAGGACGGATAGAAAACCAAGATAGGATAACACGTATAATAATAGCTATAGAAAGCACCCAACAGAGGGTGTCAATGAAGCGTACTACTATCATTCCTGTCATTACCGCTCTCCTGAAGCAACAGTCATTACCTTATTATAGGCACTAGTAACAGCTCGCTGAATGATAGCACGAATGCCATCCTCTTCCAGTTGTCTTAAACCTTCAGCAGTTACTCCTCCCGGGGAAGTGACCCTGTGTCTTAATTCAGCCGGATGACTTCCTGTTTGTTGTAGCAGGGAAACAGAGCCCTTTACAGTATGCAATACCAATTCTTTGCATAGGTCATGAGGGAGTCCAATACGCAGTGCAGCATCCATGAGGGCTTCAATAAATAGAAAAACATAAGCGGGGCCACTTCCGCTTACTGCCGTAGACATCTCAATATACCTTTCATCCGGGACGAAGAATTCTTTCCCCAGGCTACCAAGGATAGAATGTACTGATTCCTTCTCTGACTCATCTACCTCGGTAGCAGCTGCCCATACAGTTACCCCTTCGCCAATTTGAGCTGGCATATTAGGCATAGCACGAACAACAGAGCAGTGGCTAAGTCCCTTCTGAATTACTGCTATAGGGGTTGCAGCAACTATGGAGAGAATCAATTGCTGAGACTGAATCTGCCCATTCAATTCAGACATGACTTCGGCTAATGAGCGAGGTTGAATAGCCAGGATGATTACTGCTGCCCCATCTATTGCCCTTATGTTATCCTGAAGGGCAATTATTCCATGCTTATGACCAAGATAAGAACATCGTACTGTGCTAATATCGCTGACCACAAGCTCGGAAGGGGTAACTATTTCTTTATGCAAGAGAGCCTGTATTATGGCTTCAGCCATAACACCTCCACCAATAAAAGCTATTCGCATAATCTCACTCCCCGTACTCACCAGGCATACCAGCCCAGCCTACTTTTACCATTATAGCAGCCTGCTCCACAACCGCTACCTTGGGCATTATATCAAAGATTTCTACCACTGTCTTCATTCTACCTTGAGAATGGATTCGGCTGAGTTGCTCCCTCTAAGGACAACTGCTATAGTTGTATATAAATGAGACTCGAAGGGCTGCAAACAAGCTTCATAGGACAGAATATACTTCACTATCCCTCTCTTCCTTCTACTATGAGTGAGGCAAAGCGAAAAGCAGAGAATGGGATTGCTGAAGGGACAGTTATTGTTGCTGATGAGCAGTTGGAGGGGAGGGGACGCTACAGTAGGAAGTGGGTCTCGGCTCCAGATAGTAGCTTGCTACTTTCCATCATCCTCTACCCACACCTGAGTGATGTTTTCCAGATGAATATGGCAGCATCTCTGGCAGTGGTTCAAAGCATCGAGAAGACTGCCCATTTGAGTTCCGTTATTAAATGGCCTAATGATGTTCTTATCAACGGTAAAAAGGTATGTGGCATTTTGATAGAGAATGTCTTCCTTGGTAAGACTATTAAGGCAACCATTGTGGGTATTGGGCTCAATGTAAACCTTGACCCTTCTCAGTTTCCCGAAATCTCTACTCTGGCTACCAGCCTTTCTATAGAAGCAGGAAGAGACTTCTCACGGCAAGAGGTATTGCGAGTGTTGCTCCAGGAATTTGAAAACCTCTACCTATTATTACACCAGGGGGAGTCACTACATGAACTCTGGATTACCCATGTGGAAACCTTGGGCAAAAGCATTCGTCTCCAACGTGGTGATACTATTGAGGAAGGATTCGTGGAGGTTATTAACCCTGATGGTAGCTTGGTGTTGAGGCACCCAGATGGAACTCTAACTACTGTGGTAGACGGGGAGGTAACCCTTAGCATCTAATGCGCCCGGGGTCGTATAAATTTCAGTTCCGTTTGGCGTATAATGTAATGGTGAAATGGATACTGCCTTCCTGCTAGAGCAACTTAAAGAGTTACCTTTTTATCAAAATCAGATTGTTCATGTAGAGCATATACCATCCCAATCAGCAAGTTATGGTGAGCTGGATAAGCCTCTGCCCCCACTGCTGGAATCCGCTCTGAAATCTGCCGGTATGTTCCCTCTCTATACTCATCAGGTAACGGCACTAAAGGTAGCTCGTGCAGGAAGAAATGTTATGGTATCTACCTCGGCTGCCAGTGGTAAAACCATGTGCTATAACCTTCCCATACTAGAGGCACTTCTGAATGATAAGAATTGTTGTGCCCTTTATCTCTTTCCCACTAAAGCACTGGCCCAAGACCAGATGCAAACTCTACTGCGTCTATCCTCGCATCTCCACTACATAGAGTGTGCCCTCTTTGATGGTGATACACCTCAAGCGGAGCGTGCCGGAATAAGGAGACGCTCCCGAGTTGTGCTCAGTAATCCCGACATGCTTCACCTTGGAATCCTTCCCAACCATTCCATGTGGTCACGATTTCTGCGCTGTCTCAGGTTTGTAGTAGTAGATGAGGCTCATATGTATCGTGGAGTGTTTGGCTCTCAGGTAGGCAACGTGTTACGACGGTTGCGGCGCCTGTGTGGATATTACAATTCCTTTCCCCAGTTTATCTGCTGCTCAGCTACTATTGCCAACCCTAAGGAACACATTGAGAAACTGGTAGGATTACCCTTCGACCTGATAGAGGAGAATGGTTCCTCTTATGGTGGTAAGGACTTTGTCTTCTGGAATCCCCCCCTTATTGATGAAGCCCACATGGTAAGACGCAGCACTAATAGTGAAGCAGCTTCTTTACTGGCAGAGTTAGTTCATCGTAATATTCGTACCCTCACCTTTGCTCATACCCGCAAACTGACTGAGCTAATCTATAGGTATTCTCATGAACGCTTGGTTGACCTGGGTCTGGCAGAGCAAATTAAGCCTTACCGTGCAGGTTATCTTCCCGAAGAACGTCGCCAGATAGAACGGGACTTCTTTCAGGGTAACTTGAGAGGTATAGTAGCTACCACAGCACTGGAGTTGGGGATTGATATTGGTGACCTTGATGCCACAATACTAACCGGTTACCCGGGGAGCATCGCCAGTACATGGCAGCAGGCAGGGCGCAGTGGAAGAAAACAACAAAGGTCACTGAGTATTCTTATTGGAGCGAGTAATCCGCTGGACCAATATTTTATGCACCACCCTGACTCCTTCTTCCATAAAGGGTTTGAGAATGCTCTGATTAACCCAGGGAATATCCATATCCTGAAATCCCACCTACTCTGTGCCGCCTGGGAGTTACCATTGGTTGGCACTGATAAAGAGTTTTTTGGCGAGAGCTTTACTCAGGTGTTAGAGACATTGGAGCAAAGCGGGCAGCTTCGAATGCGTAAGGGACGCTGGTATCCTTCACCGACTATAAACTATCCTGCTGCAGCAATTAATCTGCGCTCTGTCTCAGATTATCGTTATACCTTGGTCGACTCATCTCAGAGGAATAAGCTGATGGAGACCGTGGAGGGAAGTATTGCCTTATTGCAGCTTCATCCTGGAGCAATATATCTGCACCAGGGTGAGACTTTTCTGGTCGTTGAGTTGGATTTACATTCTCATACTGCCTATGCCCAGCATGTTGATGTCTCTTATTATACTCAGGCAAGGGAACTCTCTGAACTCAGGATAATCAGTGTAATACAGGAAAAGGAGATGGCTCAGAGCCGGATTTACCTGGGTGAAGTAGAAGTTACCACTACTGTCATAGGGTTTAAGAAGAAGATGCAGTACACTGAAGAGGTGATAGAGGAAGAGGTAGTGGAACTGCCCCCTTATTCCTTCCAAACTGTTGCCGTGTGGTTTGACATTCCTCCTGAAGTAAAACAAGTGATATATGATGCTGGACTTGATTTTGCCGGGGGATTACATGCTACTGAGCATGCTACTATTGCTATGCTTCCCCTCTTCGCTCTCTGTGACCGTAACGACATTGGAGGGATTTCGACGCTGCTTCATCCTGATACAGGCAAACCTCAAATCTTTATCTATGATGCACATCCCGGCGGGATTGGCATTGCAGAGAAGGGCTTTGAATTAATTCAGCAGTTGTGGGAGGTTACCCAGAAAATGATTGTTGACTGCCCCTGTGAGGAAGGTTGTCCCAGTTGCATCCACTCACCCAAGTGCGGCAATAACAACCAGCCCCTGGACAAGGAGGCTGCAGTGATGCTCATGGATGAATTGTGTCATCCATTACACTTGTAGGTTAAGGGATTAGTCGCCCCCTCACCTTCTCCACTACTTTTGACATGAAGTTACCTGCCTTCCCATGAAAGAGTACCTCAGCTTGCCTATCCAGTGGAGTAGGGGTAATATTGACGATGACCAGTTTTGCTCCCGCTTCCAGTGCATAACTAGGCATAGCAGCAGCAGGATACACTATGAGGGTAGAGCCGATGACGATACACAGGTCGCAGCTACGGGAGCGACGAATTGCTTCACTAAGCACTCTCTGAGGTAATGCCTCACCAAAGAGGACAGCATCCGGTTTCAACATTCCATGGCATGCCTCACATTCAGGCACCTCGACTCCTTTTTTTATCTCATTATGGATGTGTGCTGATGGGTAGCATTTTCCGCAGTTCAGACAGACCACACGCTGTGTGCTCCCATGAAGCTCCAGTACATTTTCTTCGGAGGTCCCTGCTCTTTGGTGCAGGTTATCTACATTCTGGGTAATGACGCAATCCAGTTTCCCCAACCTCTCCAGCTCAGCAATAGCATAATGGGTAGGGTTAGGTTTTGCCTCTATGGTCAGAAGAGAGGAATCTGCTAACATTTCCCAGTGCCTTCTCCTCGACTCATAGCTGCTCACGAACCTTTGATAAGTAAATTCCTCAGGGTCATACCTATCCCATAATCCACCAGGACTACGGAAGTCGGGAATTCCTGATTCGGTGCTAACCCCAGCTCCAGTAAACACCACTACCTTTTTGGCATTAAGAATTAAGTCAGCTACCCTACTGGCCAGCCGCTCTGCATTTTCCTCTTCCGTCACCATAGTCCTATCTTCCTTTCAGACATTACCTGTCAGTCTTCAGTCCAACTGAAATCTGGGGGCTGATAACTAAGATAGAGTATGTGAGACTCGAACCTACGATACTCCAACTAAAAGATGTAAGCTAAATATACCATCTAGTGCGCTTAGATAACAAGAAGTAGTCTCTTCCAACAAATCTCAAGATTTATGAACTGAGTTGCCTGAAGCTGTTTTCTTTCTTTTATCCACATATCCACCACTGTCCACAAAGAAAGAGAAAAACAGCAAAAAGAAAGAAAGGATTATTACCACTACTACTATCGCTCAGGCTCATTTTTGGATTAGAATAGAGTCAGCTAGTGTTAGGAAAACTTGGGTTAGATGGCTCATACCAGCACTGTGGGTCTGTTTCCATAAAATCTCCCGTAGCAGCAAATGCCTGCCTTCTGCATCCTCCACAGACAAAGCGGTATTCGCATCTACCACACTTACCTTTCAATTTGTCCCTATCTCGTAAAGAGTCAGCTACCTCAGAATTGTGCCACACATCACTCAACCGCTGCTCCCTTAAGTCACATATCTCAGTCTCAGGAGTGATTACATCTCCTACAAATACCTTACCGTTAGCGCTTATCATGTATTGCCATATGCTAGCAGTGCACCCTACCGGAGTATCCATAAAAGTACCAATGCTCTGGGGGTCAATAGCCACCCACAGAGCATCTTCATCCTCCGATATTTGGTAACGGTCCTCAAATTGTATTTTACTCACCCCATAAATCTTTTGCTGGTTGAATAAATATCTCTGCCACTCCCGGGTTTGTTCCTTAGTGAGCATCAAGTGCTTGAAGGCTTTAGCCCTCCCCAGAGGGATAACTGGTATCATGAAAATATCTGCACCCAAACCGAGGGCTAGCTCTATCATCCGGGGAACTTCCCCTAAATTCATTTGAGTAATAGTGGAAATGAAAACACGGCTTGGGATACCCTCCTCAACACAATTCTCGAGTGCTTGGATGCACTTTTCAAAGGTGCCACTTCCTCGGTTCCAATCATGGCTCTGTTGTAATCCATCGACACTAACCTTTACTCGCTGCATCCCTGCCTGTGCCAATGCCGCCACATATTTCCTGTCAGCAAGCAATTGACCATTAGTGTTTATAGCAACAAACATTTGCTTCTCTCTGACTGCATAGCGTATAAGGTCTGGCAGGTCTTCCCTTAATGTTGGCTCTCCTCCTGCAAAGGCTATCGCTCGTGTGCCCGCCTGAGCAATGTTATCGAGAAGCCAATGAGCCTCCGTGGTAGTCAATTCATCTTCCAGGGGTTCGTTGGTGGAAGCAGCAAAACAAAGCTTGCAGCCTAAATCACATTTCTCGGTAACATCATACCAGCACATGTAGGGCTCAGCCTCTTTTACCATTTTTTGAAATTTGCGCCTGGTAATATCGAGGATTTCCTCTTTGTCTTCCTTAGTACGAGGGGGAATGTTTGGCCACGCACTACGACTCAACGCCCCCACCATCTCTAAGCCTTCTTTCATCAGACGTAACTACTCAACTGGCAATTGATAGTCACAGAGTTCACAGAGAACTCTGAGAAAATGAAGGAGAATAAGATATTATAGCCCTCTGCATAACTTTGTATAAAAATCCCTCCCCCTCAATGGGAAAGGGTCAGGGTGAATCACACGATGTTTTGCAGCTATTCCTCCACGAGATTAACATCAAGCTGTGGCCAGCCAAGGCAGATATCATCTGGTCTGTCAAAAATGCTGCCTAGTATTTGCAGCGAGCTTCTTCCCTAAGTTTCCCTGCCTCCGTGTCCTTCAGTCCGTGGGCAGTAATCCATCTCTCCATGAATACTCCACTGGGCATCCATTTCTGTATCAGGTCTCTCTCGTACACCCACTTTTTCTCCTTCACCCCAAAGTTAGCGAGAAACTGCCACACCTCATCACTCTGTCCATCATCACAGTAAACCCCCATAAAACATTGCTCCTTGCCTGCCCATTGCTGCGGAGCACGATCGCATTTAATACACGGGACAGTTCCCGAATCATTTTTTCACCTCCCTAGAAAGGAAAGACACTGCAAGTGACCCTGATAACCATAAGCACTGTAGCGGCATCACGGTAAGTGCCAGGGCAACTTCTATTCAGCTTCCTCAGTTGGTTCGTACCAGCACTTGGGGTCCTCTGCCATAACATCTGCAGTATAAAGAAAAGCCCTTCTCCTGGACCCTCCACAGACAAAGCGGTATTCGCATCTACCACACTTACCTTCCAATTTATCCCTGTCCTGTAAAAGGTTAATCAACTCAGAGTTGTGCCACACCTCGCTTAGCCGCTGTTCTCTCAAATCACATAAAAAAAGCTCAGGGGTGAATGTACCTACCAGGTATACCTTACCATTAGCGCTTATGGCATATTGATACATGCCGTCAGCATGCCCTATAGGGGTATCAACATGGGTGCCAATTCTGTCAGGATTAGCAGCTACCTCCAGAGCAAATCGGTCTTCTGAGATCATGCAAAACTGCTGAAACTGAATTTTATTTACCCCGTAGGCCTTTTGCTGTTTAAACAGATACCTCTGCCAATCTCGGGTCTGCTCCTTAGTCAAAGTGAGGTACTCAAAGGGTTTACCCCTTCCCTCGGGGATAAGCGGCATTATGACGCTGCTAGCACCTAACCCCAAAGCTAGCTTTACAAGTTCGGGGACTTCCTTATGATTCAACTGACAAATAATAGATGCCATGACCACACTAGGGATACCCTCAGCTACACAATTCTTAATCGCTTGGATAGCCCTCTCAAAAGTACCCCTTCCTCGATTCCACTCATGACTCTGCTGTAATCCATCAACACTAATCCTTACTTGCATAACCCCAGCCTGTGCCAATGCCGCCACATATTTACGGTCAAGTAATAGCCCATTAGTATTTACGGCAACAGCCATCTGTTTCCATTGGGCTGCATAGCACGCCAGGTCTAGTAGGTCTTCCCTTAATGTTGGCTCCCCACCGCCGAAGACTATCGTCCGGGTGCCCGCCTGAGCAATGTTATCGAGAAGCCGATGAGCTTCCGTGGTAGTCAGCTCATCTTCCCAGGGTTTGCCAGAGTTGGAAAAGCAAACTTTGCAGTGTAAGTTACATCTCTCAGTAACGCTATACCAACATTCCAGGGGACTCGCCTCTTTTGCCATTTTTTGAAATTTGCGCCTGGTAATATCGAGGAATTCCTCTTTGTCTTCCTTAGTACGAGGAGGAATGTTTGGCCACGCACTACGACTCAACGCCTCCACCATCTCTAACCTTAACCTTCCCTTCACCAGACATATAGTATCTTACCCAAATACTTAGAATAGACTGAAGTACCACCCTGTCCAGAGGCTGGACTACTGAATTTTAGCTAACATAACTAGCATTGGTAAAAATGGCACCGTTCAGAATAAATAGGTGAACACCTGGAAAAGAGATGAGAGCGGAACGAGTACACTGGTGCCATGCTTAAACATTAGTCAGTAACCTGTTGCCGTCTGCTGGTTATATACCAGCTTGTGAAGCCATTGCCATTCCAAACAACATCTCATGAACTGGCAGCCGTTTTTTCACAGGGAGGTCCACTACTAGCGCGAGTGGGACCATTACATATTCTCTTAATAGCTGGCTTATCATAATATCATGGTATCCTGCAAGTGCACAATCTACCGCTAGAGATGCAAGTCTTCGGCAGAGAATCTGATCTGTGGAGGTAGGAGGAATTGCCCTGATTAAATGGCGCGGCTGATTTGTTATTACAGTAAGCTTAATTCTTGGATATTGTTTCAGTGCTTTCTGTGCCATATTAACTATTTCTGCGAGAGACTGGTCTCTGTCTTGACTTCTATCGGGCTTTACTCCCTCTGCAACTACGATAATACCATGTGGTGGTTCTTCACCCTGCATTATAATTTGCTCGACAACTTGATTAACTTTTCTCTCTATAGCTTTTCTGGGGAGCTCATCATCCTGGAACATTTCAGGAATTAAAAAGGCATCACATTCCCCAGAAGCGAGTGCAGCAAATTCGGCTACGAATCCAGCCTCTGCACCAAAGAGTTGAATAATACCGAGTCTCCCGGTGGCCTTTACATCCTCATGCAGAGCTCTGATCATCCGGGCAGCTTCATTAATGGTGGTATCAAATCCAAAGGTTTCCTCGCACCACAGCACATCATTGTCCATAGTCTTCGGTATACCAACTACGGATATTTTGTAACCTTTTTCTTTGATTTGCTCTGCCACCTTATGTGCGCCTGTCATCGAACCATCTCCCCCAATAACATAGAGCATATCGATTTTATCAAGATATAGCCGGGTTACAATTTCCTCAATATAACCGGGATTATTTTTCATCTCCCTATCGCGCCCTACCCCCAGTTCACAACCTCCGAGATGAACCCAGTCAGCAGTATCTTTAGAAGTAAGCTCTTTGTATTTGCCCTCGTGTAATCCCTTGAATCCTCCTCTTACTCCCAAGATAGTAGGCTTCACTCTACTATCAGGCGTAACATACCCCTCGTGGCGGCTCACGATATTGTGAACAACAGTGTTTAGGCCAGGTGCAACTCCTCCTGAAGCAACAATGCCTACCCTAACCTGCTCTGGTTCAAATGCAAGCTCCCTATACGAGCCTGCTTCAAGAAATGAAGGTGGTTCTAAGCCCTCATTGTGGAATAGTTGTAGAATTTCAGCATCTGCAATCAAATATCTGCGATTCTTACTCGAACAGAATCGCTTAATATATTCTAGGGCAGGAGGCACAGGGTCTCCTAACTTATAACTCTTAATGGTGTTGTAACGGAGGTAATTCTGGGGTTTTGTCTTATAATATATATCGGTAAGGCAAAGTGCTAGGGCTTGCCGCGTTCCCCCTGTAGCTGCATCACCCTCTGCTTGCATTTTTCTAAGTTCGTTCATTATCTGTTCCAACTTGGCATCTAAATCCTCTTGTGGCGCCATAAGAATGCCTCCTCCTAACATGTTCTGAGAGCTGAAGCTTACCATATAATGACTGTGCCAGCGTTATTGAAGAAGAACCTTTCCTCTAATACTCCTGCCATCCTGGCTGCGGCCGGCAATCCTGTGCAGTGGGATACACCCACATGCTGCACATCCTTCTCCAGCAGTGCAGCAATAGTCAAATCCACCCGTTCTACAGAAGCATTACCAAGGTGAGTGCCACCAACTATGGCAAATACTGATTCTACTCCTGTCAGCCTCTGGGCATGCTCTATGGTATTGATGATGCCTCGATGAGCACAACCAGCAATCACGACTAACCCCAGTTCGGTTACTACGAATAAAGCCTGGTCATCACGAATAGGGTCTGGTCTATACTCCCGATTTTCCTTAACTACGAGGCGAGGGTCATCAACTGCTTCATAGGATGTAGTCATAGGGACTTCACCACTGGTTACTACCTTTTCAGAGAGCCATGTCGGCTCCGTGGTTAGATGGAACTTTGCTCCTAGCTCTTCCATCTCTTTACGCTGGAAAGGGATGCCAATATAGTTATATCGCGTCTCTTCTCCTGTGCGTGAGCTAGCATACTTGGGAGCCCATATATCAGGATGAGCAATGACCTCTACCTCATGCCCAATACCTGAGAGTACCTGCTTAAGACCTCCAGTATGGTCAACATGACCATGGCTGAGCACAATCTTATCAATCTGAGACAGGTCTATCCCCATAGCAGTGGCATTATGCGCCGCAGATATAGTCTGCCCGGTATCCAGCAAGATACTGAGGTCTTCTACCTCTACGAGGATACTCAGCCCCCACTCCCCCAGAAGACCCATTCTCGACGCTGTGTTCTCACTCAGTGTAGTAAGTCGGATATTCATCTACCCCACCTCCTAATTGCAGTTAACCACAAAATCGGTATTCCTGCTTACACTTTTATAATGGTCTCATCTGGGATATTTCCATTCTTGAAGTGCTTATCTACCCAACCAGAAATAACATTGTTCCTACTATCAAAATACTTGACATAAGGTTTAATATCAAGAAGAGGTGTCCCATCTAAGATATCTACTTCTGTAAAATGCATTTTGTTTCCCTCTATGCTCTTGATTTTTACAACAGAAAACCCTATATGATTGGGACGGTTAGGACTTCTTATAGCAAATATCCCATGTTTATTTTGTTCAAGAAATGGTTTCCCCTCAATTTCCTCTCTCTGAGATTTATGGAAATAGTATATTATTATGGCATGGCTAAACTCATCCAGGTTCTTTAAGCCATTGGCATATTTATCTTTTAGTTCAAGCCAAGCTTCTACTTCACTTTTGAAAGTTCCCTGGATGGGAATATCCTTGCTCTCTTTGTAGGGTGAATGGATTATCCCGATTGGATACATTATTATTTGATTCATAATCTCACCTGTTGTAGCCAGTCTGAGCTCATTGAACTAACCATCTTCACTATCCCCATAAATCATCTATATCTTCTGTCTCTAGCTTTGCCCTGGTGGGGGTAATGGAGCCATAGTGTTCGTATGAGTCTGGTGTGCCATAGGTCTTTACCCTTACCACTATTGGCATGGGCACAGCATGTCCGAAGATGAGTGCCTGTTGCTTGGTCTCCAGTCTGGAGAGTACTACCTTGAGGTCACTCTTCCCATGTATCCCTGTGAGCACACTGTCAATATCCTTCTCATTATCCAGCAGACAACTCATCTTGGTACCAATCTGAGACATTACCTCCTCATCAATACTGCCGGGGCGCTGGTCAATGACCAGAAGGGTGACATTATACTTACGCATCTCCCGTGCAATAGTACCAAAGATAGTTTGAGAAGCTACGCTGGAATTAAGAAACTTGTGTGCTTCCTCGATGGTAATGATGAGTGGTACCGGCTCATCCGCACTCTCTCCCATTGCCTGCTCCTTCCTCCTCACATAGCTATCGTGGATACGGCGGGTGAGCATATTAGCCACCAGAACATAGGCGAGAATATTGTCGCGATACCTGCCAAACTCCAGCACCACATTCATCTTACGGTTGAGATATGCAAGAAGAGAGGCTACAGAATTTTGCCTGGCTTCAGACACTAAAAAGTGAAGCCGTTTAAGCTGGCTAAGGCTGCGGCGGAGTGCCTGTAGTGTGCCACGATGAACCTCTATCCGTTGTTCCAGCTCTTCTTGGGTTTCCTGAACACTTTGAGATAGAAACCTATCCAGCCACTTCTTGCCATAGTGCTCGTGGAGTTCATATACCAGCTCGATACCCTTATCAGTAATGTTGAGGGTCTCCTGGAGTATGCTAATATCCTCAGGCTCTATCTCATCATAGCCTATCTCTACTACGAAGTCGGTGCTGACACCACGACGGCTGGAACTTTGCTCGTCCAGGGTAAATACCGCTACACGAGAGGGGAAGAGCTGTTTCAGAGCCTTCACCTCATAACCGGACTCACTGGTACTCATCCAACCATATTCATTGTGCATATCGAAGATAAGGTTAACTGCATTCCCTCGCTGCACCATTTCGGCAAGAAGTATCCGGGTGAGGAAGGTCTTACCGGTGCCACTTTTGCCAAAGATACCATTGCTGCGTTCTATCAGTCGAGATACATCCAGACAAACCTTAGTCTCCATATCGAGAGGGTTACCGATGTAGATGTGCTTCTCATCTTCCTCACCAAAAGCACGAGCTATATCTTGCTCGCTAGCCTGCCGCACCATAGCAAAATGAGAGGGAATGGTCTTGACCTGCTGTGGACCCTCCAGGAGGCTAGCAGCACTACCGCTCAGCGTGAGTTGGGGCAGAATATGGAGCTTCCCATAGATGATAGTTCCGTTCAGTACCCTGGAGAGAAAAGGGTTGGAGAGGTCGGGAGGGTTTATACTCAACATCGGGTCAACCATTTCCAGGCTAATATCTGTAATCATACCCAGGAAGTGATGTCTCTCCCCTGCAATAGTGACATATGTGCCCACAGATACATCCTCAATGAGGTCAGTATTATCTAGCTTGACATCCAGTCCTCTGGTGAGTGACCCACCAGTAACTATACCAAGTCGGAGGTCTTCCTGTTCTTCATAATGCATGTTCTTATTCACGGCCGGGCTCTCCTTAGTATGAGTAAGCTGACTGACATCAGTCAGCTTACTCGCCCTGGATTCTTTTCAGTATAGTGCTAAGACAGTTTACTTCTTTACTTAGAAGCAGTGTCAGTTCCCTGCCGGCAGTGATGAGAAACTCTCCTCTCTCAGGGTGTGTTCTACTGGCATAACGCAGGGAGGCAGCTAAGAGTTCCTCTACAGGTACAGGAGATTTGCCTTGGGATGCCAGTATCAGGCTAAGGAAGTCTAGTGACTGGCTGAACTGGTACACCTCTTCATCGGAGCATTGATATACAAAGCTGTGGATGTGAGCAGGATGAGGGGGCAGGTAGTGATGAATCCTGCCCTCTTCATTATATCCTACCACCAGAACATTACACTCGGTACGAAACAGAGAGGAAAACTGAGGGTGAATGCGATAGATGTCCTCCTCTTTGCTCTCCTCCTTCCCCCTGGCAAGAGGACGACGTCCGGGGTCAATGCTGCCAGTAGTAGTATTATATATGATTCCGTAAATCTCCACTGGTGCGGTAGAGGTCTTTACCAGACTGCCAAATGGCGGAGCCTGGTAAAGCTCATAACACTGAGCGGTAAACTCTGTGGTATTGGCTTCGATAACTTCTGCTACCTTGAGAGGCATTTCTATACCCATCTCGTTCTCTTACTCTGACTCTTGGCTGAGGTGGTGAAGGGAAGATGAGAGTGATTTAGAGCAAGTTCTACTAGATGCCAGAATTGCTCTTTGTCAGTAGAGCTTACCACTGCCTTCTCATGGGCTTCACTCAAAGCTACAGGATAGCCTTCACCCCGATGGCACTGGTCCAGAATCAGAGCATGAGTCAGCTCAAGATGCCCATTGTCCACCACCCAGCGAGGGATTTCCACCCTGGCAACCTCATCTTCCAGCCGAAGATAGAAGAATAGTATCTGGTGTTCACGGTAACTTTCTCTAACAATTTTAGAGCGGGTAAGAAAGAGCGCTGACCTTTCACCAGGAGAGAGAAGTTGCTGAAATAAGTCCCGGTCACGAATCCCTGCTACCACCTCGCATTTCCTCACCGTGTCTCTGCCTGAACAATAGCGGTCACAGTTGGCTATTTCATAGGGGCAAAGAGCGAGGCGCAGAATATTAACCACCTCGGTACTCCCGGGAGAGCTAATATAGCTTGCCACTGTAAGATTTCCCTGCTCACTCAATTTACTGAGGCTATCAAGAGAGCTGAGAAATCCTTCCTCCAGTAAATTCTGCTTCACAAAGTCAGGATAACCTTGAGTTTCCAGTCTCCACAGAACCAGAGAGCCATCCAGCAGGGCAAGTGCAGGAGTTCCTAATGGTAAACTCTGTGCTAACTCTGTCAGGTGACGACATTCATCTACACTGCGCTTTATTCCCAAGAGGTCTCCTTTGATAGCTTGCTTCCACATACCTTTGGGGTCAGCAAGATTGGATTCTTCACCAAAGTAAAGAAAAGGCGTGCTCTCCAGAGAAGCATAGGGATTCCCCCCATAATGGAGCGTAACAGCTCCAATGTTAATAAGGTAGCAGCTTACTGAGTAGTGACGGTCAACATCTATTTGGGAACCATCGGTAGCAATGACAGTAAAATCGTCGGGGCAGGGTGAAGGAGGACAGGACTGGTCTAGCTTTCCCTGTGGTTCGGCTATCAGCCAGCTTGTCTTGCTGGTAGCTATCTTCCCTCTTAGCTTCTCGGTCTCACATGCATATGATGAGAGCAGACTCATGGCAGAATGAAGGCGCTCGTAGCGCACCTTCTCCTCTGCTCTCAAATTATGAGCAAGGCTATCAATCTGGGCTACTACACGAACGAGGTCCAATGTCATATTATGTTAAGCGTAAAACCTTCTATGATCCTTTCTTCCAGTGGGAGGAGTCAGAACATGAGAAACCATACACCTAAGGAGCTGATGTAAAAGCAGCTAAACCTCCTGTACCAAATTTTTGATCTAATGTAAGTTGAGCTTTGCTCTCACCTAATACCTCTTCATCTGAAGGAGGCTCAGCTTCTTCTTTCCCACGAACTATAAGATTCTGTGCTGCTTGGGCTATAGCTGCAGTAATCCTTATCCGTTCCTCTTTGGTCTCTGGATGATAGTAGTTAGCCAACTCTCTAGCCTCAGCGAGCTTAATGCTCTGAGGAACATATTCTTCAGATTCCCTCAGCAGTCTATGGGCTGGTAGATTATGGGTCGGTTTTGACCTTTTCACATACCCCTCTGGATCTAGTATGGCGATTCTCTGTGATAGCTGAAATACCAGTGATCGCCCGGATTTGGAGAAATTCGCCGAATATAGAGCTGCATGGAAACCACTGCGGTACAGTAAGCTCCAGGTTTCGGCTAAAGCCCTACAAGCCTCTTCAAGGGTGAGGCTAGAAACCTCTCTTCCCTCTTTAAGGACGAACTCTCCATCCCACTCATAGTTTAAACCAAGACCAACTGGGCCCTTATCCTTTCGTGTTGGAGACTCTTCTGGTTTCTCCTGTAGATGCGCCCCTGTGACCGTAACAAGTGTAAAATACCCATTCATTTTCTCTTCTCCTCCACCTAACTAAAAAGCCCAAATAAATAATATACAAACACTATTGGCTGAAGTCAACTTTTAGTCTCTTCCAACACAAGGCGAGCCTGAAGAGGGCATCGATTTCTAACATAAGAGATACTGAAGGGTTCGGGCATCTCGTTTATAATTGGGACATGAGGCTGATTATGAACGATGAACGAATGCAGACGATAGAACAAGCCAAGCAATTTCTAGGCGGAGTAAAAGATGCTCTTTCCTTGTGGTGGATTTTCCACCTCCTGCTGCATCGTATTAGTCACCCAGTAACTCCAGCTTCCGGTCTCCCTGTTATATAGAACGACATAATTAAATGCGCATACACTGGAATCAAACTCTAATCTCTAAGTTCTAAATCCTAAATAATACCCAAATTAGAATAAGCAAAACCTTCTAGTGTAGTGTAATTGTAATAACTATACAGTTTGTCATTCCGTGCTTGACACGGAATCCATCCCTGGACCTTCTGGATTCCCGCTGGAGTTTACCCCGTACTTGATACGGGGCGGGAATGACATGGGGCACTTCATTGTCGAGTCATTTAGGAGACACTACACTAGCTGCAGAGCTTTGTGTCTTTAACTTGCGGCTCTAACACACCCTAAAAGATACGGCTATGGCTGGTTTTGAGATTGTGATTTGGGTCATTTGAATTTGTTTAGAGTTTGGAGATTAGTATTTAGAAATTCCTCATATATCCTATACGCAAATACTTGTGTCGTCACATATAACAAGCAGTGCTATTAGGAAATAATGGTCGTTGCTAGTCCTATCTTTCTTATCATCATCTCCCAATTTAAAATTACCTCTTCATCGTATAGGTTTTCCCCTCTTTTGTTAAGCTGGAGCAGCATTGTTGTTGTAACTCTATGATGCTGTCCTGGGAGTTGCCGCTGACGCAGTTTGGGAAGATAGAAGCTGGGAGTGGGGATTGTGCCTGCAAACTCTCCCCATGCCAAGGGACGGGCAGAGCGCAAACATGGGGTATATTAAGACCGAGGGGTTAAGGAGCTTCGGCTGGAAGGTATCCGAGATATCGAAGCGGCCAAGCTAAGACATGCAAAAATTCCTTCCAGAAAGGAAATTGTGGTAAACTTGAGTTAGGTTAGAAGGCTATCCAGTGAACAACAGAATTGTGCGGGTTACGGTAAAATCTACTTGAAAAGCATCATGATGTGAACATCAAGGAACGACCAAACCACAGATTGTATATTGAAACACTTCGTCGCATGACATCTGAAGCAAGGTTGCTCAAGTCCTTCGAATTGTCCGAGTTCTCCAGAGGGTTGTTTTTTCACGGGTTGCAAAAGAGATTCCCCAATTTGTCGGATGATGCAATCAAGAAGATCTATTTGGAGCGCCTGAATAAATGTCACAACAGGAATTACTAAGACAAGTTGTGCAGGTACTTGATGACACCAGGATCGAATATATGCTGACAGGTTCTGTTGCTTCAAGCTTGCAGGGAGAGCCGCGATCTACCCATGATATAGATTTCGTAATCGCGATTCAACAAGCGGGAGCAATAAACCTGGTCAAGGTTTTTTCCTCACCTGATTACTATCTATCCGAGGAAAGTATCCTTGACGCAATAACTCAGCAAGGTATGTTCAACCTGATTGATGTGAACGCGGGCGACAAGGTTGATTTCTGGATACTGACAGATGAACCTTTTGATCGCTCACGTTTCGCGCGCAGGTATGTTGAGGAAGTGCTGGGGATGAGGCTCGTGGTTTCTAGCCCCGAGGATACTATCCTGGCGAAATTGAATTGGGCTAAACTAAGTGGAGGCAGCGAGAAGCAATTCATGGATGCTTTGCGTGTTTATGAAGTGCAATTCGAAAAGCTGGACATGAATTATCTACACAGTTGGGTAAAAGAGCTAGGTGTTGAGTCAATATTCCAGAGGTTACAGGAAGAAGCGGAAGTAATATAGCTGCACCGCGTAGCTGACAAACCAAGCCAGAGGCAATGCTGCCCCTGACCGTCAGGCTGCTGTTTTGGGTTCTTTGAGTTTGTTGGGTTACTCACTAACCCAACAAACTCTATTGTGGTGAACAGTTACGGCTAAAGTTCCCCCTCAAAAAGATTACGGTGTGAAGTGTGACATTATCATAGAGTTACGACACTTTTGTACTTGGATAGAGCATTGACATACCAGTTATAATATGCAAATATGCATCTGCTTGCAGGATAAGGTATTTCTGGCTATCCACAAACCAAGAGACGATAAGTTGAGGAAATATCAGAATGACAGTTGGTTTCGTATACGATGATATTTATCTGGAGCACGATACAGGTCAGCACCCGGAGAATTCCGACAGGCTGAGGAATATCATGAGTGTGTTGGAGGAGAGTGAGGTGAAGGCACAACTCATAGCCATTCCTTCACGAGAAATTACCATCGAGGAACTCGCACGAGTACATTCCAAGGCACATATCTCGAATATTAAAGCGAGGTCTGAATCAGGGGGTGGCTGGCTGGATGTTGATACGATAGTCTCTCCCGATTCTTATCAAGCGGCTCTCTGTGCCGCCGGTGGTGTTATGCAGGCAGTTGAGGCAGTGATGGAGGGAGAGGTTACTACTGCCTTCGCCTTAGTAAGGCCTCCAGGCCACCACGCTACCTGGGACTGGGCTATGGGCTTCTGCCTGTTTAATAACATTGCAGTCGCTGCCAGGAATGCACTGGAAAAATACTCCCTGGAGCGTATCCTTATTGCGGATTTTGATGTGCACCACGGTAATGGCACTCAAGATACCTTCTATTCCAATCCTCATGTGCTCTACTTCTCCACCCATCAGTTCCCCTTCTACCCAGGAAGCGGTCGGGCAGAGGAAATAGGAAGAGACGAGGGGAAGGGTTTTACTCTTAATGTTCCCCTACCGGCAGGATGTGGTGATATTGAGTATCTGAGAGCATACAATGAAATTCTGGTGCCTCGGGCTCTAGCTTTTAATCCTCAACTGATACTGGTTTCAGCAGGATATGATGCTCACTGGAAGGATACTATTGCCTCAATGCAGCTAACCACAAGTGGTTATGCCCAACTGACATATATCCTCAAGGCTCTTGCAGATGAGACTTGTGATGGAAAGTTGGTTCTTGTCCTTGAGGGGGGGTATCACCCTGAAGCTCTACCTTATTCCGTAAGGGCAAGTTTCGAGGTGCTCCTGGGGGAGACTCAAACCTACGACTCACTTGGTGCACCTGATACCCCTCACCAAACACCAAATATAGATGGGATTTTGTCGCAAGTTAAGAAGATGCATAATATAGAGCAGGTAAGCAGCATGCACCTGGGGAGCTAGGCTTCTTCGAAGAGTGAGGAAATCTGCTCGAAGTTGAAGACGGGTCCATCCTTACAGATATACTTGTCCCCCACATTGCAGCGGGCACACTTACCCAAGCCACACTTCATATTCCCTTCTAAAGTGGTAACAATCTGACGAGGAGCAAAACCCAGTTCCTTTAGAGCTGCAAGAGTAAACCGTATCATAATGGGAGGACCACAGGTAATCGCTATAGTATTCTCAGGTGAAGGTTTGATTTCCTTAACTACATTGGGGACAAGATCTACCCGCCCTGTCCAATTCTCATCACCCCTATCAACAGTAAGCTCCAGTTTAGCATTAGGCGACTGTGACCAAGTATCAAATTCAGGAGCGAAAACCAGGTCTTGAGGGGTGCGAGCTCCATTAATTACGAGCAGGTCACCATAAGAATCTCTGTGGCCAAGGATAAAATTTATAACTGGACGCAGCGGCGCCATACCAATTCCACCACCAATAATGAAGATGTTCTTTCCCTCGTAATCCTTCAGAGGGAAATTGTTGCCATAGGGACCACGCACACCTACGATTGCTCCTTCCTCAAGCTCATGGAGACTATTAGTAACAGTACCAACACGGCGTATAGCGAACTCCAATCCCTCGCTGAGATGCGCTACTGAGGTAATACAAAAAGGAGACTCACCTATCCCGAAGGCAGAAACAAAAGCAAACTGCCCCGGCTTGTAATCAAAATTCTCCTGAACAGCAGGGTCATTCAATTCTATCCTGAACAGCTTAACATCAGAGGTCAGGTCAGTCACACTCTGTATAGTGGCTAGATGGGGAATAAAGGGATTACTGCTGTCCACTTTGCCCTCCCAGATTATGAACATCCATAATAACCTCTCGGATGTCTACATTCACCGGACATGCCTTTACACATCTACCACAGCCCACACAGGCAACAGAGCCAAACTCAGCAGGGAAGTAGAATAATTTATGATAGAAACGCTGCCTGAGATGAGGGGCTTTGCCAGCACGGCGGTCATACCCTCCCGCAATGCGAGTGAACCCCGAGGACTGGCAGCTCTCCCATGTCCGCACCCGTTCCACCTTCCCTTTGTCATTATAATCCCGCACATCGAAACAGTAGCAAGTAGGACAGACATAGGCACATAGATTACAATGGAGACAACGGTCAGCCAGCCGTTCCCAGTAGACATTATCAAAGTTCTCCGCCATTATCTCTGTGATACCTTCAATGGGTACCGTTGCCGCGGAAGAGAGAGCGGGAGGGGTTACCTCAGACTGTTTCAGCAAACCTTCAGGGCACTCTGCTAGTAATGCCGCACCCTTTTCGGTAACGACCTGGATAATATAACCATCTGCCACCTCGGTTAATAATATATCCATATTTGAGGAATCATCAGGAGCCGTGCCCATGGAGGTGCAGAAACATTCGGGGAGAACCTCACGGCAGGAGAGACCTATCAGGGCAGTTTTATCACGATGCTGCTGGTAGAGGGTATCGGCTGGTTCGTTCAGGAAGGGCTTGTCCAGCAGTGCAATACCCCTGGCATCGCAGGGACGCATCCCAAAGATAACCTTTGCCTCAACATCCTCCGCCGGCACTAGCTCAACCTGTCCATCCTTCCTCTCTACAGTAAACAGGGTCTCTGTAGGGGGGAAGAACCATTCCTTGGGAGAAAGGGTGGTATTAGTAAAGTCGAAGGCAATTTCCTCTGCCTGGGAGACCTTTCGGAAAAGGGTTACTCCAGCGTTATCATTGACTGGTCCAATAAGAACATGGCTCTCAGCTAATTTGTTGAGCCAGGTTATCAGGTCACTTTTAGATATAATTTGCGTCATTATCCTATTCCCACATTCTCTTCCTTGATAAAGGTGCCCAGGGGTTGCATCTCCTCAGCATTAAGTCCTGCCTGGAAGTTAAAGAGTTCCTCTACTGTATTTGCCAGTTTACGGTTGAGCAATCTAAGAGGGATATTCATCGGGCAGACCCGCTCACATTCATTACAGCCAGCGCACCTCCCGGCAAGGTGGAAGGCACGGATAGAGTGCCATATCTGGTTTTCTGCGGGAGCAATCCTGATGCCTACCCACAACGGGTCCAGACTATCTACAAAGCACTCCGTGCAATAGCAGCCAGGACAAACCTGACGGCAGGCATAGCAACGGCAGCAGCGGTCGAAATGCTCTGACCAGAAAGCCTCCCTCTCTTCTAGTGATTTAGCCTCTATCTCAGTAACAGCAGGGTGCTCCTCCCCGGTGGGTAGCAACTCCTTTATAGGCTCTCCTGCCAGGAAGTCATAGACCAACGGGGCATGCTGGTGGCAATAGCGGCAGCGAGTCTGAAGTATCTCACTAACCTGGTTCCAGCTTACCTCTACTATCCCCTCACAGACCACACCAATAATAGAGACCTCTTCTCGCTTGATTTGCTCCTCATTAAGGAGCACATTGATTGCCCGTGAGTCACAGCCCTTGACCACGATACCTGTCTTCTTCCCCTTGCGATTCAAGAGATACTTGGTCAGGTTATGGGTACAGGTCTTATCGAAGATAAGCTCGTCTGCCTTCTCAGGCTCATAGACAAACAATGGACGAGAGGTTACTCCATCGGTAGCTCGCCCGTAGCCGATAACACAGTCTACCGCCTGGCTACTGAGTAATTCTTTAGCCTTATCCCGAATCTGCTTTTCCATAACGCTTACGCTAACTAACCCTTCTTTTCTAGGTTAAGCCTCACTCCCTTATTTCCCTGTTATTACGAGCCCTTCGCCATGTCATTGCGAGCGAAGCGAAGCAATCTCGGTGGTGAGGGAATGAGATTGCTTCGGGGCTCTGCCCCTCGCAAAGACACTGGGTGAACGATTACTAGAATTCCTACCACTTCTCAATAATCATGCCCTCTTTATCCTTCATTTTACCTGAAACCGCGAAAATAAAGTCGATCAGGGCCCAAATCCCAAGACCACCTAGAGTGAAGAGCATCGCTATTCCGGTTCCGATCTTCCCTAGATAAAAGCGGTGGACACCAAATTCTCCCAGAAACCAGGCAAGCAGAGTAACAGCAAGTCTTGATTTCTCTGAAACTCCTGAAACTTCTGCTGCTTCTGATCTCGCCAGCCTCACTTCGCCCTTGAGTAGACTGGCCCCGCACGAGGAGCAGAATTCTGCTCCTTCAGGTAGCTCCTTTCCACAATTCCAGCAGAACATAGCTCCCCCGCCCTCTTTTTCGATCAAAATCTCTGGTTCTGCTAGTCTTACCCCACACTTTACGCAAACTTCAGCTCCAGGTTGTACCTCAGCACCGCATACACTACAAAACTTATTCCCTTCAGAGGGTCCCACACCACACGAGGTACAGAACTTCGTTCCTTCGGGTAGTTCACTCCCACAACTCCTGCAGAACATAACAACCACCCTCATTTATAGTACTATGCTGGTCCCAACCTGGTTACTTCCTCGGTGAAGGAGGTAATTACTCCCTGAAATCTCTTGCCTTCAGCTGCTGAGACCCACGCTACTCGCAGACGCCTCTCATCAATCCCTATGAACCCCAGAAGGGAGCGGAATACTGCCAGACGACGACGGGCAAAGTAGTTGCCATTGATATAATGGCAGTCGCCGGGGTGACAGCCAGCCACCAGAACCCCATCGGCTCCCTGTTGAAAAGCCTTGATTATCAGGAGAGGGTCAACTCGCCCCGAACAGGGCACCCGAATGATTCGGATATTGGTGGGGTAGGTCATGCGACTGGTGCCTGCCATATCAGCACCAGCGTAACTACACCAGTTACACAGGAAACCTACCAGACGGGGTTGAAATCCTTTTTTTGTAACGCTTGCGCTGTCTATAACACTTGTGCTATCCATTAGC
>JAUWOP010000070.1 GCA_030612045.1 Chloroflexota bacterium | reverse complement strand
ACAAGCTGGATAACGAAGCAATAGAAAGGCTGAAAAACATAAGTTAGTAGTAGGTTCATAGACTGAAGACTGTTAGGTTGCTTCCGCCTTCTGCCTTGTATCAGGTATTACTCGCCTTGCTGGTAACGAAAGAAGGACTGCCTGTGGGGTATAACCTGTATGAAGGGGGAATGTACGAGGGGCATACCTTGATACCGGCGTTAAAGGAACTGAAAACGAAATACGAGATAGACAAAGTAATATTTGTGGCGGACGCAGGGATGTTGAATAAAAAGAAGACGGCTGACCGCTGATGGCTGACTACTGATACATAAAGCTCAGTCCGGAGGAGATCAGGAGGAGCTTGATTGGGGTTCAGACGAGCATTCTTTACGACAAGAGCAAGAAGATTCGCTATGGGCTTCCTTCGATGATGTCCAAACATGCCAGGAAAATCTACGACATTTTAGAAGTCACCATGCACTGCACACCTTACACAATAGAGAAAATGTAGGATGTCGGGAGGTACATCTGCTCTCTATTGCACTCAATCAAATTGTACGCCATCCCTGCCCCCCCCCTCAGTCTGCTATTCTATTTTACCATTCTTCTCTATTTGGCAAAAGAGGTTTGTGCAACAGCCTCTCTACTGATAGCTTTATTGGCGTGATGACCGAAGTTCACGGCGTCTTGATCAAATCGAACTATCTGGTTGACAAATATCATCAATTGGTTTATACCTATCAACCAGATAGTTAACCTCACAACTCAAAAAGGGGGGAAATCATGATAGGTCGCCGGTTAAGACAATTGCGTTTGGCTCGTAATCTGTCATTGGAGGCTCTGGCGGCAGAAATGGGGGGTATTGTAACCAAACAAGCCCTTTCAAAGTATGAGCACGATAAAGCACATCCGTCTCCTATTGTGTTAACCAAATTAGCAAGTGTTTTGAGAGTAAAGGCAGCTTACCTTTTCCATGAGCCAACTATTAGCGTCGAATTCATCACTTACCGGAAAAGCTCAACATTGCTGAAGAAGGAAAAGGAAAGGGTAAAAGGCATTGTCGAACAAGCTTTAGAGGACAGAGTTCGGCTGCAGGAATTGAGCGGGCAGTTCGACGGTTCGGTGATTCCCGTTAAAGAGTGGCGAGTGAATGATCTCGAGGATGCTGAACATGCAGCTGAGGAACTTCGCGGTCGTTGGAAGCTGGGATTAGATCCCATTTCCAATACTTGCGCTACTCTTGAAGACCATGCCCTGGCAGTACTGACAGTTGAAGCCAATGAGAGATTTGATGGTATTTCAGCAATTGCACGTGATGATGAACAGCACGTGAAAGCAGTTGCAATTGTAACACGCCGAGGCATAGATGGCGAGCGCCAAAGATTGAACCTCGCTCATGAGCTTGGGCACATAGCCCTTGACATTTCTGAGGATGTTGATGAGGAACGAGCGGCTTTTCGCTTCGGAGCTGCATTCTTAGCTCCACGTGAAAGGCTCTTTGACGAGGTGGGAACAAAGCGGGCTCTTATACAAACTGCAGAGCTTTTGCTCCTCAAGAAGCAGTTTGGCATTAGTATGCAGGCTCTGGTACACCGATTGCATGACCTGGGGATCATCACGGATTCGTATTACAAGCAATGGTGGCCATTATTTAATAGTTATGGATGGAGAAGGAAAGAGCCTGAAGAGTTGCCGTATGAAGAACCACATTGGCTACGCAGGACTGCACTACGCCTTCTCGCGGAAGGTCTGATAAACCAGGATGATGCTGAAAGGATGCTGGGTGAAAGAATTGAGTTGGAACAGCCAGTCTCTGTGATTCAGCGACGAGCTTTCCTCAAGCTGCCATTGGCGAAGCGTAGGCAAATATTAGCAGAGCAGGCGAAGAGAATGGCTAAGCACTATGAAGAGGACACCGAATGGCGTGAGTTTCAGGGGGGTGACGTAGTTGAGTACTAGTAGGGGATTGGCGTAGTGAAGAGTGGAGACGCTAGGCCGATCCGCCCTTGCCGTGGCGAGATTTGGAGAGTTAACTTCGACCCGACTATAGGTGACGAAATTGCTAAAACACGCCCTGCGATTGTGGTCAGTTCTGATGCAATTGGGAAACTGGCTATCAAAACTGTAGTCCCAGTCACTACGTGGAAAGACTGGTTTACTGATAACCTGTGGATGGTAAAACTAGAACCTGACGAGGCTAATGGTCTTGAGAATGTCTCCACGGCGGATGCCCTCCAAATACGAGGAGTAGCCCTTGACCGATTCATCGACAAGTTGGGGCAGGTTTCGTCAGAAGTCTTAGATGATATTGCAGCTGCAATAGCGATCGTCGTTGAATACCAATAGAGGGGAGGTGATAGATCTATGGCCACTAGAGAACAACAAGAAAAGGCATGGCAGGACACGCCGAGAGTCCCGGATAAGAACCCAAACTTGTACAGGCGGGATGTCTTCGGCAATGAGATTTACAAGCCCGCGTACGGCAAAATGGGTACCAAGAGTTAGGAAGTTGATCACTCGAACCCGAGATCACGAGGCGGGACCAATTCACCCAGGAATCTACAGGCCATGCAATCAAGGGCCAACAGGAGCAAGAGCGACAAATACCCATACTAACATACTAACTCCATTTGACGAGGATCGACTGCTCCAGCGACGCAATCGTGTCAGCCTTAATCCTGCTCTGGTGCTTTAGCCTGCTTGGCTGTTCAACATCGGTGACATCAACAATGATCGAATGTAACTACTTAGCCGGCAATTGATAGCCACAGAGTTCACAGAGAACACAGAGGAAGTGAAAATGAACAAGGGGTTGCAATCCCTTGTTCCAAATCACAAGCACCAATTTCTAAACAAATTTCAATGACCAATTACCAAAATCTCAAACAGAGAAATGTACTCGTTCAGATAGATGGGTGACACCTGGAAAAGAGATGAGAGAATGAGTACAAAAATAGCTCCATATATAGATGTATGTTATAATATACCACTGTATTGTGTTATAAAGAAGCCCCTGAGAGCCGTAAATTGCTTGAATCTGGTGAGGGAAGATGAGCCTGAATATTAAATTTGGCACTGATGGGTGGCGGGGTATCATCGCCAGAGAGTTTACCTTTGACAATGTGCGGCTCTGTGCTCAAAGTATGGCGGAGTATATTCACGATAGTGGTATGGCATCTCGGGGGTTATTGATTGGCTATGATAACCGCTTCGCCTCTGAGGATTTTGCTGCTGCTACCGCTGAAGTAGTAGCTGCTAATAACATCAAGGTATACCTGTGCTCTAAGACAACACCAACACCTGTGATTAGCTTCGGTATACTGGATAAGAAGACTGCAGGAGCGGTGATTATTACTGCCAGCCACAACTCTGCAGAGTGGAATGGCTTCAAACTTAAGTCTCATGATGGTACCAGTGCTCCTACCGAAATGGAAGCCTCCGTAGAGGGGCGTATACCTGAGATTGCAGAACGAAATCGAGTCAAGGTTCTTCCCCTGGAGAATGCCCTTCAGCAAGGTATTGTGGAGTATATTGACCTCGCTCCCGATTATATCCAGCACCTCTCAAAGCTCGTTGATATAGAGAGCATTCGCCAATCCCGACTGAAGGTGATGGTGGATCCTATGTATGGGGCAGGTATTGGTTACTTCAAGGGTATCCTTAGTGGTGGCAGTATTCAGGTGGAGGAGATTAACGGTGAGAGAAACCCTCTATTTCCAGGGATACAGCCTGAACCTATTGCCCGTAATCTAACCAAGCTCTCCCGTATGATTACGGAGAGGGGCATAGATGTAGGACTAGCGAACGATGGCGATGCTGACCGACTTGGAGTGGTTGATGAGAAGGGAGAGTTCCGAAATACCCTTGAGGTCTTTGCTCTCCTTGCCCTCTACCTTCTGGACACACGAGGAGAGCAGGGAGCTATTATCAAAACTGTCACTAGCTCCAGTATGCTCTATAAACTGGGAGAAATCTACCATGTACCCGTTCTGGAGACACCAGTGGGTTTTAAGTATGTTGGGCCGCTGATGATGTCAGAGAATGCCCTTATTGGGGGAGAAGAGAGTGGTGGTTACGGATTCCGAGGTAATGTACCGGAGAGGGATGGTATTCTTGCGGGGCTCTATTTCCTGGATTTCATGATTCGGACAGGTAAAACCCCTTCTCAGCTCATTGATTGGCTCTTTAGCATAGTAGGCCCCCATTACTATTATCGTACCGATTTTGAGTTTCCTCATGAGCAGCGTGCTGCTATTATGGAGCGAATGCACCATGCTGCACCTGAAGAGTTCACTGGAACAAAGGTAGTGAGAATCGATACTACTGATGGATTTCACTTTGTTATGTCCGATGGCTCGTGGTTGCTGGTTCGGTTTTCAGGAACGGAACCTGTCCTGCGCATTTATGCTGAGGGTACTGATATGGAGAAGGTGAAAGCCCTCGTAGAATCTGGGAAGTCTCTCGCTGGCGTGTGAGATAGGTAAGACGTCTATTTGCCACTAAGGGCATAGGGAATGGTAAAATACTTTTCTGATAGTAGTCTCCCTGGAATACTTTGTGGGGAGTGTTTGTGAGATAAAATGACTAGTGAGATATTACCTATCAAGGTAGAGAAGCCCTGGGGATATGAGCTAATATGGGCAAAGACCGATAAATATGTGAGCAAGATACTCCATATTAACAAGGGGGAAAGCCTGAGTCTGCAGTATCATAATGTCAAGGATGAATCAATTCGGGTACTGCGTGGGGCTCTCCTGCTGGAGTTGGAGATGGGTGGGAAGATGGTGACTCTGGAGATGAAAGAGGGTATGAGCCAGAGAATCATGCCAGGGTCTAAACATCGTATGAGTACCACCACTGAGGGCGCCGACCTCATTGAGGTATCTACTCCTGAGCTGGAGGATGTAGTAAGACTCGAAGATAGATATGGTCGGGCATAGGATTTCGCAAGGGGTAAAGGTGTAAGCGCACCTGCCCTTGCTATCGGTCTCTTCGTAAGATAGAATAGATATGTGGGCCGCTAGCTCAATTGGTGGAGCAGCTGACTCTTAATCAGCCGGTTACAGGTTCGAGTCCTGTGCGGCTCACCAAATTAGTAATCAAGTACCATCGCTTATTTACATCCGCTTCTCCCTGAAGAATTCCCCCGTCAGCAAAATAATAGCCAAACAGGGTATTGCCTGAGAGCAGTTTCGTAGGGTGGGTGAAACCCACCTTTTGGCTATGATGTATTTGGGTGGTGGGTTTCGCTATGCTACACCCACCCTACTGCTATTTTACTCCAGGTCAACATCAGGGTCATCAGATATGCCACCTGAGTGGCATGAGCCGAAGACAAGGGCAAACCTTTGCAGCTCAAATTTGAGGCTGCTCTGCTGCGAAAGGATGCCCCTCATGTTCAAAATGTGGCAGGTAACTTTCTGCCGCATTCATCTCCTGAACCCAGCCATTCTCTAACCCCAATTCGTCAACCAATTTAAGGACATCCAGGTATTCCGAAGTAGAGATTTTGCGCCGCAATTGTGGTATTTGAGAGGCTAGGTAGCTTGGGTAATATTGAGACATGATGCTCACAGTTACCTTTGTAGAAACTTCCTTAACCAACCAGGTAAGTGAGTCTCGACTACCTGCCAACCCATTGGGTAGAATAAGGTGGCGTATGATTAGCCCCTTCTGAGCCAGCCCTGAGTCGTCTAGTATCAACTCGTCTCCCACCTGCCGACACATTTCAAGGATAGCTTGGCGAGCTCGTGTCGCATAATCAGCAGTGTGGGAAAATTTTGCTGCACAGGTGTCAGAAGCATACTTCAAGTCAGGCAGGTAAACATCCACAATCCCATCCAACGCTTGAAGGGATGCCATAGAATCATAGGCATTGGTGTTGTAAACTATTGGCACCCTAAGTCCCATAGGCACTGCTTCCAGGACCGCTCGAACCAGTTGAGGCACGAAGTGAGAAGGCGAAATGAAGCTGATGTTGTGGCAGCCCAACTCATCCTGCAGATATATCATTTGCTGAGCTAAGGTGCAGAAGTCCATCTTTTTAGAACTTTGATGACCTGGGTCTTGACTAATCTGATAATTCTGACAATAAGCACATCTCATATTGCAATTACCGAAGAAGATAGCTCCAGTCCCGCGGGTGCCTGAAATAGCTGGCTCTTCGCCGTGGTGGTCGCAGATTGTGGAGACAATAGGCAAGTATCCAGAGTGACAAAACCCATGTTCATTTTCCAGGCGGTTGACATGACACTCCCTGGGGCAGATATCACACGATGCCAAGCGTGCCTCCAGCGCTTCAGCCCTGCGCTTAAGCTCACCACGACGATATAATTTAAGATATGAGGGCTCCATTCTATCTATACCATGTTCCCTGTCATTGTATTGGAAGGTTTCATTACAGCAATTATAGCCTGTCGCCTGCTTGCTTTCAAAACCTGTGCCCCTTAAACAAAACTTCAAATTAGTATTTTGATGGTAAAGTTGCATTAGTCCCTTGCAGGTTCTGTCAAGACTCTTTAGAAATGACCTCTGATTGATTCACACCGTTGATGGTACCCTCTTGGAAACAGATTGTGGGTTAATAAACTTTCTCCAAGGGTGATCTTGGGGAGGAATGTATTTCTCCTGGGTTCAGTAGTTTGTGCCCTTTCAGAAGAGACCACGAGTTGTTTCCGGGGTAACTCCTTGATTTCTCTAAAGGAAACTTCTCTGTCTCTATACACCAGGTGGATTGAGCCATCCAGATGCTCCTGAACGGTGACCTTATTCTTCGCAGGAGGCAGGTTCGATTGAGACACGATCTGGAGAAAGTGATTCTTGTATCGGACAACCCAATCATTCCCAATGGTGCAGGTTTCTTCTAGACAGAACACTCTCCTCACATCTAAGGTAGGGGCGAATAATTATTCGCCCCTACCTTCTGGGTTGGACAGCGAACTTCGCATTGAGACTCTCTGCAAATCCAGGCAGGAACTGGTTGGCCGTTTCGATATCTCG
>JAUWOP010000039.1 GCA_030612045.1 Chloroflexota bacterium | reverse complement strand
ATGACGGTATGCTTTGCGCTCATTGAGCCTCCCCAGTTCTCCCAGAGTAAGTCCTTTGTTACTCCAGGCTTAAGCATATCATGGGTCTATCTCCAGAGCCCTATCAAGACAGGCTATCGCCTCATCGTACCTCCCCAGTGTCCCCAGAGCAACTCCTTTGTTACTCCAGGCTCCAGCATCTCTTGGGTCTATCTCCAGAACTCTATCATAGCAGGCTATCGCCTCCTGAGGTTTTCCCAGAGCATCTAGAGAAACCCCTTTGTTACCCCAATCAATTGCCGTCAGCGGTTCCTTTTTCCCCTTCACTACATATCTCTCGCCAAAGACCCTCTGCTCTTCGGGGAGAGCATGGTATATCTCTATCAATTCACCCCTAAGCTCCTCGAAGCTTCCATACCTGCGAGCCGGGTCTTTCTCCAGGCACTTCATCAGCAGTAAATCAAGTTGCCTGGGGATGGAAGGGTTCAAATTCGCCGGGTTAGTCGGTTTCTGAGTGAAGATATGCTCTATGGTGGCAAGTGGGAGGCTGCCGGTTAACGCCTGGTAGAAGGTGACTCCAAAGGAGTAGATGTCGGAGCGGGTAGTTACCTCTCTCAGCGGGAAATGGAACCCCCTTTGTATTTCCTCAGGAAACTGCTCCGGAGGCATATATGCCAGGGTGCCCATGCCTCGGGAGACAATAGGAGAGCCCTGCCCCAGCTCTTCCGCAGTCATCCTTTGCCCCAGGGCTTTCACCAGGCCAAAGTCGGTAACCTTTAATACCCCTTCAGCGGTAATCATGGCATTCTGAGGCTTGATGTCACGGTGGATGACTCCGAGCTGCCTACAGGCATAGTCCATCCCATTGCAGAGCTGGATGGCAAAGTCCAGGCCATGAGGGATATCCAGCCTTCCAATATAGTGAGAGAGGTCGCCCCCATCTATGTATTCCAGGAAAATACAGGGCTTCCCCTCAATCTTTTGCACGAAGTTGGCAAAGACGATATTGGTATGCCGCTCCAGGTTGACCCAGGTCTCCGCCTCATTCATAAACCTGTCTATGGCATCCTCATCCCGGAGGTATTTATCCTGAAAGGTCTTGATGGCGAATATCTGGTTCCACTCGCTATCGAAGGCGATGTAAACAATCCCCATGCCACCCCATTTGACATCATGAATTTCATAGCGGTTCAGAATCCTGTCCCCTACCTGCCACCCTCCAGGAGACACCTGCTCCCCTCTGGGAGGGGTCTCCCGCTTCGTCTCCGCTGATTTTTGCTCAGGCTTTTTCCTTCTGAAGCCATCAAAGATGCCCATATCGTGCCTCCTCTACCTGCGGGTCAATTTAACAATGAGTTTGTTGAGTTCTTTGGGTTTGTAGTGTTCATTAAGTTCCCCACAAACCCAGGCTGAAGCCTGAAGTCCTTTAGTCTCTATAGCCTTCGGTCTTCTTCACCAACTCTATAAACTCGGTGTGCTCTGTGGCTGTGTAGTTACTTTCTTCTCAGGTATTCCACAAAGCCCGCGATGGCATTAGTAAGAAAATATTGCTCCCTTTGCTGCTGGGGCTTTTTGAGAGAGTTTAGAGGTTTCAGGTTCTTATCTTGCTCCTGGAGCTCGTGATAGATTTCCTCATTGCTGGCACCCTCAAGGAGAGCGGCGCTGATAATCTTACTCCAGAGGGTTAGCTGCTTCTGATAGGAGCGAATCCTTTTAGTCGTATTGCTGGCACAACCGAAATGCCCATAGCATAGAAGGGTTGAATTGAGGTCTGCCAGCTTATCCAGTGAACTCATCATCTGCTTCAGGTCAAATGGAGGTGGAGCGGCTGGTCTTACTGTGCCTGCGGTAAAGATTCCTGCTGCTTCCCCAGCGAACAGCCTCCCCTCTTTATCTCGAAAGCTCAGGTGATGTGAGGCATGTCCTGGAGTAAACAGTATCTCGATAGCAGCTTGCTTACCTAATTCTACCTTTGTTCCTTCTTCAGCAGTGAGCAGTCTTGCTGGAGGCACAGGTTCTATAGGTCCGTAACCCTCTGCTAGGGTTCCCAGGGTCTTTCTGCTGCCCTCCCACAGCCTTTGCGGGTTTATCAGGTGAGGCTTTCCCCTCTCATGAACTATGACTCTGGCTTGCGGCATGTGTGGTATCAATGTCCCAATACCACCTGCATGGTCGATGTGTACATGAGTGATGAAGATATACTCTATCTCCCTGGGGGATATGCCCAATATATCCAATCCCTTGAGGAGATTCGAGGAACAATTTGATGGACCTACATCCACCAGTGCTATCTTCTCTTCCTGTAATACATAGCAGCCAATGAATTCATCAAAGCCGGGAATAGGTGGGGCAAGGTCAATAAGGCTCAATTTAGGGGCGATGGGGTAAACTCTTACTTCAGACATGGTAAAGCAAACTCCTGGGAGCTCTTCTTCGGCTACACCTGGGAAATTTATATCCTTCCCTTCTTGACTCTACAAGTTCAAGCCTCCCATTGCTACCTGCCTCTCTTATCTCCCAACCACCACTGTACCTGCTGAGGCATATGTCGTAGTGTACTACTTCTGACTGTGCACTGTGGTAGTGACTCCAGAAATATCCTCCCGTAGGATTTACTTTGTAATCTTTTGTCCAGAGGTATGACTACTCCTTTGTCCTGTTTACTGCGGATGAGTCTCCCAAACCCCTGCTTGAACTTTAGCACTGCTTGAGGGATAGAATACTGATTAAAGGAGTCAGCGAATAGTTCACACCGAGCGGAAAATATCGGGTCGGTAGGCACGGTGAAGGGAAGCCTCACGATAACCAGTACGCTCAATGTTTCACCTACAATATCAATACCCTCCCATAGAGAAGCTGTTCCCAGCAATATACTTCTGGGGTTGGACTTGAAGGCTCTTAGAACCTGCCTCGGATTACCGTCTACTCCCTGTCCCAGGACCTGGATGCCTTCTTGCTCCAGGGCTTGCCAGAGAGTGGAGTGGGTAGAGCGAAGAGCTGAGTGAGAGGTAAACAGCACCATTGTTTGTCCCTGGGTAGCTCGACACAGCTCCAGCAGTGCCTGCTCAACTTTTTGCTGATAGTCTGGCTTGTCTGGTTCAGGAATGTCCTGAATAAGATAGAGCATGGTAGAATTCAGATAGTCGAAGGGTGAGTCTACTATAAGTTCCTCTACGTCCCTCAACCCCAGAGATTCCTTGGTGTATTCAAAGCTGCTCTCTGTGCTGAGTGTGGCACTGGTGAGAATCACGCAATCTTTTTGTGAAAAGAGCAGCTCTTGTAGTTTATCCCCTATTCGCAACGGGGCAGCATGCAGCTCCAGGGTCTCCCTTTGACCAGCTAAGGAAAACCAATAGATGGAGTTTCCCTCAGGGCTTGTAATTACTGAGTTTATTCGTTCCCTCAGTTTCCTGAGTTGCTGATGCTGCAAGGAAAGCTCTGTCCTCAGCTCACCCAGCATATCCCCTTCCGCTGAATGGGGGGAATCTTCCATGGAGGTATGAAGGTTGGCTAGCCCGAACTCGACATCTCTAAATAACATACTAAGCCTCTCCCAGGATATTTCCACCTCCTTCCATTGTCGCTCGCGTCGCACCTTGTTCGTGAGACGGAGATGTCGTCCATAGTTCCCCCGTACTTCTGAGGAATGAGATAGAGAATCCTTGAGCATCTCGAAGAAAAGAGTCAGGGCAGGGCGCATCACTGTTATATCTTTTTCGACATTACTGATATTCTGTTCGATGGGCTCCTGTTGGGTAACAGCTACCCATAAGGAACGAGACAAGCTTAGTAGTCGGGGCAGCACACCGCCTCTTCCGGCGAGGTGTTCCAGGGAGCGTTGTATGTCTTGCTCAATAATACGGAACCCCAGTTGCTCAGTTGCCTCCGCCTCCAGATGGTGAGCCTCATCAATAATCAGGCAATTATATTCTGGCAGCACCCTATTTTCGGTCGCCAGGTCGGCAAGGAGCAAGGCGTGGTTGACTACCAGGATATGAGCCTTTTCAGCAGAGCGGCGTGCATTGAATAGAAAGCAACGGTTGCGATAGTAGGGGCAATGCTCTGCCAGACAGTTGTCTTCAGAAGCACTTATCCTGCTCCAGAAGTATTCCTCTTCTCCTCTCAGTCTGAGTTCGGCACGGTCTCCGCTTTGAGTGGTGGTAAGCCACACCAGAAGGCGGAGCAGGAACCTGGTTTCTTCCCAGGATAAATCAGGCAAGTCCCGTCTTGCTTCCCATTGCTTGAGACAGAGATAATTTCTGCGCCCTTTTAGCTGGGCTGTCTTGAGAGGTGGTGGGGGTTGTTCCCTTTTCATAATACTTGTGCTTGTAGTAGAAAGCACCTTGACTAAATTGGGAATATCTTTATTTATAAGTTGCTCCTGGAGATTTATGGTGTTAGTGGAGATAATGATACGGGTGTTATTCTGTAAGGTGAAGTAGATGGAGGGCAAGAGGTAGGCTACCGACTTACCTATGCCGGTACCGGCTTCCACGATAAGGTGTCGACTCTCATTCATTGCCTGGGCAACTGACTGCATCATAGTAACTTGGCCTGGGCGATGTTCGAAGTCGGGGAAAGACCTTGCCATGTCCCCCCCATCTTGCAGCAGGCTGGTAAGATAGCTAATATTCAGGGGTATAGGATTTGAGATGGAGGCACAGGGGGGAGGTGGGGAGGGGACCTCTACCTTTGTCTCCTTCTGCTTAACCTCCCTGGTTGCTGAATGGCGTCGCTTCCTTTGGGATTCTTCAATTTCCCGAAATAGTGGCCGCCAGCACCAATCATTTTTCGCAACGCTTGCGCTAGCTGTGGTAAGGTGCACTATTTGAGAGATAATCCTGGGGTCTAGTTGGCAAGCCTTTTCTACCAGTGCTAAGAATACCTTCATAGTAACACTGGCATCCTCAAGAGCCCTGTGGCGTATCTCATAGGGGATCTCCAGAAACTCTGCTACAGTAGCAAGGCTATAATCCGGGAGCTCAGGTAAAATAATCAATGAAAGTTCCATGATGTCGAAGGTGTGATTGGGGAGCCCCAGCTTGTGAGAGGTAAGGAAGTTCATATCGAAACTGATGCTCTGTCCTATTATGGGATGTTCGGCTAGGAAAGAGTGCAAATCTGATGCCACTGCGGAGAAAGGAGGGGCAGAGTCTAGCTCCTTTGGTATAATATTGGTTAGCTTACGAATAGAGGGGGGTAGTGGGCAATAAGGATTAACCAGGGTATGGAAGGTTCCAATAACCTCTGCACCCTGGAATTTTACTGCTCCGACCTCGATAATACGGTCGGTAGTTGGTTCCAGCCCTGTGGTTTCAAGATCTAAGGAGACATAAATTTGAGGTATCATCAATAGGAAAAACTAGACCGTTCTACGAAGGATTTCACCTTTCATATTACACCTGCTCTCAGCTTTTCACAAGCCCAAGTCTCTTCCAATACTTTTAGTGCTCTTGGAAACTTTAGAATAGGATAGTCTCTTCTTATGATTAGCTATTGTAGCGCCGATAGCCATTGTAGCGCCGAGGTTTATCCGGTTATCGTAGCTCCGAGGTTTATCCTCGGCAGGGGTGGGGGACAAGCCCCCACGCTACTATGAAAATTCTAATTGGCTCAAGGGGGGATGTTTTCATCCCCAGCAAAGAATGAGCAAGGTTAGGGATGACAATGTCCCCAACAAGCGTAGAAAAGCTGAAATTGTTGTCCGAAGCTGAGAACTGCCTGCGTCCCGGCATTACTTTTGAAAGTCTGGAAGCAGTCGCCAGTCAAATGAGTGATAATGAATTCGCAGAAAGGATGGTGAAGGCTCGTTCCAATCTCTTTCAACAGATCTCAAGATTTGATAACCGAGTTGCCTGAAGCTGCTTCCTTTCTTTTATCCCCATATCCACCACTGTCCACAAAGAAAGAAAGGATTATTACTGCTGCCACTATCCTTCAGGCTCATTTTTCAATTAGAATAGACTGGGGTTGTTCAAATGGATAAACAAGCCGCCACAAAAATAATCAGGGGCACCTTTGAAAACCCCTTTGACAAGGGGCGATTCGTTCATTTTACCAGAAACCTTCTTAATCATTTGGATGAGTCCCGTAACTTCATCTATGGGGGAAACCGTCTACCTAATGCGGCTGCCTATCAGCCATATGTCAACTCAATCGAACGAATCGGTAAATATGAAGATACGGAAGGCAACAAAATAGACTGCCTGATAATTCGTCTGAAAAAAGAAACCTCGCTGGAACGCGCCCGCACATCGCAAAGAAATTTTGTGGCAAGATACCTCAAAGACCGCGGTGAAAAAGACGCTGCTCTGGTTGCCTTCGTATCACCTGACGATAGAGACTGGCGCTTTTCCCTGGTAAAAATGGACTACTCCCTTGAGGAAACGCCAGGCGGTAAGACTAAAGTAAAAACAGAGCTTACTCCCGCCCGCCGCTGGTCATTCCTGGTAGGGGAGAATGAAAGCAGCCATACCGCCCAGAGTCAACTAGTTGATATTCTGGCAGATGACAAAAATGACCCCACACTCCCTACTTTGGAAAATGCTTTTAATATTGAGGTAGCCACTAAGGAATTCTTTAATAGGTATCGCGAGCTTTTCCTCAAAGTTAAAGAGGAGCTTGATAAGCTGGTTGCCAAGGACAAGACCATCAGCCAGGAATTTGATGATAAAGGCATAGACACCATCAATTTCGCCAAGAAGCTGCTCGGGCAGATTGTATTTTTGTATTTCCTCCAGAAAAAGGGCTGGCTCGGGGTCCCGGGAAATAAGAGTTGGGGCGAAGGCGATAGAAAATTCCTGCGGAACCTGTTTGAAAAGTGTAGACAAGAAAAGCGGAATTTCTTTAATGACTACCTGGAATTTTTATTTTATGATGCCCTAAACAATGAGGACAGAGGTGGCATTGACTCCAGCTACTATCACAGATTTGACTGCCGTATCCCGTTTCTAAATGGAGGTTTGTTCAACAGTGACTATGACTGGGTTAAAACAGACATTGTCATCCCTAATGATATTTTCTCCAACCGCAAGACTGCCAGCGATGAAGGTAGTGG
Source organism: Chloroflexota bacterium (assembly GCA_030612045.1). Taxonomy (GTDB): domain Bacteria; phylum Chloroflexota; class Dehalococcoidia; order UBA2247; family JAUWOP01; genus JAUWOP01. The sequence continues at coordinate 9,328 of JAUWOP010000039.1, read as the reverse complement.
CATCCTGGATATCTTTGACCTCTATAATTTCACCGTTAAAGAGGATGAGCCTCTGGATAAAGAGGTGGCAGTTGACCCGGAGATGCTGGGTAAGGTTTTCGAGAACCTCCTGGAAGTTAAAGACCGTAAATCTAAAGGGACCTATTACACTCCCCGCGAAATAGTCCACTATATGTGCCAGGAGAGTTTAATCAATTATCTTGACACTGCAATTAACACTGGTGATGCGCCGCTGGCACAAACCCACCCTCCCCAGGGAAAACTATTCGGAAAACCAGACCCGGAACAAATGGTACTGAAAACTGCCGAATATAAGGCAATAGTCCCTCGGGAAAATATCGAAAATTTCGTTCGTAAGGGTGAATCTACTATTGAGCACGACAGCCGGGTTGAGAGTTATGGAAAGGAAACTAAAACCTACTCCTACAAACTCCCCGATGGTATTCGCCGAAATGCCCGGTTGATTGATGATAAGTTGAAAAATATCCGTGTCTGTGACCCCGCCATCGGCTCCGGCGCTTTTCCTGTTGGCATGATGCACGAAATTATCCGCTCCAGAAATACGCTTACCACTTACCTCCCAGATGAAACGGAGAGAACCAATTACAACTTCAAGCGTCATGCCATTCAGAACTGCCTCTATGGCGTAGACATTGACCCTGGTGCGGTAGAGATTGCCAAGCTCCGTTTGTGGCTTTCACTGGTGGTTGAAGAAGAGGACATTAGACAGATTAAACCTCTTCCAAATCTGGACTATAAGATTGTCTGTGGCAACTCACTATTGGGCATTGAGAAAAACCTGTTCAATTTAGACTTGTTTAGTAAGCTTGAGAGATTAAAGCCGCTTTATTTCAATGAGACCAATGCTAAGAAAAAGCAGGCATACAAGAGTGAGATTGATGGCTTAATCAATCAGATAACCGATAACAATCAGAGCTTTGATTTTGAGGTGTATTTCTCCGAAATCTTTCATGAGAAGGGTGGGTTTGATGTAGTGATTGCAAATCCACCTTGGGTTTTTACTAGGCTAGGTGATTTCGAGGAGGCCTTTAAGAAATTCATCACAGATAAGTACTTAAAGGGCTTAAGTGGGTCACAACAGGGAAGGGCCAAGCAGTCGGGTAAAATTAACACGTTCGCAATTTTTATTCTGCAAGGTTTAAGATTGTTGAGACCAAACGGATCATTGACATATATAATACCAAATACACTTCTACGTGCTACGGTGTATGATGCCATTAGGAAATTCTTCCTTGACAATTGTAGAATTATGCTTATAGCAGACCTCTCTTCTGGCAGGTTCGACAATGTCACTGCTTCAACTGCAGTAATATCTCTCGAAAATGTTAAGAACAATAGAAATCATGAGGTGAAAATCGTTGAGGATTTCGATTTACGTGGGAAGGCTAGATTTAATATAATCGCTCAAGATGATTTCTTAAAAAACGTCAGCTTTACGTTTAGCATTTTTGCAACTGGTGAAGTTAATCGGCTAATAAAAAAAATAGAGAGCAACGGTGTTAGATTGGATAGCTATTTTGTCGTGTTTGCCGGGGGTATTGCTACTGGTCCCGGTAAGAAAGACTATATAGCAAATAAACCTCTATCATCTAAATATAAGCCTCTAATAGAGGGAAAAGATGTTAAGAAATATAGAGTTGTTTTTGACAACAAATATATTCTTTATGATAGGAAGAAGCTGTATCGAGCTCGTGAAGAAAACATCTTTCTGTGCCCACAAAAGTTGATAACACAAAGAATAGGGGGTAGTTGTACACCATTGGTTGTTGCCTACGACGATAAGCAATTCTACACCTTTAATTCCACTAATTGCATTCTTCCGAAAACTGAGAGCGAAACTGAGCTTAAGTATCTACTGGCGATATTAAACTCCCAGCTACTTAATTGGTACTATTATATTCGGTTCGCCAATAAATCACCGCTAACAGTCAACATATCCAAAACGTTCCTCGAACAGTTGCCCATCAAGAAGGCCGATAGAAAAGTACAAGCATCTGTTATCGCCCTAGTTGACCAAATCCTCGCCATTACCAAGGACGATGACTACCATACCAACTCAGACAAGCAAGCCAAAGTCAAAGAGTTAGAACGCCAGATTGACCAACTGGTCTATGACCTCTATGGACTCACCACAAAAGAGATTGCAGTAGTGGAGGGCTTGGGTAAATGAAGAATCTGTCAAAGAATATTTTCCTGAATGCAGTAGTTTGTCCCACCTTAGGATGGCTACTGAGGTCAGAGCAATACATCGAAGGGCTTTCTGATAAATCGCTCACCTTGGCAGAGCGATTCAGGATAGAGCAGGGAATAGAAATCGAAAATCGAGCCCGACAGCTTTTCCCGAGCGGGGTACTGGTGGAAGAGAAACAAATGCAGTTGGCAGCCGAGAGAACCAGAGCACTTATGAGTGACCCTGATACAGCAGTGATTTTTAATGGCGCTTTCCTTTCGGACGGTTTCTCTACCAGGGCAGATGTGCTCCAGCGGGAAGGTAAGGGATGGCAACTGATTGAGATAAAATCCAGCGCAAATGACAAGAAAGAGTTTATAGATGATATTGCATATACCGCTATGGTGATGAGACTTGCCGGGCTTGATGTCCAGGCTACCTCGTTAATACTAATCTCCAAGGATTACCGACTGGGAATGAGCAACGATAAGCTATTTCTTGAGATAGACCATACTGATGAGGTTCTGGTTAAAGTGGCAGAGTTCGAATCAGTTCATACCGAAATAGATGAGATAACAAGAGGGAGAAATAAGCCAGAACCTGTCCTGCAACGTGAATGCAAGAAGTGCCCATTATTTGCGGAATGTCTGGGTAAGGGAATTGAAAACCACATACTGCATATTCCTAGATTGAGCCAAAGTAAATTTGATAGCCTTAAAGAGCTGGGTATTGTATGTATAGAAGATATCCCCGCTGATTTTCCTTTAACGAGTAATCAGGCTAGAATCAGAGACTGCGTAAGAACGAGAAAGCCTTTCATCGGGAAGCAACTTAGAAGCTCTTTGGAAGCTGTTGAATGGCCTGCATTCTATCTGGATTTTGAGACCACGATGACAGCGATACCGCTGTATCCTGATATTGCACCATACACCCAGTTACCCACGCAGTACTCTATACACAAATACTCCGATGTGGGTATTTTTGATGACCACCTGGAATACCTGGCGGACCCCAGCAAGGATTGCCGAAGAGAACTTGCCGAAAACCTCATCAGTAACCTTGAGCAGAGCGGTAGTATCATCATCTATTCAAGTTTTGAGAAGACTGTTGTAAATAGCCTTGCGAGCTTGTGCCCTGACCTTTCGGGAAAACTGACAGCGTTAATAGATAGGATGGTTGACCTTGAAGCAATCATCAGAAACAATTATTATCACATGGGATTCCAGGGAAGTACATCAATAAAACGAACACTTCCCACACTGGTTTCTGAGATGACTTATGACAACCTGGAAATTGGAGAGGGTAGTTCAGCCAGTGCCGCCTTTGCCTGTTTAGCACTTGGAAGATATGATAATGCGGCAGCAGAATCGGTAAAAAGAAATCTTCTGGTTTATTGTGAGCAGGATACCCAGGCTATGGTCAAACTACACGAGAGGTTGTACGAGTTTAGTCACTTAATGGTTTAAGATGACTAGTCGGTAGTCTGAGTTCGTTTGTAAACGAAGTAAACGCTCATGGGTGGCTGCCCACCAACGAACCATGAAAATAGTGCCTCCTTGCAACAACTTTGCCTGTCATTCCTGCGGAAGCAGGAATCCAGGTGGGGTGGGTGTAGATTCCCGCGTAGGCGGGAATGACATATTCTATTTTCAGAACAAAGAGAAAGCCCTGGCTGTGAGTGGCAAGAATAGCAGTAATGATATAGAATTGCTTAAGAAAGTTATAAGTGCTCATGTTGGACGAGGTAGTCTTATCATGGAGTAGCGGCGAGGGCATGCTATTGTTCTATACGAAGTTCAATGAAAGCAGGTCTAGCTCAGATATAATAGCTTTGAAGAAAGGGGAGTAACTATGGCGGGGATTGCAGGAATCCAAGGTACTGATAATGGTGAGTTAAATCGTATGCTTGCGAGAATCAAGCATAGAGGTCCTCACGAGGTTTGGATAAACTGTGAGCAAGGGGTAAATTTAGGATGCTGTGAGCTGAATATGGGTGAGAGCTCAAAGGTCGGCTCGCATCATATATCTGACGGGCAGAGAGCAGTTATTCTTGATGGGCGAGTATATAATCCAGAAAAATCAAACATGGGGGATGCAGAGGCTGCACTGCATTTCTATGACAAGTTTGGCACCGAGTTTGCCGGGAAGATAGATGGGGACTTTGCCTGCGCTATATCTGACAGAGGCAAGCTAATATTAGCCCGTGATACTGTCGGTGTGAAACCTCTCTACTATGGGCATAATGATGGGAGGTTGTGTTTTGCCTCGGAGATAAAGAGTCTGGTGGGTATAGCCGATGATGTTAAGGAATTCCCGCCTGGTTATGTTTACTCTCAGGAGCTAGGATTCCAGAGATATACCTGCCAATCGGTAGAAACTCCCGATTTTGAAAACTATGAGCAGGCTAAGAAGGTACTAGCTCAACTACTGGAAGAGGCGACAGAGAGACGTATGAAAGATAATGCTGTGGGTGGCATTCTCCTGAGTGGTGGTTTAGATAGCAGTATCATATGCTGTCTTGCCAAGGAGATAAAGCCAGATATCGAGGCATTTACAGTAAGTATGGAAGGGGGGGAAGACCTTCCATTGGCTCAAGATGTAACCCGATACTTAGATATTAAGCATCATATATTAATGTTCGGTGAAAAGGAGATAAGCGAGATATTACCTCAGGCTATCTATTACCAGGAGATGTTTGAGGAAAGCTGTGTACATGGGGCAATCGCCAATTTCTTGGCAGGACGCTTTGTCAGCCCGTACACCGATTGCGTTCTCACTGGTGAGGGGGCAGACGAGTTTCTTGGAGGATATGATGGTCAGTTCAAGCAGGGAAATAATCAGGAGGAGGTTGCCAATATAGTAGATAGGCTTATCAATGTTGCCTACAACACAGCGTTACAGAGGTTAGACAGGTTAAACGCTGCAAACTCTATGGAATCTCGTACGCCATTCCTTGACCTGAGGGTAATTGATTTTTGCCTGAAGATTCCCATAAATTGTAAAATTTATGGCTCTGAGCAAACTGGAAAGTGGATTCTACGTGAGGCATTTGATGGTCGCCTGCCTGAGCATGTTATCCACCAGACAAAACGGTTTTTTGCCCAGGGTTCAGGCGTAGCCAGAATCATGCGCTCACTGGCTGAGGAACACATCACTGAAGGTGAGCTTGCAGAGCATAATAAGATAGAGGGTAACCCGAGGTTATCTTCAGTGGAGGAGCTATATTACTACCATATGTTCAAAGAGGCATTTCCACAGCCTGCATTCGACAGGCTGGTAGGCAGGTGGGACCCATTCAAGCCAGATTTCTTTGTGCGCTAGGTGAAATGAATTTATAGCTCCAGGTATCACCTATCTATCTGAGTGAGAGCAGCGCTCCTTGCCTTAGTCAGTCGGCTCCTCACCAACTCCACCACCGCCTGATAGACCTCAAGCTGCTCCGCCTCAGTAAGCCCCAGGGGTTCACAGACCACCTGGTCAAGCTCTTGGCGGTCGGGAAAAGGGCTTTGCCCAAAGAGACATCGTTCGTACTTATACTGCTATAGTCCCTATTCAGCTTGGGAAGCACAAAGCCTTCTCCGCTGTGAAGTCTTCTCACGCGGGAGACCTGCTCATACCTTTGGCTTCATAAATCATAGTATTTGGCTCTCGAACATGCTCTGAGGCATCAAGCACCTCAATGGACACGAGCTTGCCATCTCGCCCGTAATCGAGGATGATCCCTTCCTGCACTTCATCACTCTCCACCACTGGCTCTTCCCTGAAAATTAGGTCAATGGTATCGGTTTCCGGATCATAAATAACTTTCATTCCACTTCCTCCCTTATCCAGTATTTATTAACTTTGCTCGTTTTGTAAATGCTAATTACCTTGAGAGTATCATTTACCGGTTCCACGATGACCCTTAAAAGCATCTCCTTACCTTCAATGTTATCATGATACCTGCTTTGAAGAATAATCCTGTCCTTCCTGGAGGGAATTTTCTGCTGCGGATTCCCAATAGTGGATAACGCTAACTCCAGATCAACCTGGCGCCGTTGAGCCTCAAATTTGGCATGGTCTGTGTTATGATTAGCTTCATCACACGCTCCTCGCCTTAGCCAGCCGGTTCTTCACCAGGTTTTTACCACCACTGCATGGTAGACCGCTAGTTGCTCCGCCTCAGTAAGCTCCAGGGCTTCACAGACCACCTGGTCAAGCTCCCTTCTATCAGGGAAGACTTTGCCCGCTGTAGCCGCAAGCTTTAGCCAAACACTCACGCTGCACATATAGTCCTCTTATCTCGAAGACGATGCCAGTGACAGGGCCGGGCTTATTTCAAGCACTAAACGTTTGTTTTCCTCCCCCAAGAGCAAGCTAGCGTCCAAGATTTCCAGACCTGCCAATTTGCCATCAGGACCGTAGTTGGCAATCACATCCTCGCTTAATGTGCGAGATTCTGCTGTACTCGGCGCTAAGGGGCGCAACTCGATGTACAGGGCATCCACTTGGGCATCGTAATGAACTTTCATGTTCTCTCCCCCCCTCATTCATTAGAATAATAAACCTTGACAGTTACTGCAACAATTTCACCCGATTCTTCAGCGAAAATAACTTCGACTCCCTTAAAGCGATAGATGACATCTGTAATTGGTGAAGGTTTATCGAAGGTAAACTGCCATTTGACCTGAAACCTTCCACGCTTTGCTGGCTCCCATTGCCCCTTTTGAACAGAATAGTAGGGTGGGTGTAGCATAGCGAAACCCACCACCCAAACACATCGTAGCCAGAAGGTGGGTTTCACCCACCCTACTAGTTTCTAGAGAGTGCCGAAGCAATCTTGTGGTCATTTTCACTTACTTTGTCTCTTCGCTTTGACCTACCTTAAACTTCTCGGTGTCTGGGCTTGACTGGAGGCTTTGAATCAAGTCGGCAAGGTATTGTACAGGAACTACAGAGGCTAGACCGGAATTGTCCTCAAACACCACACGAGGCTTTTTGGTTTGTAGACTTATTGCGACGTCGCGATATACGATGGATTGAGCCACGATTCCGATAAGATATGCGGCACTTTGGGATTTTGTCCCCTGGATGGACATCGCCTCTGGCTTGGTAACTACAGGACCACCGCTGTTGCCGGGAAAGATCATGCTTGCCTTCGCCAGCCGGTTCCTCAGCATCTCAACCACGGTCCGATAAACCGCTAGCTGCTCCGCCTCAGTAAGCTCCAGGGCTTCACAGACCACCTGGTCAAGCTCCTGCGAGCAAACTCATCTCAATTTCTCAAGAAGCTCTTGTTTGGGAATGTTATTCCACAGGCTTACTTTGTTAAGGATATCACTCAGTGTCCCTTTAGCCAGCACTTTGTGGGCTGGAACAGTAATGTTATGCTCACCCAACGGGGTAATCCTCTTCAGCCTTATATGGCTACCACGCTGTCTGATGACATCGTATCCCAGGGACTGGAGAAGCTTGATAACAGCATCCCCACTAACTTGTGGCAATTTTTGCATCCGTCAATTTTACCTCAGATAGTGTAAGGATAGTGATAGGCTCAGCCATATCCCCATAGTGTACGGCTACAGCTTCCTTAATGTTCTCATACAGCTCATCTAAGCTATCACCTTGAGTAAAAATATCCTCTCCTATACCACGGGCGCACCACATTTCGCCATCAAAGTAAGTCTCTATTTTCACCAACATGGCTAACCTCCTCCCAGGATTATACGCTCCTCGCCTTTGCCAGCCGGTTCCTCACCAACTCCACCACTACCCGGTAGACCTCAAGCTGTTCCTCCTCGGTAAACTCCAGGGCTTCACAGACCACCTGGTCAAGCTCCCTTCTATCAGGAAGGACTTTGTCCAGGGAGACATCTTTAAAATCCTCTGGTTATTCCTCAGCTTCTATACTTTTTAGCACTCTTCTAGAGATCTTTGGATGTAGTATCCTACCAGCGTGAAAGGGAATAACTATTCTTCTACTTCCCTTTATGTATATTCTGTGACTACCTTTGCTTCTAATCATTTCAAATCTAGCCTTTAGTAGCAATCTCTCCGCTTCCTGAGCCGTTAGTCTTGGCAATTTAGCCAACCTGGACCTCTATAGACGTAGTTAAAATCTCTTTGCTCAAAAACGCCCTTATTTCATCTTCTGATAGTGTTTCTAAATATAGTTCGATAGCCTCTTTTATGTTGTTCGATACTTCCTCTAAGGAATCGCCTTGTGTTTGACAACCCTCCAGCTCTGGACAACAGGCATAATAACCATGTTCGTCCTTTTCAATAACCACATTGACTTTATACAACATTCGTTACATCTCCCTTCTGCCCACAATAACAGACAACTTAGCATACCCAAAATCCACCTTTTATCGCAACCATTGTCCTTACACGCTCGCAGCATAATTTTCCTCCCCTATATCTTCTGCTCAAGTTGGCGGATAAACTCTTTAACCTGTCCGACATGAGAGCCGTATTTAGGTGGAGCAAGCTCAATAAATTTCCTAAAGCTGATTATTGCCTCCTTGTGCCTGCCCAGTGCTCCCAGAGCAAGTCCTTTGTTACTCCAGGCTAAAGCACTTCTTGGGTTTATCTCCAGAGCCCTATCAAGACAGTCTATTGCTTCCTGATACCTCCCCAAGTTTCCCAGAGCATTTCCTTTGCTACCCCAGACTACAGCATCTCTTGGGTCTATCTCCAGAGCCCTATCATGGCAGTCCATTGCCTCCTGATACCTCCCCAGTGCTCCCAGAGCAAGTCCTTTGTTACTCCAGGCTATAGTACTTCTTGGGTCTATCTCCAGAGCTCTATCATAGCTGGTTATTGCCTCATTGCGCCTCCCCAGTGCTCCCAGAGTAACCCCTTTGTTACTCCAGGCTTCAGCATACCCTGGGTCTATCTCCAGAGCCCTATCAAGGCAGGCTATCGCCTCCTGAGGTTTTCCCAGAGCTCTCAGAGCAGCCCCTTTGTTACTCCATGCCCCAGCAAATCCTGGGTCTATCTCCAGAGCCCTATCAAGGCAGGCTATCACCTCCTTGTGCCTCCCCAGGTTTCTCAGAGCAAGTCCTTTGTTACTCCAGGCTGTAGCATCTCTTGGGTCTATCTCCAGAGCACTATCAACGCAGGCTATCGCCTCCTCGAGCCACCCCAGTGTGCGCA
>JAUWOP010000079.1 GCA_030612045.1 Chloroflexota bacterium | reverse complement strand
ACAAATCACCAGGTTCGCTAACCGAGCTGCCTGAAGCTGCTTCCTTTCTTTTATCCACATATCCACCGCTGTCCACAAAGAAAGAAAGGATTATTACTGTTACCACTATCCTTCAGGCTCATTATTCGATTAGAATAGACTTAGGTAAGTGTTCACCTGTCGTAGGAGTTTCTCCCAAAATAAACAGGGAGTCTTTTGACTCTCTGGAACTCCATAAGGTAAGATATAAAAAGGGGTATTGAGAGTAATCCTAATGTGATAAAGGAGACAAGGATGTCTGTAACTATTCCCATAAGCGATAGTAACTTTGCTGAAGTAGTCACTCAGGCAAAGTTACCGGTACTGGTAGATTTCGGTGCAGAGTGGTGTGCACCCTGCAGAGCCATCTCGCCTATAATTGAGGAGTTGGCAAAAGAATACAATGGGAAGGCAATCTTCGCTACGGCTAATGTAGATGAGACGCCTGGAGTTGCCACGCGATATGGAATCCAGAGTATACCTACTCTAATATTCTTCCACAATGGTAGTCCGCAAAAACAACTAGTAGGGCTCAGGAACAAAGGGGAACTGAAGAAGATATTAGATGGTATGCTTACCTGATAGATATTGCCTTACCCAGTCAGCAGCTTGAAGAAAGGTGAAATAGTTATAGCTATTCAGGAGGAGAGAAATGGGGGGCAGCTATTATGATGTAATCATCATTGGAGGTGGACCTGCTGGGCTAACCGCTGGACTCTACACGGCACGGGCAAGGTTAAGTACCCTGCTCATCGAGAGGGGAATCTTTGGTGGTCAGATTGCTAATGTGTCATGGATAGAGAACTACCCTGGTTTTCCTGAGGGTATCTCTGGCTACGAGTTGGCTCAGCGGATGTATCAGCAGGGAGAAAAATTCGGTATAGAGACAGTAACCACTGAGGCCACAGGTATTGAGCTGGAGGGTGAAACTAAAATCGTCAAGACTGGTGAAGGTAACTATAGAGCAAGGGCGGTTATTATTGCCGGGGGTGCTCACCTCAGGCAACTTGGTGTACCTGGTGAAGAGAGACTGACAGGAAAGGGGGTATCCTATTGTGCTACCTGTGATGGTCCCTTCTTCAGAGATCGGGTTGTAGCGGTAGTTGGTGGGGGGGACTCAGCGATAGAGGAGGGGATATACCTCACTAGATTTGCCTCTAAGATTAACCTTATTCATCGCCGCGACCAGCTCCGTGCTAGCAAGCTCCTCCAGGAGAGGTGTTTCTCTAACCCCAAAATGGAGTTTTATTGGGATGCAGTAGTAGAGGATATAGGTGGTGATGAGAGGGCAGAGAATATTCACCTTCGTAATGTAAAGACAGGAGAGATAACGACACTAGAGGTTGACGGTGTCTTTATCTATGTGGGACTCAAGCCAAACACTGACTATTTGAAGGGACTTCTAACTCTAGACGAGGGGAAACAGATTATCGTTAATGACCAAATGGAAACTGAATCACCTGGAATATTTGCCGCTGGGGATATTCACCATAATTCACCCCGACAGATTATAACCGCTGCTGGAGATGGTGCCACTGCTGCTCTCTCCGCCACGCGATTCCTGGAGGGAATCTAGCGCTCCTTACCAAGGGTAGCCAGAAACTCGGTATTGTTGCGAGTTTTTGCCATCCGCTCCAAGATAAGCTGTGTAGCCTCAGAGTTATCTGAAGAATTAGATTTGAGCATTGCTACCATGTGCCTCAATAACCATATCTGCTTTAAATCTGATTCACTAAAAAGTAGCTCTTCTCTACGAGTGCTGCTGCGTTGAATGTCCATTGCAGGGAAGATTCTCCTCTCGGCTAACCTGCGGTCAAGATGCAGCTCCATATTGCCTGTTCCCTTGAACTCCTCATAGATTACATCATCCATACGACTGCCAGTGTCAACTAAACAGGTAGCAATGATTGTAAGGCTTCCTCCCTCCTCGATATTCCTGGCAGCACCAAAGAAACGCTTGGGCTGGTACAAAGCAACCGGGTCAATGCCACCGGAAAGGGTCCTCCCACTGGGTGGTAGAGCCAGATTATAGGCTCTAGCAAGCCGAGTAATACCATCAAGAAGAATCATTACATCTTTCTTCGTCTCTACCAGTCGCTTTGCTCGCTCCAAAGCCATCTCCGCTACATGAGTTTGGTATTCCACGGGCTCATCAAATGTAGCACTCATTACCTCTCCCTTAACCGAGCGTCTCATATCAGTGACCTCCTCGGGACGCTCACCGATGAGACAAACTATTAGATGAACATCACTGCTATTGATGGCTACAGCATTAGCAATATCCTTAAGGAGCATAGTCTTTCCCGCCTTAGGAGGAGATACGATGAGACCTCGCTGCCCCTTCCCAATGGGAGCAATAAGGTCCAACATGCGAGTGACGAGGTTATCAGAGGTAGTTTCTAACTTAAACCTCTCATTAGGGAAGATTGGTGTAAGACCCTCGAAGAGGGTACGACTTCTCGCTAATTCAGGGTCAGAGCCATTAACTGCCTCCACCCGAATCAGGCTGCGGTACTTCTCTCCATTTTTAGGAGACCTAGCCTGTCCTACGACCACATCCCCGGTGCGCAAAGCAAAACGGCGTATTTGAGAAGGGGAAATATAGATATCACCCATCCCAGACAGTGGGTTGGCTTGCCTTAACAGCCCATAGCCCTCGGTGAGAATCTCAAGTGTTCCGTCAGCAAGAGTGCATCCTTGCTGCTCTGCTACCTCCTGAAAAATGCGAAGAATGAGCTCGTTCTTCTTCATCTGGCTATAATCAGCAGAGATACCCTGCTCCTTTGCTAACCCCACCAATTCCTCCCATGTCTTAGTTTCTAGCTCGGCAATACCCCAGCCATTAGATGAATTAATCCTTTGATTAGTAGTAATCCCCAATTTCCGTACCCCCTATGCTTATAGTTACTGTAAGGTATCCCTTAGATAGGCACTTAATGCCTGCTCAGAGATAGTTAACGAAATAGAGTTAATGTCATTACCCTTCGAGGGAGAGCAACATATGTGAAGATTTCTGCAAGATACTCAGGTATCCCTCAATGCTATAATAATAGTAAGCAAGAGAACGGTTGAGCATCACCTTTAAAACCTGAGCTTTTGCACTTATGCCTGTAACACGAGCATATACCCGAATCCAAGTTTGGCTCCACAATAAGTACAAAAGATGGATTAAAAACAAACCTTTACACCAGTTGGGTTATGCGGTAAGCATTCACCTCAAAGAACACAACAGATAAACACCACTCCCCCCTAAACTCTCTACCCCAAATCCTCATCTGAAACAATAGCCTCTGCGATAAACAGCTACAAATCCCCGAACCTCTTAAGCGGTCCACCCCAAGAGAGACTCCATAACTTAGAGGATACTATACTTTACACGATTATGAGCTAAGATTCAAGTCCCAGTCTGTTCCATGTTGTAACTCTATGATAATGTCCTCTATATAACTCAATAGAAATGTCCTCTTTCCGAGAAAAGGAGTTAAATAAGAGGCAACTCAGTAGGAGGTGCCTTGATGGAAGGAGGACTTCTGGTGATGAACCAGAGAGAGCGCTCCCG
>JAUWOP010000025.1 GCA_030612045.1 Chloroflexota bacterium | reverse complement strand
GCGGACTATCACCAGCCAGTGCCCGATGGCTTAGATATGAGGAGAGTGTTCTGTCTAGAAGAAACTCCTACCATTGGGAATGATTGGGTTGGTGGTCTCTTCTGAAAGGGCACAAACTACTGAACCCAGGAGGAAATACATCCCTCCCCAAGATCACCCTTGGAGAAAGTTTTATTAACCCACAATCTGTTTCCAAGAGGGTACCATCAACGGGGTGAATCAATCAGAGGTCATCTCTAATGAGTCAAGAAGTAGGACATTTCTAAAGAGTCTTGACATGGAAGTTTCCCAGTTGAGTGAGAGCATCAACTAAGATATCAGTATATTCGGGCTTACCTACACTGATGCGGATGTAATCTTTGAGCAGAGGGGTATTGAAATAACGGAGCCAAATGCCTTTTTCTCGTAATTGCTGATAAATTTCCCTGGCGCTGCCGCTCTTTACTTTACAGAGAATAAAATTTGCCTGGGAGGGATAAGGTTCCAGAAAAGGTAGTTCTGTAAGAAGTTCGAGGAGACGCTCTCGTTCGGCTATAATGGCTTTGACAATCTGACGGAGATGCTCCAGGTCTTTGAGTGATTCTAGCATGGCAATCTGAGCTGCCACATTGACATTATATGGAGGTTTAATTTTGTGAATGTGGCGTGCAATACTAACTGGAGCTACAGCATACCCTGCTCGTAGTCCTGCCAATCCTGCCCATTTACTGAAGGTACGCAGTACTATTAAGTTATCGTTATCTGGAACCAGGTTGATTACTGTCTCCCCACTAAACTCATAGTAGGCTTCGTCTACTACCACTATGACTCCTATTTCTAAGAGCCGAAGGATATCTTCACGGGGGGTGAGGTTACCCGTAGGGTTATTGGGGGAGGCAATGAAGATGACCTTAGTCCTGTTGTCCACGAATTTTGCTATCTCCTCGATATCAAGGGAGAAATCTTGTTTTCGAGGTACATCGATTATTCTACCACCACAGACCACGGTACTGAACGAATACATGCCGAAGGTAGGCACACAGTTGATTACTCCGTCCCCTGGCTCTAAAGTCAGGCGTAGCACAAGGTCAATGAGTTCATCGCTACCATTACCTACTACGATATGATTAGAGTTTACCCCCACATATTCTTCTAATGCCTGCTTTACCTCTCGCTGGTCAGGGTCAGGATAAATATGGTAATCGAAATAATTCCTCAGTGCCTGCTGTACCCTGTGAGAGCACCCATAGGAGTTTTCGTTACCATCCAGTTTTATAACTTCAGCTCCGAATCTCTCTGGAGGAATAATAGGTTCATAGCCGGGCATTTGCAGAAGGTCTTTTCGGAGCATCTTCTCTATCTTACTGTTCGTTGCCAAACTACTACTCTCCGTAATATCAAGGTAAAGACCACCTCCAATTATATAAATTAAGGGAGAGACACTACCACCGTGAGGTCTCTCCCTCATGTTACTCTCCAAATAGCCTGACCTCTTTGCCTTTCCCTATCATTTGTAGGGAACTGTAGTGATGAGTTGTATCACGTAGCACTAGGGATTTACTACACTTAGAGGTGCATCTCTTGGGCTACTTTTTCACGGCAGAAGTCAGAACTACCTAGCATTACTTCGGCTACCCTCTGGCGGCGGAAATAGAATTGCATATTACCTTCCTTCATTATCCCTGTTCCACCCTGAACCTGAGTGCCTAGAACTACCACCCGCTGAGATGCATCGCTAACCCATGCCTTAGTTATATAGCACTCCTTGGTACAAGGAATCCCCTCACTTATCATCCAGGCAACACGGTAGGCAAGGAATCGTGAGCCATTAACATCAATCATCATATTAGAGCAATGATGCTGAATTGCCTGGAAGCTGCCAATGAGCTGATCAAACTGCATCCTGTCTTTAGCATAATCGGCAGTCATTTCCAGCGTTTCTTGGATGCCACCAAGTATTTCTACCGACTTGGCTACCATCGCTTTGGGTAGCCACCTTTCAATATAAGACCAGCCCTTATTTACCTCACCCAGAATATTCTTAGTGGGTACCTTCACCTCGTTGAAGACTACTTCACACTGCTTATCTCCACCTGTAGTCTGAAGAAGGTTACACTGTATGCCAGAGCTCTTGGTATCTACTAGAAACAGTGTGACACCTTCTGAGGTACGGGCTGCACATATGATGTAATCGGACACATGTGCGTCGGGGACAAACATCTTGGTGCCGCTGATGATATATTCATCTCCCTTAGCTACAGCCGTAGTGGTCATAGAATCAGGGTCGAGGTCACTCTCAGCCTCATTCAAGGCAAGTGTGAGAATCACTTGTCCCTGAGCTGCCTTAGTAAGATATTCTTGTTTCTGCTCCTTGTTGCCTACCTCCAAGAGGAGAAGCTCTCCTAGCACTACTGTGGAGAAGAAGGGTCCGGGCAGGGGAGCACGTCCCATCTCCTCTAATAGGACCGCAAGGTCGAGAAAGCTCCCTTCAATGCCTCCATATTCTTCAGGGATAATTAGTCCCATCCACCCTAGTTCTGCCATCTTCCGCCATAATTCTACAGAATGACCTTTTTCATCCTCCTCCATTTCTCTAACCAGAGATTTGGGGCAGTTTTCAGTCAGGAAGTCTCGAGCCATCTTTTTGAGCATTTCCTGTTCTTCGCTTAGGTTAAACTCCATATTCTGCACTCCTTCTCTTATATCTTGATGAGGTGGGTCGGGCCTTCTAACTCCGTGGCAGTCCCAGACCACGCTGTGCAATAATGTTGCGCTGGATCTCTGAACTTCCGGCGGAGATAGTACGCCGCGTGTCCGCCAAGAACCAATGTTCTAACCATCCCGCAATAGGGGAGGAGCAGTAGCTTTGGTACCTCAATGCTCCCTGTTGTCCCATAATATGTACAGCAGTGTAGGTAAGACGTCGCTCTAACTCAGTAACAAATACCTTTAGTATGGATGTTTCGTGCCCACCAGGTTTACTATGGTCCTGTAACCAGACGATGCGATACCCCATGCCCCGTCCTACCTCAATATCAATAGCAAATTGTGCTAGCTTCTGTCGAATTAGGGGGTCCTCGATTAGGAGCTTACCGTTCCGTTCCGTTCCCTTAACATATTTAATGAGGTCATCTAGCCCACGCTGAATATGAGTTATAGGGAACATCCGCTCGTGGTCCAGGGCATCCATCATATGATAAAAACCCCTGTTCTTCTGCCCTACAAGGTTCTTCTTGGGAACCTTCACATTATCATAGAAAACCTCGTTGGTTCTCTCTCCTCCCATAGTCCACATAGGGTTAATAGTAATTCCGGGGCTGTCCAGCGGCACAATAAAGAAAGATAACCCTTTGTATTTTTTCCCCTCTGTGCTGGTTCGAGCATTAAGCCAGTGATATTGTGCGTAGTGGCAGGCTGTATTATAGGTCTTCTGACCATTCACTATATAGCAATCATCCTGCTCCACTGCCCTAATATCAATAGAGGCAAGGTCAGAACCTGCCTGTGGTTCAGTATATCCCAGAGCAAACTCTATTTCTCCACGGGCGATTCTGGGTATATATTCCTTCTTCTGCTCCTCAGTACCTATTTCCATTACTATAGGAGCGACAATATTAGCACCAAAATACTGTATAAACTCCGGAAAACAATAGTAGATTTCCTCATTGAGGATAAAGCGTTCCCAGAAAGAGGCACCAAGACCCCCGTATTCTTTGGGAATCATGGGAACGAGCCACCCTCTCTTCCCGAGTTTACGGACATACTCCCAGCCTGCAGGTCCTAACCCTAGCCCTGAATTTACCTCTTCCACCAACTCATCAGTCACTTCACTTTTGAGGAAAGCACGCACTTCTTTACGGAAGGCTTCCTGCTCAGGGGTAAATTTAAAATCCAACTTTTCCTCCTTTCATCAGCTCATAATCTCTTTGCTTTAAGAGGATTCTCGGTATCTGTTCTATTCAACTCAGAACTTATGTCTCGTAAGTTTATGCTTTTGATAAAGTGCTGTCAAGGAAACAGCTTACCAACTGGAGTTGAGATAGGGTAGTAATTCATAGTCCTCTCATAAATTCGGGTCGAAGCAGGGAGTTATCTTCCTTCGCTAGAACATACTCCAATTTTTCTAACATCCTTCTCTTGTCTTGAGGCAATCTTCCTCGAACCGAAAGGTAATTGGAGGCATGCATCGAACTGAAAAAACAGGAGGTAAAGCTGGAATTCTCTATAATTACCCTCAGCTCTTCAAGAGACTGGAAGGGAGAGATGGGATGAAACTCCCCTCGCTGTGATTGTTCATAAAGGGGGGTACCAGGAACTAGAGTTAAGGTTAGAGCTCCAACATACCCAGGGTCAATATCGGTGAGAATTCTTGCTGTCTCAAGCGTATGCTTAGCGCTGTTCTCAACACCACCCAGCCCCAGGATGGTCGTAACGGAGAGGATAATCCCAGCCTCCTTTGTTTTTCTTCCCGCCTCAACCAATTGGTCATAGTTTACTCCCTTATTCACCTTCTGGAGGACTTCATTAGCGCCGCTTTCGATTCCCATATAAAAGATGTCTAGCTTGAGCTTCTTCAAATCTTTAAGCTCATCTACACTCCTTCGTAGAATATCCTGACCGGTAGCATAAATGCCCACTCTTTCGAGATTGGGAAATTTTTCATTCAGGTATTGCAGGACCTCCCTCAATTTTGGGAAGGGATAAACCAGGGCATCACCGTCCTGGAGGAATACCTTCTTGCCATCCCAATCTTGAGCCACATAATATACTACTTTTGGGATGGTTGGAAGGCAAATGCTACTCTTCATAAAAAGAGCCAGTGCATCAATTTCTGCCTTGATGTCATCAACTGGTCTTGTCTGAAGTTTTGAGCCATAGTAGCTGCAAAAAGTACAAGTGTTGTTAGAACAGCCACTCGTTAAGGGAAGAAAGTAACTCCCCCACTCACTTGGAGGACGGATGATATCAGGTCTCTTGAACTGCATATTCAGAACCCTTTCATTGCCTATTCTACTCGAGAAACTAGAAGAAGCTTCCTAGAAACTTAGCACTACTACTGTCCCTCGTGGAACCTATAATAGGGAACCTTTTATCACTCTCTTCGAGGGAATTTGAATTCCTCTCACATGCCTCATTTTACACCAATTTTCCTCCTTTCCTCAAGGATGTGTACTCATTGACATCTAATTTGCCCCCTGTTATTCTTACTTCGGCTAAGGAGAGTTTTTAAACTTCCATGACTTGCTTCTTTTCTGCTCACAAGTTCGTAAGAGTTATGTAGCTACACAGCCACAGAGCACACCGAGAGCACAGAGAGATTTTTTTAATATCTTATTTCATTTTCAAGGAGTCCTCTGTGAACTCTGTGGCTATCAATTGCCATCTGAGCAGCTACAGAGTTATAACCTTTTCGGTGTTGAGTTTCAAGTGGTATAAGTGTTGTGAAAAAGCTGTTATTTGGGGATGGTAAAAAACTCCCTTCTATTGGAGGAGGGAGAATTATGAGGAATTCTGTAATTAGCTATAGTTGTGAAGATGTGAAATGAGAGAGATAAAGGGCCTTCTCTTTGGTACAGCCGGGAATCCCTTAAGTTCCAGACAGAACACTACTCCTGATGGGATAGAACGAGTAGCTGAGCTCGGTCTTCGCTGCATGGAGGTACAATTCGTGCAGGGGGTAAAGATGGGTGAGGCAAGTGCACGTACAGTAGGGAAGGTGTCTCTGGAGAGGGGAGTTATCCTGACTGCTCATGCTCCCTATTTCATCAATCTCAATGCCCATGAAACAGCAAAAATACGAGCCAGCCAGGAAAGATTGCTGCACTCTGCACGTATTGCTGCGGTATTTAATGCGAGAGGCGTGGTATTTCATCCTGCCTTCTACTTGGGAGATTCCCCCTCCGAGGTCTATGGGAGGGTAAGACAGTATCTCTATGAAGTGGTGGAATTACTGCGTAGGGAGGGCAACAACACCTTGCTTCGCCCCGAGGTAACAGGGAAAATCAGTCAGTTTGGCACCCTTTCAGAGGTGCTGAGCTTGAGTGCTGATATTGAGGGGGTAGCACCTTGCATTGATTTCGCTCATCTGTATGCCCGTACTGGAGAACTTAATTCTTACCCTGAATTTTTCTCTATATTGACTCAGATAGAAAGGAAGTTGGGGAGAGTGGCATTGGACAACATGCATGTTCATGTTTCAGGAATTGCCCGCGGTAGAGGTGGAGAAACAAAACACCTTGTCCTGAGGGAGTCAGCCTTCCAGTATATGGACCTACTTAAAGCTCTGAAGGAGTTTGATACCAAGGGAGTAGTTATCTGTGAAAGCCCCAACCGAGAGGATGATGCGCTGTTCTTGCAGCAGACCTACCATGAGCTTTAGTATCAATCGTGAGTTATAGTATCTTGCAAAAATAACCGCATTATGTCATTGCGAGGAGCGCCAGCGACGAAGCAATCTCCTAATCCCCCTTAGTCCCCCTTTAGTAAAGGGGGATTTAGGGGGATTGCTTCGCTTCGCTCGCAATGACGAGAAATGGTATGAGGATTTATGCAACTAACTATAAAACAGTTCTGAATTCGATTAGAAACAGCAAAAGCTGATGAAGAGATTTATTTCCTATGAAATTTACAGGGGGTTTTATCATAGTTAAATACGGGATCGTGGATTGAGAGGTTTTTCCAATTCTGAGGCTAATGTTGTTCTGGCTTTCCCCATGTTCTTACTGTGATAGAGAGCAGCATCTGCCAAAAATACCAGATTCTCTTCATCTGTGGCATCCTGTGGGTACTGAGCTATTCCGGCGCTTAGTCCCAAGGGAGCCTTTGTTGCCGTTTTCTGTGTTCTGTTTAATCTTTCCAGTTTCAAGCTAATCCTGCTGACAATTTCTCTTGTCTGAAGTGCATCTGTTTCTATCATTATAATGACGAATTCATCACCTCCGTAGCGACAAGCTACATCCGATTTCCTGGTCTCGGTCTTAATGATACTGGCAAAGGATTTTAGCAGCTCATCGCCCTGGGGGTGCCCGTAGCTGTCATTATAAGCCTTGAACCCATTGATATCGAGCATCGCTATAGATAAACAGTGGCCATAGCGTTGCGAGCGAAAGAGTTCCGATTTGAGCGAGTCAAAGAAATAGCGGCGGTTATAAAGGCGTGTCAGTTCGTCGGTTATCGATAATTGTTTTAGCTTTTCCCCACCTTCGATTATTCTCTTACCCGCCCTAATACGGGCAGTGAGTACCCTCTTGTCATAAGGTTTGGAGATAAAATCATCGGCGCCGACCTCCATAGCTTTCGTGAGGTCTTCAGTTTCAGTCTTGGCAGTGACCATGATTATGTAGCAGTAACTCCTATTTTCGGAGAACTCTAGTTCTCGTATCCGTTGACAGAGCTCAATGCCATCCATCTCGGGCATCATCCAATCCAGGAGTGTTATTGAGATATCGTTCCTCTTATATTTTTCCCAAGCATCCTTTCCATTCGAAGCTGGTATTACTTCATAACCCTCTTCTTCCAGGAGATTCCTGAGCAACAATAAGGATACTCTATCATCATCAGCTATGAGTATCTTCATTTTTTATAATTATTAATCCAATCTATGGTCTTGCTTAGATTATTCTCCAGCCTTTTGAGAGTATCAGTAGCGTGAGATATGTTTTTAGATGCCCCTATTTTTTCCAGTTCATGAGCCACCTCGTAAACTGCTTTGGCTGACATATTTGCTGAAGCTCCATTAAGGCTATGGGCAAATTTTTCCAGCTTCTCGCTATCTTTCTCCTCTACCGCAGTTCTTATTTGATTAAGCTTCTCCTCACATTCAGTAATGTATATCTCAAATAGTTCTCGTATTAAATCCTCATCCCCTTCAACACGCTTCTTAAATTCCTCGATGTCTAGGAATAAGCTATCCTCCTCGACTTGCCTTTGAATCTCCTTTTTATATTGGCTGTATCGCCTAATCACTTCGTAGAGCTGGTCGGAATGCAGAGGCTTGGAAAGATAATCATCCATACCTGCGTCAAGGAATCTCTCTCTATCGCCCTTCATAGCGTGAGCCGTGAGAGCTATAATGGGGATGTGTTTATCTCCACTTTCCATCTCACGTATTCTCTTAGTAGCTTCGATGCCATCCATCTCGGGCATCTGAATATCCATCAGGATGAGGTCATATTCACCCTTATTTAAGGCATTTAATACCTCCAAGCCATTTTCTGCCACTACCACCTGTTGACCGAGTTTCTCCAGTAGTCTAATATCGAGTTTCCTGTTGACGATATTGTCTTCTGCTACCAGTATTTTTAATTCTGGCAGTCCCTCTCTTGTCTTCCCTTCTTTGGCGGCTTCTAGATGCTTTTTAGGAGCTGTTTTCTTCCCTGCTCTACTTAACACATCCATAATGGCGTCCATTAAAGCCGAAGGGCGTACTGGTTTGAGCAAATATGAAGATATTCCTAGCTCAGCACATCGCTGTTTATTTCTATTATAGTCACTGCTGCTCAGCATCATTATGGTCAGGTTCTCACAGCCATTTCTTCCTCTCAGGCGCTCCACAACATCAAAGCCATCCATCTCGGGCATGTTGCAGTCTAATAGGAGAAACTGATATTCTTCATCGGTTTCTTCCAACCTCTCAAGTTCCTGCAAGCATTCCTTGCCACTCTCTACCATTACAGGATTCATATCCCATGACAGGAGAAGCCTGTGCAATATGAGCCTATTCGTTCTATTGTCATCTACAATCAAAGCTCTCATACCATTTAGATTGATTTCCTTTAATGCGGAAACGGACTTATGTTCGTCCTGGATACTAAATAATGCAGTGAAGTGGAATGCACTGCCAATTCCCACAGTGCTCTCGACCCAAATTTCGCCACCCATTAACTCCACCAATTCCTTCGAGATGCTCAGGCCAAGTCCTGTCCCACCATATTTCCGAGTTGTTGAGCCATCTAACTGAGTAAAGGTTTCGAATATCTTAGACTGCTTATCTGCTGGAATGCCTATACCTGTGTCTTTAATGCTGAAGTGAAGTTTGAGCTTATCTTCCTGCCTTGATTCCATTTCCTCCACTTTAAGGATTACTTCCCCTTTATCGGTGAATTTGATGGCATTCTTGAGCAGATTTACCAATATCTGCCTCAGTCTCAGGGGGTCACCTCTTAGTCGAGATTGTAATTCAGGGTTAATATCATAAAGGAACTCGAGGTTCTTGTTATGAGCCTCCAAAGCCAGGTTTGCTGCCGTTTTCTCCACCAAATCAAGCAGGTCGAAATCTATCTCCTCTAACTCCAGCCCCTTTGCCTCCATCTTGGAAAAGTCCAGTATGTTATTGATGATTTCTAGAAGCAAGTCGGCTGAAGACTTTACCATCTCCAGGTATTCTTGCTGTTCCACACTAAGGTTAGTAGCTAATGCCAGCTCTGTCATGCCTATGATTCCGTTCATTGGTGTCCTTATCTCGTGGCTCATACTTGCCAGGAAGCTACTTTTAGCTTTAGTGGCGGCTTCAGCTTCTTCCTTAGCTTTTTTAAGTGCCTTCTCTGATTGCTTTCGCTCCGTGATGTCGTTTATGAAATTCAATGTTGCGGGTTTGCCTTCCCAGATGATTGAAGCCACATTTAACTCCACCCACTTGGTATTGCCATCTTTGTCAATAATTCTGGTAGGATAAACATTGGGAAACACTTCACCTTCAAGCCTCCTTAAGTGGCGTTCAACTACCATCTTTTGATCACCTCGGTGGATAAATTCCACAAAGGGCTTGGAGAGTAATTCCTCCTTTGAATACCCCGAAATTTCTATGAGTTTTGGATTGACAAATTTAAGTATTCCTTCCTGAGTCACAGTAATTGCCTCGCCGGCATTCTCAAACAGAATGCGATACTTCGCTTCAGATTCCCGTAATGCCTTCTCCATTTGCTTGCGCTCTCTAAAGTCCAGGACAGTGGTATAGCTCCCGCGATATATGCCTCCAGCATCAAGAATGGGGGTCGCTGACATAAATGTTGGGACTTGCATCCCCGATTTTGCTGTCCAGGAGATTTCATATTGGGAGCGCGTGCTTTTCGGTCTCCTGGCTAACTCGCGTTTCAAAATCTTGAGGTTCTCAGAATCGAAAAGTTGGAAGGCATGCTTACCAATTATCTCCTCAGGCTCATATTCCAGCATCTGGCAAAGTTTACTATTCACAAAGGTAACCATTCTGTTCACATCCATGCTAGCCAAGCCTTCGGACATGCCCTCGACCAAATCTCTATATTTCCTTTCCGATTGCTGCAGAGCCTCTTTTACCTTCTTTTGCTCTGTAATATCAATAAAGTTTCCCAGAGTTGCTCGCCTTCCCTTATATTGGGTGGATATGACTGTCTCCGTTATCCACCTTGCCTTTCCGTCCTTAGTGATAATTCTATATTCGTAAGGAGAAGAACGTTCCCCCTTCAGCATCTTTATGGCGTTTTCCCTCGCTATAGCCCTATCATCGGGATGAGCAAACACCAGAGGGTCCCTACTCAGCAATTCATCTCGGCTGAAGCCACTCAGTTCTAGAAACTTGGGGTTGATGAAGCATAATTTTCTATCCTGGATAATGTAAATGCTAGCCTGTGAGTTGGTCACTAAGGCAGCATACAAATCCTCTACCTGCTTAAGCTCGGTTTCCCTTCGTTTTGACTCCTCCAATTCATTGCGTAGTAGTCTTAACTCTTGAACCACCTGGCTTTCGGTTTTACTCTCCTCGCTGCTGTTCATCTTCTCCTCCTCCATCAGAACTGCCCTCAGTAATTATGACTGACTGCGTCCCATAACTGGTAGAAATTTCTCTGGTTGTATCCTAAACTTTTCTCTCTTAAACAAAAAAGCTGCTCTTCGGCTGGGCTTCGTTATACCCTACCACAGAGCAGCCTCTTCTCCCAAGTGGTAGCCCAACCATCATATCCCTCTGTGGGACTTTAGATTCGTGGCTTTGTGCCCCTGCCTTTCGGACAGGTTTACCCTTTTCACCTTACACTCAATTTTGCTGTATCCTAGCACGAATATAAACCTTCGTCAAATTCCCCTTTTCTCATCCGCAGATAAAATCCCCTTCTTTCCTTTTTGTAACTGCTCAGCCCCCTTTGTATCACCCTGAATGCAGCGAAGGGTCTCCAAGATTCTTCGGTCTTTTGCTTCGTTCAAGGCTTCGGCTCACACGCTCCCTCAGAATGACATTAGGGTGAGTAGTTACAATTATTGATGAAGGCACAAAAATGCAAAGCTCTGCGGCGAGGGGATTCTGGTTATTAGAACTTAGAGATTAGAGTTTAATCCTGGCACACGCACATTTAATTGTGCCGTCATATATGGAAGTGCGTTCACTATTTGGGGAGTTCTGTGCAGGCTGTTATACTATACACGGGTCCGTAAATGAGAGTTATGATGAGTTACTATCAGGAGGTAGAGTACATCCGAGCAAAAGGAGACCTCAATGCAACGAGATTCGAAGGTGTGGTATCTAGTACTTATTAACCTCGTTCTAGTAGCCTTATGTTGGTGGCTTGCGGCAAGTAATTACTCCATCTTGCCAGATGAGATTCCCACCCATTTTGGTTTTTCCGGACTGCCAGATGGGTGGGGAGGGAAGGGAGCCATATTTATTGAGCCGGCTGTTGCTACCGGGATATTACTCCTGAGTCTGGGACTAGGTTTACTGATGCCTCGTATTCCCAAAGGGATGCTCAATGTTCCTCGTAAAGGGAGAATAGAGAAACTCCCTGAAGAAGCAAGGAGAAGGGTATACTGCTGGCTTTATCCTTCGGTAGCTACTTTCCTTTTTATCGTGGACATACCACTTAATCTGCTTTTCCTATTTATAACATTAACTACCATAAAGGTAGCTCAGTGCGAATGGGAGGGATTAAATAATGGCATCATGTGGTCACTTCTCGCTTGTCTTGTCATTTATGTGGCTGCCTGGACCGTTTGGATGTATCGCAAAGTCAATCGACTGGTGGAAGGAGAAGAAAGGAAGCTTCTATGAAGCTGTAGAGTGGGTGGAGCCAGGCGAAACTCACTCTACAGGAGCCGATGGATTTGTCCCTTCGGGGCAGTATCTACTATTGGGGAAGCAATTCAGAGAGTGATGACAGCCTGTGGAGTATTCTCAGCTAGAGATGTGGAAAGTCGTATTATAAATTCCTGTAGGATGTAGTGAGGTGAGTGGTTACAATCCAATCAAGGGAAGAGGGGAATGAATAAGCCGAAGGGTAGACTAATGCCAAATATTGGGTTCAGACTAATGTCATTTAGTTTCTGGTGGCGAGACAGGTTCCTGAATCCCAAGAAGATTTTAGAGGAACTTGATATTGGGCAGGGACAAGCTGTTTTGGACTTTGGCTGTGGACCTGGAAGCTTCACTATTCCCACTGCCAGGATAGTCGGTGAAACGGGAAAGGTATATGCCCTGGATATCCACCCCTTAGCCATCAAAACTGTTGAGAAAAAGCCCGAAAGTATGGGCTGACCAATATCACTACAATCCTCTCGGATGGAGATACAGGGTTGCCAGAGAAGAGAGTCTCATTTGATTAGCGATTGCTTCCAGACTTTCAAAAGTAATGCCGGGACGCAGGCAGTTCTCAGCTTCGGACAACAATTTCAGCTTTTCTACGCTTGTTGGGGACATTGTCACCCCTAACCTTGCTTATTCTTTGCTGGGGATGAAAACATCCCCCCTTGAGCCAGTTAGAATTTTCATAGTAGCGTGGGGGCTTGTCCCCCACCCCTGCCGAGGATAAACTGGGTTTGTTGAGTTGCTAGAGTTCATTGTGTAGATAGCTTGTCCCCCACCCCTGCCGAGGATAAACCTCGGCGCTACGATAACCGGATAAACCTCGGCGCTACAATGGCTATCGGTGCTACAATAGCTAATCATAAGAAGAGACTATCCTATTCTAAAGTTTCCAAGAGCACTAAAAGTATTGGAAGAGACTGAGTGTAGATATAATCCTGCTATATGATATAATTCACACGATAAGAGATAAACAGGCATTATTGGAAGAGCTATATAGGGTTATGAAATTGAGTGGTACCCTTTCAATCCTTGTCGAACATATGAAAGTAGATAATGTTTTAGAGATTGTGGAGAAAGACGGCTTGTTCAATTTAAGAGATTGGCATGACAGGATTCTCAACTTTGAAAAGAGCTAACTACTCAGCTACAGAGTACACCGAGTTTATAGAGTTACAGAGTTTGTAGTGTTGGTGGGGAACTCAATAAACTCTACAAACCTTTTCGTGTCTCTGTGGCTATCAATTACTGGGCTGAGTAGTTACGAAAAAAGAGGGGAAGCTGTAATAACTATTAGGAGATGGGCTTCGAGGAGGATTTATGAAGGCTATTGAAATACAGGGACTCACCAAAAAATTTGGCAAGCTTACTGCCGTGGATAATCTTGACCTCGAGATAGAGGAAGGGGATTCTTTTGGCTTTCTGGGTCCCAATGGGGCAGGCAAGACAACCACCATAAAGATGCTCATTGGCTTGCTGCGCCCTACCAGGGGGACGGTGCGAATCTGGGGGCATGATATGTTCGCCGAGGGCAAAGAGGTAAAGAAGTCCTTCGGATTTGTCCCCGACTTTTACAGCTTCTACGAGTCCCTTACCGCCTTTGAGAACCTGGAGTTCTTCGCTGCACTCTCCGGGATTCCCAAGGGGGAAAGAGGAAAGAGGATTCTGGAGCTCCTGGAGGTCTTTAGCCTTGAGGAAAGGGCAAACTCAAAGGTAGGGGACTTCTCCCACGGGATGAAACAGCGGCTGGTAATTGCTCAGGCGCTTCTCCCTCACCCTAATCTTTTGATTCTGGATGAGCCTACGCTCGGTCTTGACCCCAGGGGTCAGTTTGAGATAAGAGAGCTTATTAAGAGCATCTCCCAAGAAGGCGTTACCACCTTTATCTCCTCACATCTCCTTGTTGAAGTTGAGGATATGTGTAATAAGGTAGGGATAATAAACTCAGGAAGGCTTATACGAGTTAATAGCATTGAGAATTTGAAGAGCGAGATTGAAGCACCCACTGGTATAGAGGTAAGGATAGAATGTGAGGAGGTAACCCCGGAAATTATAGCGGTGGTGAAGGAAGTGGAGGGGGTTCGGGATTCTGGGGTAGAGGGGAAGACCATCTGGGCTAGGGTGGAAAGCTCTGACATTACCCCCACGCTTACTACCTGCATCGTTACCTCAGGAGGCAGAATACGGAAGGTGGAGGAACACAGCCCTTCCCTGGAAGAGGTATTCCTCAAGCTTACAGAGCGAGAAGGAGGACAGGGATGATTCTCGATGTCATTCGCAAGGAAATAAAGGAAATCAGGAAAACCAGGCGTCTGCTGGTAATAGGAATTCTATTTGTGGTCGCCACAATTGCATGCGCAGTGGTCTCGGCGCAGTGGCTGGATAAGGGACCAAATGAGATGATAAATGGTGGTTTATATGGGCTTATTCTCATGTTTGTCTCTCTCCTTGCTCTTATGCTCGCCTATGATACCATTGTAGGGGAAAGGAATAGAGGCTCTCTGGCGCTGGTTTTCTCCAAGCCCATAGGAAGGGGGCAATTTTTCCTGGGGAAGTTCCTCGGGGTTTTTCTCCTTACTACAGTTCTGTTCATTGTGGTGAGTTCTTTTGGCTACTGGCTTAATGCCGCTATCTTTGGGGAATTTCCTTCGGGGGCTGAGGTGGCAGCAGCGTACAAGTTCTTCTTTGCTGTCCTGCTGGTAATACTTTGCTGGATTTCCTTTGCCATGTTCTTTTCCACCTGTTTTAAGTCTGCGGCGGTTTCCTTGATAACCACCCTGATTCTATGGATTATGGTGCTCCCCATGATATCCCAAATACCACTCCACATCTACGCTGAACAGCAAGGGCAAATTCATATTCCTTTTGAACTAGGAGAGATAAGTTTTCCGATATGGGTCAAAGCCCTCTATGCCGTTAATCCCGACACGTGCATTGGTGAACTCAGTGGACACCTTCTGGGGTCTCTCCCCTTCAGTAGCTCAATTCTTACCACGGGACAGAGCATTGGGGCGATGGTCATATTCGCCGTGGTGTTCTTCGTTGCGGCATTCTGGCTCTTCCGCAGAATGAGCCTGGAATAGAGCTAGTCTATTCTAATTGAAAAGTGCCTGCTCAGCCAGAACACCTTCAGACAGGATAACAGGATACACATCAGATAGAGATTCTCCTATCAACTATCATGCTGGTTTCATTATACAGCTTTACCCTGGTTCTGTTCCTGTGCTGCCTATAACTAAACATTCCGTCAGAATATGCGGTCCTCAAGCGGCTGTTACCCGATGTTGTTATGGAATTGGCTGTTGGGCATTACATACCCCTGAAGAAATGAGGCGTTCCTGGTATTTCAGCCCGTAACCGTTCACCAGCAGTGTTATCCGTTCACCCTGAGCGAAGCGCCAAATTGTCATTTCGAGCCCTTCACTATGTCATTTCTCGCTACGCTCGAAATCTTAATCAGTCGCTCAGGGTAAACTCCGCGAGAAATCTTATGTCATGGCATGTCCTGCTCATTTAAGATTTCTCCCTTTGGTCGAAATGACACTTCAGTCATACCTCCAAGCCGACAGGCCTGTCCTGAGCGAAGGGTCTCCGAGATTCTTCGTCGCTTCACTCCTCAGAATGACATTGGGTGAACGGTTGCACTTTCGGCGCCTTCGCGGCTACAAAAGTGGGCGCTATTGTAGTAAAATAAGCTTACTCAAATACAGGAGTGACCCTTCCCCAAACCAACAATTAAGAGAGCATACATGATAGTCTTACATGCACTGTGGGATAATATTGGCAAACTCCACCTCTGGGCAGAGTCTTCCACCCTGCCAGCCCTTACTCCCAAACGTCGAGGGCGGCAACCCCGGAAGCCGCTAAGGCACCCTTTCGCGCTAGCCACCGATTCGCTAAGGGAGGCAGTCAGCAGCCTTTCCGGGGGCTTGATTGGAGAGAGCG
This sequence comes from Chloroflexota bacterium, assembly GCA_030612045.1. Classification (GTDB taxonomy): domain Bacteria; phylum Chloroflexota; class Dehalococcoidia; order UBA2247; family JAUWOP01; genus JAUWOP01. The sequence goes on along the minus strand of JAUWOP010000025.1, from coordinate 7,404 downwards.
CCAGCTCGGTAGCTCTGCCAGTTCTTCTGCCATCTACCCGAAAAGCGCCGCTGCCTTCTCCGGAGTTAATTCGAGAGGAGAGGGTCAAAGATACCGGCGAAATCACGCTAACCCCTTGGGATGTCGATACCCTTGCCCTCAATCCAGATGATGCTCTGGATTTCCTGGTCTCCCTGCCAATCAGGTCCCCCCACGGAATTGCCTTTAGTAGCTCTCTGCATTTCTGGGTCGAAGCGGCTAAGCTCTCACTTGAGCTAATTACCAGACAATGCTTTGTACCCACAATTATAGAAGACCAACAAGATAATGCCAGGTCTTTTCAAGCTGCCTGGGAGGCAGTCATCAATGAAGAAGACTCCAGACGAGTGCAACTGCTATCAAACTCGATGCCTCCGAGCTGTCGCGCATTCCTGCTCCCAGAAGGGAAGGGACCACTGATACCATCTGACCTCATTTCGAGTTTTCTCAATCAAACTGTAGATGCCTTTGTCCGAAGAAGCCTCTCTTCAGTATCGCTTCTGCCACCCCGCCGTAGTCATGGAGCTGTTTCCCCAGCGGAGCATTGGCTAAAATCCCTTTCATCTGAGAAGCTCCGACTTGAGCCGTCTGAGGGGCTGGCATCTTTCTCACAAGAAATAAAATCCTGGCTCAGCCAGATTCAACCTACCCCTTCAGATACACCATTTCGCACCTGCTTCAGGCTTGACTCACCAGGTGATGATGTTCCGGAGTGGGCGGTCAGTTTTCATCTCCAGGCCAGCGACGACCGGAGCTTGTTGGTTCCGGCAAAGAGAATCTGGGGTACGAAGTCGGGTGTTATCACATTTCTGAAACGTCGGTTTGAAAACCCGCAGGAACGGCTGCTGGCTGATCTGGGCAGAGCCTCGCGAGTATTCCCTGCTATCGAGGAGAGTTTGAAAACAGCACACCCTGTAGAAGTGAGCCTGGACACCGAGCAAGCCTACTCCTTTCTGCGTCAGTCAGCCCCGCTTTTGGAACAGAGTGGGTTCAGCGTTCTTCTTCCGCCCTGGTGGCAGAAACCAACTGCCCGCCTTAATGTCAAATTGAAGATGAAGCCCAGGAAGGATGCCGAATCAGCCAGCTCAGGACTTCTGGGTGTGGACGGCATTGTGGCTTACAATTGGGAGATTGCCCTGGGCGATGAAACCCTTTCCCCAATGGAATTTGAGAAACTGGCTGGGCTGAAGGTGCCTCTAGTTAAGGTAAGGGGGCAGTGGGTGGAATTCAGACCAGGGGAAATTGAAGCGGCTATCGCCTTTTTCCAGAAGAAGCATGGCGATGGCGAAATGAAGTTAGGCGAAGCGCTTCGAATTGGGCTGGGGCAGGAAGTTTCCGAAGTCGGCCTGCCCATCGTAGGTATGGAGGCTGAGGGATGGGTTGGGGATTTCCTGGACAAACTCTCCAGCGGCGCTAATATATCTGAAGTTAAACCGCCGGCAACTTTCAATGGCGAACTGCGACCCTATCAGGTCAAAGGACTTTCCTGGCTTGCCTTCCTCAAGCAACTCGGGTTTGGCGCCTGCCTCGCGGACGACATGGGACTGGGGAAGACAATCGAGTTCATCGCCCTCATGCTCCATGAGCGCGCTAACAGACAAGGGAGGTCGCGGCCCGGCCCGACGCTGCTAGTTTGCCCGATGTCAGTTGTAGGTAATTGGAAAAAGGAAGCCGAGCGCTTTGGTCCTTCACTCAAGGTCATGGTGCACCACGGTGCTGACAGGCTCTCGGGCAAGGCATTTGAAAGGGAAGCCAAAAAGCACGACCTTGTTGTCAGTACCTATGCTTTAGCGCACCGAGATGAAGAGCTCTTCTCTAAGGTTCACTGGGACTGTGTTGCCCTGGACGAGGCTCAGAATATCAAAAACCCCGCAGCTAAACAGACGCAGGCAATCAGAAAGCTTGATGCTAACCACAGAGTTGCCCTGACAGGCACCCCGGTGGAGAATCGTTTGTCCGAACTCTGGTCAATCATGGATTTTCTTAATCCCGGATACCTTAAATCAGCCCAGGATTTTCGCAGCAGTTTTATCATCCCTATTGAGAAATACCGCAATCCAACCCGTGCCGAAATCCTCAAACGGCTGATTCAACCATTTGTGCTCCGGCGAGTAAAGACAGACCCGACCATTATCAAAGACCTGCCCGAAAAGATGGACATGAAGGTCTTTTGTAACCTTACCCAGGAGCAGGCAACCCTCTACGAGGCAGTAGTCAAGGAAATGTTGGAGAGGATCGAAACCTCCGAGGGAATCGAGCGCAAGGGGCTGGTGCTATCCACACTGTTGAAACTCAAGCAGGTCTGCAATCACCCGGCACATTTCCTCCAGGATGGCAGTAAACTGCCCGGACGATCCGGCAAGCTTGTCCGCCTGGAGGAGATGCTGGAGGAAATCCTGACTGAAGGAGACAAGGCATTGATTTTCACCCAGTTTGCCAAGATGGGCACGATGCTCCGAAATCATCTCCGGGAGACCTTTGGATGTGAGACGCTCTTCCTCCACGGTGGCACGACCAAAGAACAGCGCGATGCCATGATTCAGCGCTTTCAAGATGACCATAAAGGACCATCCATCTTTGTTCTCTCCCTTAAGGCTGGCGGATTGGGCATCAATCTGACGGCGGCGAACCATGTCTTCCACTTCGACCGCTGGTGGAACCCGGCGGTGGAGAATCAGGCTACCGACAGGGCTTTCCGCATTGGGCAGAGGAGGAATGTCCAGGTGCATAAATTTGTCTGCCTCGGCACGCTGGAAGAGCGTATTGACGAGATGATTGAGCGGAAGAAAGAGCTGGCAGAAAGCATCGTGGGCAGCGGTGAGGCTTGGCTTACCGAGATGTCAACCAATCAACTCAGGGAGATATTCGCTTTGAGCCGCGAGGCGGTGAGAGAGGAGTAATATGGGTCGATGGAGTGATTGGGACTACTACGGGCCGGCTTATCCCAAGCCGGTAAAAGACGGCATTAAAACTAAAAGCCAGCGTGGAGAGATTGGCGAGACCTGGTGGTCCAAACGCTGGATTGGGGTACTCCATTCCTTTGGCATGGGGGCAAGGCTAGACCGCGGCCGCTCCTACGCTCGTAAGGGACAGGTAATCTCCATTGATGTCCAAAAGGGTGTTGTCACCGCTAAGGTTCAGGGCACACGGGCAAAACCTTACTCGGTCGAGATTGAGTTGAAGCCACTTTCCGAAAAGGATTGGGATAAGGTAGCGGACGCCATGGCATCGCAGGCTGTATTTGCTGCCAAATTGCTTTCTGGCGAAATGCCACGGAATATCGAGGAAGCCTTTGCTGAAGCGAAAGTCCCCCTTTTCCCAACCTCAGAGAGAGAACTTGCCACTGACTGTTCCTGCCCGGATTGGGCTAATCCCTGCAAGCATATTGCTGCCGTCTATTACCTGCTAGCCGAGAGGTTCGATGATGACCCCTTTATAATCTTCAAACTGCGCGGCCGGACCAGGGAAGAGATTATCAAGGTGCTTCGGGAGAAGCGAGCTCAAACACTACCGAAAGAGTCGGTTTCGGCACTTATCGAGGTTGACTCCTCTCAAGAAGGTATCACCGTCCCTCTTGAAGAATGCCTGGATACATTTTGGGAGGTAGGAGAAGCATTAAATCCCTTCACCGTTAATCCAAGACTGCCAGAGGTTGACAATGCCATTCTTAAGAGGTTGGGGGATGCTCCTTTCACAATTGGAAAACGCAATGTGGCATCTTTATTAGCCAGAGCCTACACTGCAGCCAGCAGCGCCGCATTGCAGAAGGCGCTTGGTGAACCACCTGCGTAAAGGGTAACCGTTCACCTGTGTCATTCCTTCACTCTGTTCAGGACGGTGTCTGAGGAACCCTTCGCCATGTCATTCCGAGCACTTCGTTCCTCAGCACAGGCTCCGCGAGGAATCTCAACATGTGGCTCAGGGTAAACCATGTAGTGAGCAAAGCGAATCTATCCGCGACCGAAGAATCTCGAAGACCCTTCGCGGAGTTGTAAGCGTTCACCCACTCTCATGTCGTTGCGAGGAGCACACCCATTCTGTCATTGCGAGGAGCGTAAGCGACGAAGCAATCTCGGTGGGGGGGGAAGGAGATTGCTTCGCTTTGCTCGCAATGACAGAGGGAAAGGGCTCGCAATGACATAGGTGAACGGTTACGCGGAGTTTATCCTGAGCGAAGCCGAATGGGCTCAGGGTGACATATAAAGAGTAGGTGAACGATTACAGGTTATCGTGGCTGGATAAGATGGAGTTCATGAATTCTTGACGGAATCCCCGCAGTGTCCCCGGCTCACTTACATTCCACGGCAGAACCCAGGATGTGCGGGACGTCGTCCGAGTCACCAGGCTATCACCCCAGGTAGATGTGGAGAGGGCAATTGAGCTTTTGCTGGGGTAGTCGAGGATTTCACCTTTAAGCACCGGTTGGACATTCGTCAAAATGTGCAACGATGAAGCTGAGGAATGCAGCCTCTAGACCAAAGACGCAAGGGTCTATCTTGAGGCCAAAAGTATGTTCAAAGCCACCTAGCTCTCAACGTTAGGATTCTCCCCAAATCCGCTTGGTTGGGCTAAGAAAAGGTCGCTATATGAGAAAGTGCAAAATATTATGCTAAACATAGAAAGGATACAGGGAATCTCTATTTTAATAAGAAGCCAATGAGAAATCCTGATATGAGTGTTCCTGGCAAAGCACTAATCGCTAAAGTATGAATAATCCCTGTAAGGGAAGCCGCATTTACTATATCAACCACTGTGCCTTCAAAAACGATAAGCAGAATAATGACAACTGGCAAAAGCAACAAATTCAATAACCACACTTTCTACCTATCTCCTACTCAATTTCACCGCCTAGCTGGCTAGCTTTGGATGTAAGTAGCTATACGATGCCGCCATTGTCTTCAAAGGTCTTTATAGAAGAAAGGTGGTGGGTCTACTCGCTCTACCTTGTAGTGCCCTCTTTTCCTTTTCTTTGTTTCCTCTTGAAGCTCAGATAAGGCGGAGTCTCCTGTCTTAACCTCGACGTCCTTAGTATCTATGACCCTTCCAAACATGTCCCTTTTTGTGACGCGAAAGTCAGAACCCTACCCCGTTCTCTCGACTTCGTAGCCTCTCAAGGCGTAGTTCATTCTCACAATCTCTTCACCAGCTTTCCCTTTTCTCCTATTTTCCTTCGATATACGCTGCCCCTTTTCTTTCTTTGACTCAGGTATTCCAAAAATCTCTCTCATCACTATGATTATGCCTCCTCTTTCAAATTCTGCCTGCTGCCCTCTCCAAATTTGCTTGGCTGGGCTAAATGCCCTTGGTCTCAATCCCCTTTCGAGGATTAGGTCTTTGCGACACGATTGCAACCCTCCAAAAGCACTGCATGCTCCCCATCCCAGCCATCACACTGTCCCACTATGGTAAGTTTACAGCCTTCCCATCCAGCAGCCCTAGCCGCGGTAAACCACCCAATAGCTTTAGCAGACTCACTTTCATACTCAGACTCAAAAAAACATACTACTCCATCACTTCCATACCTGTCCATTGGTTCCTTCAGAATTACATACACAATCTCTCCGTAGCCACCATAACTTGTCATAAACCCCTCAACCTCTAGGATTTCCCCTTTATATTCTCGGTCTGCAACTATCTCACTGGCTTCATATGCCGCAACAAGAGTCCCCGCTTTTACCGCTTCGTATTTTGCTTCTTCTTCATCCTCACCACATCCCACTATCCCAGCCAGTCCAATTAGTAAGGAGATTACTACCAAAGCATACACTATCCATCTCATTCTAACGCTTTCTATAATTCCTTTTGGTCGAATGGGATTAATGTTCTTTTTAGCTTTCAACATGAGCCGCCAAGCCACAGTATTAGAGCGACTATCACAATTACTAAGGCAAATATTACTAACTGGCCAAGGCAACTGCCAAGAACCCCTTTGAATGCACCCCAAAACACAGCTATATCCTTCCTCTCCAAATGTGCCCGACTGGGTCATATTCAGGCTGAAGGCATCTCTACATGCCAAACTTGCCTGGGTATCCCCTTTCTCTCCATATTTGCCTTTCAGCTTCATACTCACAATGAGGGCACTCGCCATCACAATCGAACCCTGCCTTCCCGTCTTCATAGAAAACTCGGGTAGGAACATAATCCTCTTTGCCTTCAGGGCATGGTATCCTCTTCACATCTACAACTCTTGGAGTGACCATTTTTGCCTCCCTCATTCCTCTGAGAATCCGCCTGGCTAGATTACTAACCTAATTATCTTCATTATACACCATAAACAACCAGATGGGGAACATTTAGTCTCTTCCAACACAAGATGAGCCTGAAAAGTTTGGGCAGCTCGTTTATGATTGGGACTTGCGACCGCAAGTTGACAGGGTGTTGACCCAGAGATAGCTGAGGAGATTGCCCACAGGCTTGATGGCAGAACCCAGGATGTGCAGAATGCCGTCCGAGTAGCCAGGCTATCACCCCAGGTAGATGTGGAGAGGGCAATTGAGCTTTTTGCTGGGGTAGTCGAGGATTTCACTTCTAAGCAACGGTTGGACAATTCGTCATTATGTTTAGTTGGCTAGATGCCATCTTCTATTATTGTGATGAGAGGCAATTCAGCTTTTCTTACTTTCGTGGTATAATTTAGGTAACTAAAAAGGTGGCTAACATCAATCAGGCGGGGTGTAGTAATGGTAGTGCGATTTATCCTTACTGAATATGTGAACCGGGCTATGGCGCATGCTATCTATGATAAGCTGGAAGATGGCACTTTTGCGGGGCGGATTCCTCCGTGCAAAGGGGTGGTAGCTTTCGGTTCGACTCTGCGAGGGTGCGAAGATGAATTGCGCTCTACTCTAGAAGATTGGATTCTAGTTGGTTTCAAATTAGGACATCCTCTGCCAGTGATTGATGGCATTGACCTCAACAAGGAGCCTCGCCGTGAGCCGGTGGAGGCCGTGTAAGCGTCGAGATTTCATTCGTCGGCTTAGGAAACTTGGCTTCGATGGACCATACTCCGGCACACGACACCAATTTATGGTCTATGAGCAATATCGCCTAACAATTTCTTCTAACACCGAATATTCTGTGCCTTAGCTTGGAATGATGCTACGAGAGGTGGAGGAAATTATAGGTCGCCAGGTTTCAGTTGAAGAGTGGAATCATTTGTGATGATAGCATTCGTGGAGAGACGCACTGCTTGAGTTAGCCGATAAAGTGCAGCTATAATCTCAAACAGAGAACCACCAGGGTTTGATTATTGGAATTTGGTTATTATTTGGAAATTGAGATTCGGTCATTGAAATTTCGGCTACTCGGTATCCTCTGTGGCTGAGTAGTTACTGTTATTCTTTGTCTAAGTCTTTGATTAGCTCATCAACCGAGTCAAAAGTC
>JAUWOP010000038.1 GCA_030612045.1 Chloroflexota bacterium | reverse complement strand
GGGGGGTCCCGTTGTTGATGCCCCATTCAAATAATGTCACTTTGAGGAAAGTAGACCAACAATGAGAACAAACTGGAAATGTAAGCTGCTATTACTGACTATTACCCTGGTAATAGTTCTGCCGGTTCTCCTTTTCTCCTCGCCGGCTTACGCCGGGCTGAGTATTGGTCCTGCAATTCTCGATGAGATGGCGAGTTATGGGGAGAACTCCCTTTCTTCAATCAATGTTGGCAATACTGGAGAGGCTCCAATGGATATCGAAGTGGCAGTTAAAGGCTATGGTCAATCCCTGGATGGCACCACCCGAGCCCTGGATGAGGATACCAACCCCTATACTATTGTCCCTTATCTTGAGGTCAGTCCCACCACGCTCCATCTTGAGCCAGGGGAATCGCAATATCTCTTTCTCAGCGCCAATGTTCCCTCTGAGGTTGAGGCAAGTGGCTATGCGGTGGTTCTTATCTCTATAGTGCCGCCACCAGGTAGTCAGGTAGTGATAGTAGCTGCGGTAGCTGTTGGAGTGCGAGTTACCGTTCAAGGCAGTGAACTTCGGCATCAGGGGGAAATAACCGAGATTGGCGCGACGGAGATTATCTCTGGTCAGCCGATTGAGGTTCTCACCACATTCAAGAATACCGGCAACCACCACTTTAAGGTCAAAGGAGAGCTCGCTATCAGTGATGAGTCGGGTAAGCGGTTGACCACTATCTATAGTCCACTTATCACCACCCCGATTCTCCCCACCATCTCCCAGCAACTTCAGGCAATTTTTATTCCCGAGGCCGAGCTTGCTGAAGGAACTTATTATGTTCATTCCAAGGTGATGCTTGAGGACGGCACGGTTCTTAATGAAGCTGAGGGGAGTTTTGAAATAGGGGTGCCTTATATCCCACCCTCCCCGGAAGCCAGTATTATACTTACTCCCCAAAACCCGGCAGCTCTGGAAACCCCCGATGGTCGCATATCCATCAGCTTTCCTCAAGGGTCGGTGACTGCCGATGTTGAGGTGGCGATTAGAACCTATCCCCATTCTCAGCTCCCTGAGCCACCCCAGGATTCGCAGTTGGGGGCTACCTGTTTTCGGGTTGATGGCATGCCCGGTTTATTAGCCAAGGAAGCCACCTTGACGGTGAAATACTCGGCGGATGACCTGGCTTTGGCTGATGGCGATGCCTCAAGGTTGAGATTAGCTAGATGGGATGAGGCACAAAGACAATGGTCGGTGCTTGACACAGAGGTAGATAGTGAAGCAATGACACTAACCAGCTACACCAATCAGCTTGGTCTGTGTACAGTGATGGTGACCCCGCCTGCAGAGCCTGCAGAGGTTAACTGGCCGTTAATTGGTGGTATAGTAGCTGGTGTTATAATTGTTGCTTTACTAGTTTACTTCCTTGCTATCAGGCGGAGAGGTCGCCACAGTTGAAATGGAAACGTTCCCTTTCCTCAGCAGGGTTTACAGAAGCAACGGGGCATACTGTATGTAGGTTGTGCCTATATCTGCCTGTATAGCTTCAGCTACATATTTCTGAATCCCATAGGTGGAGGAGATATGCCTGGGAAAATCGGTAATCCGGCTATTGAAGAATACCCCTGCAGCATGCAGCGCACCTAGCTGATACCTGAGCTGAATCATCAGTAAATCAGAGCATTCCTTCTCTCTATCCAGCATGGGGTCTCTAGGTGTCAATACTACTCTATCCGTCCGTCTATCTTCATCGATTGATTTTCTCAGACGGCTAATAGCTAGCGAGATTTGATTCCTGGAATGATAATTCGTAAGCCGTTTACCTACAGGGTTCCTGCCACTCAGGGTCTCCTCTACAAGCCTGAAATCAAGCAGGCTCTCGGTATCATCTATGCCTCTCATCAGGATGCCGACGATATGCTTTCCCTTCGTAGCCACGGGAGTGGCTACGCTACATTCCGGAATCGTTAAGGTGTATTCCCGCAGTAATGTAGCAGCCTCCTTCACGGTATCTGCTGTTCGTATGAATATAGGGCTTATATTGGGGGTAAAGTCACTTTTCTCCCCGATGCCACAGCTAATAACCTTCCTTACATCAGTACTATTGTCCCCCACACGATAGTTATTCGAGATGGAGAGGAAGATTAAATCCCCCAGCTCAACCTTCAGAGCTCCGGCTATTCTCGATGCCCAGCCCTTAGATACCCCCAGGACATTTAGCGGCATCCCCCCATAGATGTCATGGCTTCTCACCACCTGAAATGTGTTCAGGCGCCCATTCTGAATAAACCAGGTGTCAAATACGAGACAGGGAGCATGTGTAGTTTCCCAGTCGAAGTCTGGGTCCCACCTCTGGCTAACGAACGCCCTGGTAGGGTCACCCCCTAGTTTCTCCACCAGCGAGGCTATCTGGTCATAGAAGTGGTAACACTGACGGTCACCGTAGGTATATTCGTCAACACTGCTCCCCGGCTTCTCTCTAAATAGCTCCTCGACATACATCTTGATGTCTTCTTCGGTTGCCGAATATAGTCGGGGGACTGCTATCTGGCTCATATTAGCTATGTGGAATACTGTAGCCCAGTTCTCTGCCACACGACCCTTTTCAGCAGTAGTCGTCAGCAGACCTTCTCGTCTCAAACTTGTCAGCCCCTTGACCCAGGCTTCTTCTAATGTGGCTGCCTCAATAAGTACCGCTGGATTTACATGATGGTCTATATTTATCACTGTTTTGGGTTTGGGCAAGCGGTCCTGCTCATAGCCTATACCACTTCTCAGGGCAAAGAATGCTCGTTCCAGTTGAACTGCCAGGTAGGCAATGTGCTGGTATCGCCCTTTTTCGTAACGCTTACGCTGGTAGTCCGAAATATAATTACCCTCGATGATGGCTGTAAGGAGATTCTCAGGTGATTCGGATTGAATGGTTACCTCCCTTTTCGTAACGCTCACGCTTGCCTCTGATTTGATGGAGAGGTATTCGGCATAGACGATATTCTCTTCATAGCTTACCCCCAGCCTGAAATACCCTTCGGGGTCACGGAGTATCTTTGACCTCCTGGCAGGAAGCTCTTCTATAGTCGGGTCAGAAATATCCCCCGATAGTCCCCCTTTAGGAAAGGGGGATTCAGGGGGATTATTCGGCAGGTTGTAGTCCTCATATTTCTCCCTGAGCTTGCTATACATCTTGGGGTATCGCATCTCCAGCACGGCTCTTTCTAAAATACGGGAAATATATGCGATGTAGTGCTCAATTGAAGGGAAGTAATCAAAAAGCTTTTCCCGCATCGCAGTATCTACTATCGCCTGGGTACTCTGCATGGTGCATGGTTGGGCACAGATGGCAATCCTGGGAGCAGTGCAATCCTTATCATACCAGACAAGCCTGAGCTTGCTAGCCTCTGAATCCCTCTCAATCCTGAACTCTCCGTAGGGATTTTCTGGTATGGCAACTTTCTCCCTTGCCACAACGGTTCTCCCCTCTTTCCAGGCATAGATATTCAATTTATCTAGAAAGTCGAAAGAGGGATTCTCTACTATTCTGGCTAGTTTCCTGACCAAGGGTGTCAGCTCCTGAAAAATCTCCTGAATATCAGTAGAGTTGTCAATAAGGTCCACAATATTGAGGTGCTTCTGCTGGAAGAATTCTATGTCACTGTGAGACAAGGTAGCCAGGGCATCCCTGGCAAAGACCCTGTGGCACTCGGGGAGTGTAACACTTGCTGCCTTCCTCATGTCCCTGACCAGTGCATCTTCCTCTACTAAAACATGCCTCTCTTCATCAACACCCCATTTTTCCAGGCAGATGAGACCTCGCAGCGGGAAGAAGACCTTAGAGTCCCTGCCGCATAGAATCAGGGTATCTATGAAGGGATTCGTTATGAGGTTTATGACGATTCTCTCGATGCCGTGCTTCAGCGTCCACACCGTCCCTATGATGGCTACATGGTCAAGGGGGAAGTCACCAGGTAATTCAGCGAGGATACTGGCAAGCGGTGGGTCTCCCTTGACCCTGCCGATGACAATAGCTATATTGCCTTTTGGGTGGAAGACACGAATCTTCTCCTGGTCATCGAGAAAGGGCCACTCGGAGTAGAGGTCATAGTCTCTAGGGTGATTTTTCATCCTTCTCCCGTCAGACGCTTCGTTATTCAATCATAAAGTGCAACTACTCAGCCACAGAGGACACCGAGGTCACAGAGAGGTTCTTTTAATGTGGCTACTCAGGTTGTCAGGTTCATGGTTCACGGTTGGTTGCCTTGAGTTCTTCATATTTCATCGCTCTCTAACCTTGAACCTTGAACTCGGGAACTGTGAACCTGAGTAGTTACCATAAAGTTATAGAGTTCGTAGGGTTAGTGGGGAACTCAACAAACCCAAATACCCAAATCGGATAAATTTTACATAGTCATCCTGCAGCCAGTTGGTGGGGAACTCAACAAACCCAAATACTGTCATTGTGAGCCCTTTCCCCCTGTCATTGTGAGCGAAGCGAAGACGCAAAGCTAATCTCATCCTCCCCCTACCGAGATTGCTTCGTCGCTATGCTCCTCGCAACGACATGAGAGTGGGTGAATAGTTACCAATCTCAATGATCTCTGTTCTATTCTACACCAATAGCTCCTCAATGGCATCCAGCACTATCCCCAGTGGTATCCCTGTCTCCACAAGCAATTTCTCCCGGTGAGCACTCTTCTGGTGTCTCATTCCGCCTCTTGAGTTGCTCAATTACTGCATCCCTGGGGCAGGATTGGCAGGATTTTTAGAGTTCTTGTTAATCTTGTTTATCCTGTAATCCTGTCAAGAATTTGACTTCGGTGAACGGACAAGAGTTTGTTGAGTTGTTTGAACCCTATGAACCCTATGAACTCCATAAACCCCATAAACCCTAACATGGCTAGAGAATAGCCTTGCGCCTTCTCCCCACACTATCAAAAACAGAGTTGAAATCTCTGAAGAGCTTCCTGTGTTCCTTTACCCTGTAGTGCTTCTTTACGAAGCCCTGGGGTAATTTATCCAGCTCTACAACATCATCCCACCCATTCATATTAGGGTAGGCGTAATAGGGATACCCCTTGAGCACACCTCGAATGAAAACAACATTTACCATACATCCCAGCTTTCTCGCCAAGTATATGCGGTGCAGCCCATCGCATATAAGAGCAAGCTTATCCCCACTGGGTTCCTCGGATTCTTCAACTATCGGTGGCAAGATGTCTATAGGTGAGGTCTCATCATTCTGTAACCAGAACTTGACATAGCCTTGCAAAGCAAGAATATCTATGCCCTCCTCTTCCCTCTCCCTTGACGGGACAAATCCCCCTAAGTCCCCCTTTTCTAAAGGGGGAAAAGAATGAAAATCCCCCTTTTCTAAAGGGGGATTTAGGGGGATTACAGGGTAAGGGTGGATTCCCATTCTCAGGAAGGCATCTCTCATCACCGTTATCTTGGCGATTTCTTCTCTCAGGACATAGAGTTGCGCCGGATACAAATCATTGGGGTCCACGGTAACAAGGGCTATCTCGGCATCCCCGTAAATCTTAACCCCAGGATTGCTTTCCAGAGTTACCTCTCTCAGCCTGCTAATGAGAGAGGTCTCATCATAAAGCTCATATCTGGCTATCGGAAAATCCATTTTTTGTCCCTTCAGGATAAGGAATTAAACGAACGAAATCGCAGCCCGAACCAGATATACTCTGTTAGGCGGCGTGGCTTTTCATCAAAGGCTAACGGAAAGCGGCTTCTGCTCTTTCAATGCGCTTACTTTTAGGACAGAAAACCCAATAATATTTCCTTCCTCATCAACTTTTTCCATTACTGCATCGTTTTCTGTCTCTTTGAAGTACCCAGCTTTCCGCTCAAAGAGCACTTCCAGGTAATCTCCTTCGCTATCATACCAAATTCTTATTTCCTTTCCCATAGTGCCTCTCCTCCCTTTATTGTGTCTGTAAGATATGCTGTTATGATGAACACATTATCAATTAATACTTTGACTGCGACACATAAATATTTCTCGGTAACAGGTGTGACATCGTAATGTCGATAAAATAGCTCAACGTCTGGATCTGTTCTTGATCTAATAATCATGTCAGGATTCACCAAAGTATCCTGTATTTTGTCAATCTGCCCTGACATTTCGGGATGGTCAGTCTCAATATGCTCTTGCCTCTCATCTGTCAATCGAATCTGCCGATTGTGAATATCCTTAAACCATTTCATTCATCTACACCAATTTTCCTTTTATGGCGCCATGTCGCCTAACTTGTGCATAACCGCATTGCGGTTATGCACAAGTGTTACCTCTCTCAGCCTACTAATGAGAGAGACCTCGTCATAAAGCTTATATCTGGCTATATGGATGTTCATACTTTATTTCGAAATAGCCTCACCCTCACATTTGTTATTGTGAGGAGCACACCCATTCTGTCATTGCGAGGAGTGTCCCCATAATCTGTCATTGCGAGGCACGTAGTGCCGAAGCAATCTTATCACCGCCCCACCGAGATTGCTTCGCTTTGCTCGCAATTACAGTGGGAAAGGGCTCACAATGACAGAGGCAAAGGGCTCACAATGACAACCTATTTTCATCATTCACTGGTGGGCAACCGCCCATGAGGGTTTATCCCGGTAAACTTCCCTCAAACACAGCCCGCACTGAATCTCCATACTCACCAGGAAGGAGCCCCAGTATTAGCGGGAAGCGGTCTAGTAAAGCTTCAGCTAAACATGAACCTTTGATGGTCTCCTGTATGGCAGTCAGCTCAGGAAGAGTAATATGGCCTCCCATTATCTCAGTCGGGATAGCATAAGTTGCCTTAAGTATGATGGCGATAATAGTAGCACACAGAAAAGCACCTACTGCTGCACCAAAGATAAAGCCACCGAGCTTATCTGCCCAACCAAGCATTGCAGTACGGAGCACTCGCCTCACCACAGAGGCGATTATCAGAGCTATCAATATGATGAGCACTACCACTATGGCATAGGTAGCAATCTGTGACCACGCAGCATCACCGAAGAAGGGTGAAACTCGTCCTGCAATTGCCGTCCCTGCTACTAAACCTATGATACCGAAAACAGCTCTAATAAGTCCCTCTCTCATTCCCACAAAGGCAAGAATTAGTGTGACGATTATAATGACTATATCTACTACATTCATCTTTTCACCCCCTATCCCGTAGTACACTTACAAGCAAAATTATATCATTCCAAGTTTATCCCTGGCAATACCAAGTAATGAGAGACTCTACAGAGGCTTGCGCAGGGAGAGAGAATTTGATAAATTAGATAGGTAACTGTGGGGCTGTAGCTCAATCGGGAGAGCGTTTGACTGGCAGTCAAAAGGTAGGGGGTTCGAATCCCCCCAGCTCCACCAAGGGGTATCAATAGATAGAGCTTCTACTTGCTCCTTTTCTCTTTCCTTTTGTGGCAAGGGCAGGTTATAGTGTACTGTAATCTGCTTTTTTTGTTAATCTCAATTCGCCTTATGAAGGAGTCTAGGAAGGCCTTTCTCTCAGTGAAGCCAGCCTCTCATCTCCATAATTTCCTAAGGGGATGCCCATGGTATAATCTCATCCTCTTTACTGTTCTAACCCCCGAGTGCCTCATGCATAGATGCTGCTGCCCTCTTGCCAGCTCCCATAGCACTGATTGCAGTGGCTGACCCAGTAACTATATCACCGCCTGCCCAAACACTATCTTTTACCGTCTTTCCTGTTGTTTCACTCGCTACCACAGTCCCCTTCTTAGTAGTATCCAGACCCTCAGTGTTGCTGTCCCCACCTCCATAAACACAATAGTTAAGCTATCCTCCAGGTCGTTTTTCCATTCTTTCCTGGTTCTTGGAGAGTAAGTCTATTCTAATCGAATAATGAGCTTGAAGGATAGTGGTAACAATAATAATCCTTTCTTTCTTTGTGGAGAGTTGTGGATATGTGGATAAAAGAAAGGAAGCAGCTTCAGGCAACTCGGTTAGCGAACCTGGTGATTTGTTGAAGGAGATTGGAACGAGCTTTCACCATCCTTTCTGCGGATTGATTGTCGCTCATTTGATTGGCGACTGCTTGAGCCAGTTAGAATTTTCATAGTAGCGTGGGGGCTTGTCCCCCACCCCTGCCGAGGATAAACCTCGGCGCTACGATAACCGGATAAACCTCGGCGCTACGATAGCTAATCATAAGAAGAGGCTATCCTATTCTAAAGTTTCCAGAAGCACTAAAAGTATTGGAGGAGACTGAGCATATACAATAATAGGTAGGTTGCCCTATAATAGCTGTCAAGCATGATAGAATACCCTTAATTCGTGAGTCCAGATTCAAAAAGCCCACCTCGCGGGTGATAGTCTAAAGGAATCTGTTTAGCTTTGCCTTCGACCTTTCACTCACGGATTAAGGAATATCTGGGCCACTTTAAACGCCATATTACCGTTTGTAGCCTTTGGAGGTATCAATGGGAACTATGTAGACCAGGTGCTTAATTGTAGTGCTGATTGTTTCGCCGCCATCAGCGTTGTTCTCAATGCTGAAGATGTGAAGGTAGCTGCCCAGCAGCTAGCAGTGAGGCTTAGAAGAGGAGTGGCAGTTGGATGCGAATAAATTACTAAGGAGGGAAATAGATGGAGAAGAAATATAAGTTTCTACGCATAGCCGCCACCATTTATAAAGTTGTCGCATGGATAGTTTTGGTAGTCGGTGTTATTAGCTCTATAGCTATGGGAATTGCGGGTACTCTGGTAGGTGGAGTGGTTGATAATAGTGGAGGGGGCGCTGGGGTTTTGGTAGCCATCATGGGTATAATCTACTCTGTGGTGATGTGGATAGGGATGCTTGCAATTGCCGAGCTTTTCTATCTTTTCATGGATGTGGAGCAAAATACTCGAGAGACATCCGAGCGTCTCACAAAGATAGAGAGGTAAATCATCTAATTTCAACTAGACACTAACTGTTGCTCCTCTTATATCATATTGAGCGCATTCCAGATTTGTGAATCCAGGGAAATTCTAAGTAATAAGTACGGTCTTGCTGTCGAAACTCGGTTTTTAATCAGGCTTAGTTTTGCAAACACTTGGCGGCTAAATTCAGATGTTGGGCAGCAGAGTACCGTTTGGTCCATTCAAGCTGCAGCACCTTGAATCACCCAAAGTCCAGCCAACCTCTTGCTTTGGGGAAGGGAATTTGCTACCCTCTTTATTAAATGTAGGAAGCACTGAAAGTAAGCTGTGTTACCCCTTCTAAGTCTAGAATTAGGAGAAATTTTGGAAAAGCCTTATTTGCCTCGCATACGTGAGTTACCTGAAGAGGAAAGACCTCGGGAAAAGTTAAGAAAGTATGGTCCAGCAGTTCTGAAGAATTATGAATTAGTAGCTGTAATACTAGGAAAAGGTACAAGGAAGGAAGATATCCTTTCACTTTCTCAAAGGATTATGTCTCAATATGGTAACCAGGCAATCTTTTCGGAAGGGGATGTTGAAAAATTAGAGGAGGTGCTAGGACTTTCACCTGTTCAAGCCTGCCAAATAGTAGCTGTATTTGAATTAGGGAAAAGGCTTTTTGGGAAGCAGTATGAGGTCTTCCTCAGGTCGCCAGAGGAGGTTTTTGAATATACTAAGGATATGGTAAGGCTTAGAAAGGAGCATCTAAGGGGTCTTTATCTGGATACAAGAAATAAGCTTATCCGTGATGAAATCATTTCTATCGGCACCTTAAATGCCAGCCTTGCTTATCCTCGGGATGTGTTCTCACCGGCGCTTGAATCTCATGCTGCAGCTATAATTTTGGTGCATAACCATCCCTCAGGTGACCCTTCGCCCAGTGGAGATGATATTGAGCTTACCAGGAGAGTTCTTGAAGCGAGTAAAATTATGGAGATAGAAGTCCTTGACCATGTCATCATTGGTAATGAGAGGTATTTCAGCTTGAAGGAGAAAACTGATACCTGGGGATAAATATGTCCCACAGAGCAAGGTGTGTCTAAAGTTCTGGTCATAGTCCCCTTTTAGGTAGGTTTACTGATATTAGTCATGTCTATTATTGCTTTCGAAAGACAAGATATTTGTGCCAGTGAGGAGATAGTTCCGGGAAGTCAAGCCGAAAGTGAGCCCCGCGACTTTCTTCCCGCAACAAGGCTGATTCGGTGACCAGTCTCGCTGTCAAAACCATGTTACTCAACTCATGGGAATATCTATCAGTAGGTGTTTCCAGGTTATGCTCCCAAGTAGTAAGGATACTAACTGCTTCCTTGAGACTATTTCCAGAGCGAAGGATACCTACCTTTTCCCACATCATAGATTGGAGCGAAGAGAGCTTCAAGGGAGGAACATCCTTTATTACTTCTCGTTTGTTAAGGTAGTAGAGTTCACAAGGGATTTCCTCTTTTGGTAAGGGGCTAGCTTTTTCTGTGGTAGTCCGTTGCACAATTCTCTTGGCGAAGACGATAGTCTCCATGAGTGAGTTGCTAGCAAGTCGGTTGGCTCCATGCACTCCAGTGCAGGCTACTTCCCCAGCGGCGAACATACTGCCAATATTAGTTTCACCCCAGACATTGGTTCTCACCCCACCCATCATATAATGAGCAGCTGGTGCTACCGGGATAGGGGTCCGAGTAATATCTAGTCCATGGTCGAGGCAGAAGCGGTAAATCTGAGGAAAACGAGTGGTAATACGATTAGGTGGCAGGTGTGTAACATCAAGAAAAACCTGCTCGTGTCCTGTCTTTCTTATCTCGTAGAGAATACTGCGGGCAACCACATCTCGACATGCTAGCTCCTTCTGCGGAGTATAGTCTCCCATGAAGCGACGCCCTTCGATATTACGCAAAATCCCTCCTTCTCCTCTTACTGCTTCAGAGATGAGGAAGGGGGGTGTCCCTGGTAGTCGTAGGGCTGTGGGGTGGAATTGGACAAACTCCATACAAGAAACCTCTGCCCCAGCATTAAATGCCAGGGCAATTCCATCGGCAGTAGCTACTTGAGGGTTGGTGGTATATTTGAAAAGACACCCTGCTCCTCCGCTGGCAAGAACGAGGAAGCGGCATCCAAATTCCTCGATAGAGCCTGTGTGGCAATCAAGGGCTCTTACCCCTGTGACCCTCTTATTGTCCGTTACTATCTGAGTAGCCAGACAGTATTCCAGTACTCTAATTTTGGCGAGGCGTATTTGGTGACTAAGTGTTAGCTCAATATGTGCACCGGTGGCATCACCTCCAGCATGGAGAATGCGTGAGGTGCTATGGGCTGCCTCTCTTGTCAGTGCAATCTCCCCTTCGAAGGTATCAAAGGGAACACCGAACTTGATGAGGTCAGTAATACGGTCGGGGGCATCTTTGGCAAGAATACGCACAGCCTCAGGATTAGATAATCCTGCACCTGCAGCAATAGTATCCTTGAAGTGGACATCTGCTGAGTCATCTCTACTGATGGCAGCAGCAATTCCACCCTGGGCATGTTTGGTATTACAATCATCAATACTTCCTTTGCTCAGAATCAATACGCTGCCATGCTCTTTAGCGAGGAGAGCAGTATATAATCCGGCTATCCCGCTCCCTATAACGATATAGTCATAATAATCCATGATTCTTTAATTGGGGAAGGTGGTAATGTCTCTGTCTCAATTCTCCCTCTCCTCTCTTTCCTTGCCAATCCTTGATTGGAGGAATGCTTCCATAAACTCTTCTAGCGCTCCATCCAGGACAGCAGTGGTATTACTGGTGGTATAATTAGTTCGGTGATCCTTGACCATTTGGTAAGGATGGAGGATATAACTTCTGATTTGATTACCCCAGCCAGCAGAGCGATGTTCCCCTTTTAACCGAGCTTTTTCCTCTGCTCTGCGTCTCAAGTCCAGCTCTGCAAGTCGAGCCTGAAGGACCTTCATTGCCATTTCCTTATTGCTGAGTTGAGAGCGCTGGTTCTGACAGGCAGCTACTATTCCCGTAGGAAGGTGAGTGATGCGTACTGCAGAACTTGTTTTCTGCATGTGCTGTCCCCCAGGCCCACTGGAACGAAAGGTCTCAATATGGAGGTCATCAGGGTTTATGATTATTTCTGCATCTTCCTCTACCTCGGGTAGTATCTCAACCAATACGAAAGAGGTATGTCGAGCATGGTCGGCATCAAAGGGAGATAGACGGACTAGACGATGCACTCCATGTTCTGCCCGAAGGTATCCATAAACAAATTTACCCTTGATTTCTACAAGAGCATTCTTTATGCCAGCCTCTTCACCTGGGATAACCTCTAATACCTCTGTCTGATAGCCACTTCTTTCCGCCCAGCGTAGATACATCCTGAGTAGCATTTCAGCCCAGTCCTGAGACTCAGTTCCTCCTGCTCCAGAATGGAGGGCGAGGAGTGCATTGTGAGAATCATACTCACCACTGAACATCAGAGAGAATTCCGCCTTGTGCAGTCGGTGGTCTAGTTTCCTCACATCAGCCTCTATCTCTTGCTGAAGTGAGAAATCATCTTCATCACATGCCAGGATGGTAAGTTCAGATAGTTCCTGTGCCTGTCGCTTCATGTCTTCCCAGAACCTGACCAATTCTTGCTGTTCGGAAAGTTGGCGCATAATAGCTTGTGCTTCCTTGGGGTTCTGCCATAGGTCTGACTGAGCTGCCCTCTCTTCTAGTGAGGTAATCTCCATCTTCTTTTGAGGCAGGTCAAAGATGCACCATTATATCTGAGATTCGTGAGAGCAGGTCGTCTAACTGTTCCTTCTCTTGCTGCATTGCTATTTCTCTCTTACCTCCATCACCTATTTAGGTGTCCACCTGCTGCCAGATGAGCGAGACGGGTAGGTTCAGGAAGTCGATAACCACGGCAGCAGTTCATTACCCATTTGATAGCATTACCAATGTCTACTTTGTGTCCGATAGATACATAGATAGGGTTAATGCCTAACTTGGTACGTAGTACTACGCCAATTGCCTCATCATGGCTCCTCAGTTCAGCGAAATCACCGGGATTAGCCCCCGGGGATTGATGAGTTCCGCAAAGCCGTGACTTAGCACAGCCAATGGTAGGGATATCAAGAAAGAGACCCAGGTGTGAAGCAAGTCCCAGTCTTCTAGGATGGGCGATACCCTGACCATCTATCAAAAGAATATCTGGGGTAATATCGAGCTTCTCACAGATAGCTAGTATCAAGGGTGATTCACGGAAAGAGAGGAGCCCCGGGATATAAGGAAATTCTATCTTCTGCGCCAGTGTCTGGACCTCCACTAGATTTAAGTCAGGATAATCAAGCACTACCACTGCCCCTTGTGCTATTCCCTGTGTATTAGGGCGTGATATATCACTTCCCGCGATAAATCGAGGATAGTGTATGTGATTTACCCTTGATACCTGGAGAGCCAGCTTTCGCTGGACCCCCATAGCCTGAGCGTGGGAAAGCTTCCACTCATGTACAGCATGTATCCTCATGGTGTAATTAATTATATATCAAAAAAGCAGGTCTTGACAGAGCCTACCCCTTTGTGGTAAAAAGTGGGGAACGGTGGGGAAACTCCAAAAGTCCTCCACTGATGTGCGCATTTACATTAGCGTTAATTTTAACGCCTTTATACTTGTTTGTGCAATAGTAAGCCATGGGGAGTTTAACAATTTTCTATTTGTGCAGGAGACCCAGCCTCGCTTTGAGGGTGGGAGGTCGAGTCTTTAATACCCTGTATCCTAAGATGTAAGAAAAGAGAGAAGAAATGATTCAGCAACTTGAAAATATGGGAGTGGTATTAGGAGATAAAAACTGCAGCGAGGAGAATGAGGTTTTTAGTTCTGTAGTGGAGTCTGTCAACAGCCCTTTAGAGATTGAGATAATCTACTCTCTGGGTAAGCGTCCGGTTACCAAGGTTGACTTAGACCTTCTAACTCAGTGGTTGTTGCGGGGTGTCAGGCGGTATGAAGTATTGTGGGCTTTGGAGAAATTAACCGAGAGTAAGTGGGTGGACAAGTGTCCTAGTGGAGATTCTCACTTTGTCTATTGTCTTACTGCTGAGCACGAAAGGCACCAGTGTGCTCTCAAGCTGGCAGCCCATCCATGGAGGAAGGTTAGGAGTCATCCAGAGATTCAGAAAGTAATGCATTAAACTGGTGTTTTAGTCACAGTTTAAATCCAAAGTAGCTTTAATGAAGGTGGTAGCCCCCTAATGTTTATGGGAGAACACCCTTATAGGGTTGATGAGAAGGGGAGGGTACCCTTCCCTCCAGTATTCCGTGAGTCTCTGGAGAGTGGGGTTGTTCTGTCGCGTGGTCTAGAGAAGTGCATAGTAGCTTATCCTGTGAGCCTGTGGGAGGAAATAACAGCAAAATCTTCTATTCTCCCTCCTGCTCCTGCCCGAGTAAGACGGATGAACCGTCACATGTTTGCTCTAGCTAGTTATGCCAAGTTTGATATCCAGGGGAGAATACTTTTACCACCCCTACTGCGGTCATATGCTGAAATTGATGAGGATATAGTGATGATTGGGGTAAATAACTATGTAGAAATATGGGGTAAGGAAAACTGGGCAAGTGAAGAACCTCAGATATTTGAAGAGGCATGGCAATTCAGTGAAGGTGTGGATGGTTATCGGTTTGGGAATGGCAGCCATAAGTTGGAAAGCTATGGGAACCTTGAATTACCAGCCCGCATTTGATATTTTATAGGAGCAACTCACCTCTATCCGCACTTAGTGTATCCGCAATTATGGCAGATATGGCACCCCTCTTGATATACTAATATGTTTCCACAATCGGGACATTGTCCCCCATAGCTCTCAGTAACTGTTACAGCTTCGCTATGTGTGTTACCAGGGGATTTTAATACCGTCCTCTACATTGTAAGATTGATGTTGAAGAAGAAGATAAATTGACCTGGAGTTTTTACTTAGTAAGCTAGAAATAATAGTTTGTTACCTTGCCTACATCAGTCTCAACCACCTAGTCTTATTGATGTCGAAGTGGTCAGGGTAGGTATCCTTAGCAGCTTTTACTTTCTGTTAGTAGATAACTCCTGTTTCATGATTCGTTTCTCCAGAATAGAGCCTATCCTTCACGTTTATACTGAGGTTAGTAGTTTTACCCGAGCAGGAGAATTAGTTGTGCAAGGAAGAAAAATACTGGAGGTTTAATGATGATTAACTTGGATGACATCTCGGTTTGCCAGCAGATTGATACCTCGGGGATGCTTAATCGTCTGCATGAGTTTCCAGGACAGTGCCAGCGGGCATGGGAAAAGATTCTAAAATTTGCTCTACCCCAAGAATATGCTAAAATAGATAAGGTTATTATTCTGGGGATGGGTGGCTCTGCTATTGGTGGTAAGATGGTACAGCGGCTTGCCTTGACTGAAACCAAGGTGCCTGTTTGGGTACATCAGGATTATGATTTGCCCCTGATTGTTGATGAAGGTACCTTGGTTATCGCTTCAAGCTACTCCGGGAATACTGAGGAGACTCTCTTTGCCTTTACAGAATCGTTTAAAACTCCTGCCAAAAAGCTTGTGCTCACCACAGGTGGTAAGCTTAAGTATCTAGCTGATAAAGAAAACATACCTGCTTTTATCATAGATTACCAGGCGTCTCCTAGAACAGCTTTCCCTCACAGCTTTGTCTCTCTGGTTGGCATTTTTCAGAAAATTGGTTTACTTGGAGACAAATCAGCGGATTTACAGGAAGCTCTGCAGAATTTGGACAAACTATCGAGAGACTGTGCTGAGACTACACCCATTGTTTCTAATCCGGCAAAGCAATTAGCCACTAAGTTGTGGGGACATATCGTGATAATTTATGGAGCAGAGATATTTTCAGAAGTAGCTCAGCGCTGGAAAGCCCAGCTTAATGAGAATAGCAAGTCATGGGCTTTCTTTGAACTTTTCCCTGAGCTCAATCATAATGCTGTGGTAGGCTATGAGTTTCCCTCCCAAGTAAAGGAAGGAATATTTGTGCTTTTACTGCGTTCTTCCTTGCTTCATCCCCGAAACCTGCTTCGCTATGAGGCTACTACTGAGCTACTGGATAAAACAGGGGTTGCTCACGAATCTGTAGAAGCCGCGGGGAAATCCACACTGGCTCAAGTAATGAACCTTGTCCTTTTGGGAGATTATCTTAGCTTCTATCTGGCGATGTTAAATATAGTTGACCCCACGCTGGTAGATCACATAGACTTTGTGAAGAAATACCTTACCAGGTTCCCCATCTAGCCATCTCCCACTAAGGGTAATGTTATTTTCTGTCCCTTCTCTTGCTCATTCCCCTCTTCTTCATCAGGAAGAAGAAACTACTTATCTGTTAAAATTCAGGTAGTTTTACTAAAAAGAGGTTTAAGACCTATCTGCACTCATTGAGGTGGTCCCCAAATTTCGGACAGGTTGTTAAGAGCGGGTTTTGCTCCTAGAATACTAGAATACAAAGAGAGATAGGAGGAGCAGGACATGAAACAGAACCGCAGCAAGCACAGCCCATCATTTAAAGCCAAAGT
>JAUWOP010000002.1 GCA_030612045.1 Chloroflexota bacterium | reverse complement strand
ACTTTGGCTTTAAATGATGGGCTGTGCTTGCTGCGGTTCTGTTTCATGTCCTGCTCCTCCTATCTCTCTTTGTATTCTAGTATTCTAGGAGCAAAACCCGCTCTTAACAACCTGTCCGAAATTTGGGGACCACCTCAATGATACTGAATCCTGAAATCATCCAATTGGCAAAGATGGTCCGTGCACAGATACCTTCTAGAGCGTTATCACCTCTATACCCCTTTCTTTTCATCACCGTCACATTCCATACAATAAGAGGTATCAGCATTAGGGAAAGGAGGGTAAGAGCACCACACCCGCTGTAGAGAAGACCAGCGACCATAGCAGGAAAACAAAGTGGGAGCAATATAGCATATATTGTGCCCATCTTGCTTTGCCCAAACCTCACCACCAGATTCTTCTTACTTGAAAGCCTGTCCGAATCGTAGTCAGGAAATTCATTTATCAGGATTACTAGAAATATGCTGATGACAATAGGGATGGAAACTAGTGTGGGGATGAGAGCGAACTCCCCTGTCAGCAGATAGTAAGCAGTATTCACAGGAAGCCAGCCATAGCATATCCCAATCAATACCTCTCCTACCCCATGGTAAGCCCACTGAATTGGTTTACCTGTGTAGAAATAGCCACATAGCAACCCAAAGGCACCTAGGGGTATAGTGTAGACTCCAGTATGGCAGTAGAACTGGATAATAATCCCAATGGCAATCGTCAACACCAGGCAGACATAAGTAGCTATCAAGACATGTCGACGGGGAACAACTTTACTGAATAGCGCTCTGGTGCCACCACTGAACTTATTGTAAGAGGTGTTTATAGAGTCGGTTTCATAATCGAAGTACTCACCTCCATAGTAGGTAACCAGCATAATGAGAATGACAGCTACTATAGAGAGAATAATGACATCCCAGCGTAAGGCGAAGCCCTCACTCCAGGCAATCACCACCCCAAGGATAAGAGGTAGAATCCCTACAGTATGGAAGGGGATTCGACTCAAGGTTACCCATGACTTCAATTGGCTCATTTTGTAATCTTCCATCTTGACTCACCTAATTGTAATTGCTTATACTTCCCCGTTCAAGCCGAACAATCCTATCTGCCTTACTTGCCACTCCTGGGTCATGGGTTGTTACCACCAGGGTTGTGCCTACCGTCCGGTTCAGGTCTTGCATCAAGGCGATAATCTCCCTACCTGTCTCTGGGTCAAGGGTTCCTGTAGGCTCATCACCTATTACAAGGCAGGGATTATTAGCCAGGGCGCGGGCTATAGCCACCCTCTGCCTTTCTCCACCCGAAAGCATGGGTGGGGTGTGAGATACTCTGTTCTTTAGTCCCACCATCTCCAGTAGCTCTAGTGCTCGACGCTTCCTTTTTCGGGATGCCATTTTAAGAGCGCACATGGGAAGCTGAATATTCTCAGCAGCGTTTAGCGTGGGAATAAGGTTATGTAACTGAAATACAAAGCCAACCTTTTCTGCCCTGAATTGACTCAGATTCCTGACTCTTGATAGCTCTGTACCATCTACAAATACCTTTCCTGTGGTAGGACGGTCCATACCCCCTATAATATTGAGCAGGGTAGTCTTACCACTTCCCGTAGGTCCCAGAATGACCAGGAACTCGCCCTTTTCTATCTGAAGATTGATATTGTCCAGGGCTACGACTCCATTATGGTAAGCCCTGGTGATTCCCTCAGCGCTTACTATAAGCCTATTCATAGCGCAATGCCTCCACAGGGGAAAATCGGGTTGCCCTGTATGCAGGATAAGCCCCACCCAGCAACCCCAGGAGTAAGGCTATAGCTAGAGCAATAAGAAAGACACCAGTATCAAGAGAGGGACCGATATACCCACTCACAATAGGGTGAGAAGTGATGCCATATACTGCTCCTATACCTAATAGGCTGCCAATACCAAACCCTGCCACACTCAGCAACAGGGATTCCCCCAAAATCAGGCTTAAAATCTTGAGGCGGCTCCAGCCTATCGCCATCAGAATACCAATCTCCCTGGTGCGTTCCGAGACCGATAATGACATGGTGTTTGCTGTTCCGATGACACCCATAGCTATAGCAATCACCGATAAACCCCAGGTGAAGGCATCCACCTGCTCCATCCCCAGGGGAATTGCCTCCTCCATCACCTCAGGGGTAGGCATCACCTTAAGGTCTGGCCTATAATCCTCTATGGCATAGATTACCCCTTTAGCCTTTGTTCCTGGTTTTAGATAAAGAGCAATCATGGTGACCTTCCCCTGGCGATTGGTCATCTCCTGAACATCAACCAGAGGTGCTATAGCATAATTGTCAATATAGGTGTTTCCTGTCTCATAGATGCCCACCAGCTTGAGCTTCCTATCCATTTGGAACCTTACATCCTCACCTACCTCCACCCCGCTGATATTGTAGGCCGCTTTACCCAGCACAATTTCTCCCTCGCGCTGAATAAATCTTCCCTCGATTATCTGGTTCTCATCTATATATAAGTCGCTATCCTCAGGACGCACTCCCACAATATTTAATGCTTGTATGTCCGAAAGGGAAAGGCTTGCCAGCAAGAATCCCGTAGCGTGTTCCACATCATCATATTTGCTTTCAATCTTGCCAATGAGTGACTCATCAATGGAGCTTCCACTTATGCCTGTCAGTCCCCTCTGAACAGCTATCAGGTCTGCCTTTGTCTGGATAATGCTGCCGCACCACTCCTTCTTGAAGTCTGAGGCAAGGGTCATAACAGCCACAATAATAGCAATGCT
Source organism: Chloroflexota bacterium (assembly GCA_030612045.1). Taxonomy (GTDB): domain Bacteria; phylum Chloroflexota; class Dehalococcoidia; order UBA2247; family JAUWOP01; genus JAUWOP01. The sequence continues at coordinate 71,148 of JAUWOP010000002.1, read as the reverse complement.
GACACCGATACCTATGATAGTGAAGAGGCTTCTGGTGCGCCGTGCCCGAATGTTTCGCCATATAAGGGTAAATAGCAGCTCTTCTCTCCACATAAACAGGGGGATGGCTTTTAACCTCCATCCCCCTGGTATTTGGTTAGCCTCTATAGCTCAGGGCGTTAGACTTGCACCTGACGCCGCCGCCACAGCACGAATATAACTATCAGGGCTATCACGATGATACTACCTATTAAAACCCAATTTATTCCCCCGGGCGAAGATGTGGCTGCTAGACCAAAACAGGACAGCCCATGCTCTGAGGTGCCTACAAATATTGCCTGGTCACCTTCATAGCCGGTAAACTCTGTAGGGAGCACCTCTTTGGTGCCATCATCACCGATACGGAAGATTCTGACATTATCGGTGCCATATTTATCTGCCCATGCCCTACCTACCTTCATGGTGATGGTAGCTGTGCCTATATTATCAGCACCAAGGTTAGTCTTGTCCACACGGAGCACATAGGCAACATCCTCTATAGAAAGCCCCGCATCTGTGGCAGCGAGTTCAAATCCCGACATTGTCTCCTTAGCAGGCACCTTCACTATTGTCCCCTTGATATTAGCATCTGCCGGGGCATTGTTAATATTCACATCTACACCCACTGCTACCTCGCCTACATCAGCATCCAGGTAGCTGAAGTCTGTGACCTGCTCAGCAATCTCCACTAGCCCTGTCATACCCTCTGCTATCATCTGCTCAAACAATGGTGGTGGCAGCAGATACAGAGCACCTGTCATGGCTACACCACTGGCAGTTACTGTGGAAGAAAAGCCCAGTGCACAGTGCAGCGGGATAAGGCTGGTAGCTAAATTAAAGTCCTCCTCCTCTGAGTTCATCCCGGTATAGGTTGGTATCTGAGAAGCTACCGCATTAAGAATCCCCGTGATATTGAAATAGGAGAGGGAACTCTTAGTATCAGGAAGCAAGGACAGAACCCCCTGATACTCCTCTGCCTCATCCAGCGAGGCTATACTGCCCTGGCTAGCCTTGACTGCCTCGGTTAACGCATCAGTGGTAGAGCCAATAACCAAATAATGGGTACCATCGGTAGTATCAAGGAATAGGTAGCCTGGCGAGTTTCCACTTGCTGCAATAGCCTCGTTAGTAATCATGGTAGCCGAGACACCTTCAATTGAGGTTGACGAGGTTTGCAACTGCTCAGCAGGATTGGGTATCTGGGTGTTTATGCCGCTGATTATCGTGGTCAGGTGTCCCTGCACTGCACTGGTATCACTGACCTCAAATAGAACGAGAACATCAGGGATTACCGGTTCACCGATGAGAACCTCTTCACTTGTTGGGAAGGAAAGTGGCAGTAGTACCATAGATACCTCACCATTCATCCAGCCGAAGACATCGCTGTCTATATTGAAGCCCAGTTGCTCTTGGAGCTGAGTAAGAGCATCATTAAGAGAGGCGGGCCATTCCTCACCCATTCCAGTTGCTTCACCTATATCTGCCCAGTTATCACTTAAGTAGGACTTCATCTCCTGCCAGCAGGCGTTGACATCCTCTTCTGAGTCAAAGAGCCAGGCATCACCAGGGACTATAGAGGCGCTCTTAAGTTCATCACCCGCGGTAGTTGGTGGGGTTATACCTTCAGGAAAGGGACAATATCCTGTAACTGTTATCCCATCTTCGGTAAATTGAACTGAGGCAGTAAAATAGGGGGGGGTAGTAGGAACCCATGACATTAAATATAGCCTGCTGCTCTGGGGGAATAATGGAGAGAATGTCAATCCAGATATTCTCTATGTTGTCATAGAGCATTCCTGCTCGCTCAGCAGGAAGGTTACTCTGGGCTGCCTGGAAGTTTGATGTGTTAGCCAGGGAATCTGAGGAGGAGCCAGAGAGCAAGTCTAAACACTCCTCAAGAAGCTGCTGGTTACTGGATAATATAATGTAGCTATTAGTGAAAGCCCAGAATGTGGTGGTATCGAGAAAGTTGTAGAGGGTTTCTATCCCGGCATAGGAGCCTGTGGGTGCTGAGGGAGGAGTAGTCCCCTCTTCTGCTATCTCAGGAGCGAGCTTATCGAAGAAGAAGCTATCTGAGGCGCTCTTGTCTTTGGTGCCGATAAAGACAATAATATCTGGCTCCTCAGTATAGATATTACGCATTCCTGCGGCAAGCTCAGGTCCCAGCCAGGGGAGGACATCTTGCGGAATATCTATATTAGTATCACTTTCGCTCTTAACTTCATCAATTGCCTCTTGCCATTTTGACTGCACACCGGCATCCTGCCACCAGTTGTTTGCCACCCTCCAGAAATTGGTAAGCTGGTCGCCACTCAATTCGGACTTGAGACTAAGGTAAAAGTCAATATCAGCAGGCATGTAGCTTGCGGTCAGCTCATTCTGGTCAGCTTGTGCCAAAGCTGGTGAGGGAATTATCAGGCCTACTCCAGCAAAGGTCATCACCAACAAACCTGCCAACAGAAGGGGTAATACCTTCTGAGACAGTAACTGAAAGGGAATCCTCGGAATCCTGTGAGGGTTGAGTTTCGAAGTAATAACCTGAACCCTTTTTACTCTCCGTTTCCGAATAGTGCTTCCTGACATGCTTCACCTCCACATTAACCTTCTTGGTAACCATTCAGGGTCGGAGCGACATATAAGGAGCGGGCAAACACTTAGCTTTCCCACAAAATGCACACCTGATTCTGCCAGATTAAATCCTTAGTATTGTAAACTACCAAGACAAGCCCTGTCAATGAGGCGTAGATAAATCATATCAAGCCGAACAATCCTGTCTGCCTTATTTGCTACTCTAAATTAACTATATCTCTAAAGGCTTGCCAAAGCACTAATTATGCTCTATATGTGACGACACAAGTATTTGCGCATAGGATATATGAGGAATTTCTAAACTCTAAACAAATTCAAATGACCCAAATCACAATCTCAAAACCAGCCATAGCCGCATCTTTTAGGGTGCGTTAGAGCCGCAAGTTAAAGACACAAAGCTCTGCAGCTAGAAGGTTTTGCTTATTCTAATTTGGGTATTGTTTAGGATTTAGAACTTAGAGATTAGAGTTTAATTCCAGTGTATGCACATTTAATTATGTCATTCTATATAGCTTGGGAATAAGTTCTATCAAGCAGATGTACCCAGGGCTACTGAGAGAAAATCTGATACCATGTCTCCTACCTTCCCCTCACAGCCCCACCAGAAATGGTCAGCCCCCTGTATCAACTCACATTGCACCATTCCCTGAACCTCTGTCTGAGTAATAACTTGCTGGAATTGTAAGGCTTGCTCCGAAGCAAAGATATCTGTCTCACCACAAAGGACAAGCTTTGGCTGAGGATAATCCTTTAGCTCTTCCAGCTCTGTGATAGGTAGAGGTGGGGAAATAAGAGCCAGTGCCCGAATGCGCTTGTCCTGAAGTGCTACCGGCAGTGCTACAGCAGCACCAAAGGAATATCCCACCAGACCAATCCTGCCACTATCCACCATTTCCCTTGATGAGAGGAAATCAAGGGCTGCCCCCAGGTCTTCCCTCTCTCCTACTCCATCACTATACTGTCCCTCGCTCCTGCCAACTCCTCTGAAGTTGAACCTGAGAGAGGCAGTGGATTGCTTAGCCAGAGCATGGCAGACTGCCACCACTACATTATTGCTCATATCACCACCATAGAGAGGATGGGGATGACATACTACTACCGCAGGAAAGTTTTCTCCCTGCTCAGGCAAGTGCAGTATGCCCTCCAACTGTATATCCGCTGCTGGGAAGGTAATTCGTTCCTCTACCATTACCATTTATTCCGAAAATAGATTCTCGATGTGTCTTTGCGAGGAGCATGGCGACGAAGCAATCTCTTCTACCCCACCGAGATTGCTTCGCTTCGCTCGCAATAACAGAGGGGAAAGGCTCGCAATGACAGGCTATTTTCATGGTTCGTTGGTGGGCAGCCGCCCATGAGTGTTTGCTTCGAAAATAGAATATGTCATTCCCGCCTACGCGGGAATCTACACCTGCCTTACCTGGATTCCTGCTTCCGCAGGAATGACAATGGGTGCGGGTGTATTATATCAATTTAAGCTCAGCATCGTCGAGAAGAAGTTTAATTAAGGCATCGCTTTGAAGATTTGTTACTCAGGATATATAATACTGGAATGGGCGAAATAGAAAATATTTATCATCACCGTGCGGTGGTAAAGCTAGGAGCTAATCTGATAACTGGGGGTGGCGATTACCTCGAGTTGGGGATAATGTCTAGCCTTGTAGGTCAAATAGCCCGAATGCATCGCCAGGGGGCAGAAATAGTCCTCGTTTCCTCAGGGGCAATTGCTGCAGGTAGACACAAGCTTGGTCTCATTCAAGAGCATGAGGCTGCCAGTGTGAGTACCGTAAAAAGGTGCAAGCACTACGAAAAGGTGCAAGCACTACGAAAAAACAGGTTCTGGCTGCAGTGGGGCAGAACTGCCTGATGCATGCCTATGAGCAACTCTTCTCCTGGCATAATATTACTATAGCCCAGGCACTGCTTACCAAAAATGATATGTCTGACCGTGCTGGCTACCTTAATGCGCGTAACACCCTCCTGGGACTATTGGAACTCAGAGTATTACCTATAGTAAATGAGAATGATGTTGTGGCTATCGATGAGATTAGGGAAGCTAAATTTGGTGATAATGACAACCTTTCAGCCATGGTAGCAAATCTGGTAGATGCTGACTTACTAGTACTCCTCAGTGATGTGGGTGGACTCTACACTGCTGACCCTCACCTTGATTCTGAAGTTCAACTCATACCCGTAGTGGAGAGAATAGACAGCCACATTGAGCAGCTAGCCGGGGATACCCTCTCACAGCGTGGCATTGGTGGCATGGTCACCAAGGTAGAAGCAGCCAGATTAGCTACCAGTTCAGGAGTTATGACAGTTATTGCTGATGGGCGAACCCCTGAAATTATTCCTCGCCTCATAAAGGGAGAACAGATAGGAACCCGTTTCCTTCCCATCACTACACAACTGGAGAGTCGCAAGCGGTGGATGCTAAGTGGGTTGGGATATAAACGGAAGCGTTACGAAAAAGGAGAAATCCTTATTGATACTGGAGCTGCCCAGGCACTCAAAGAGAGGGGCAGTTTATTACCCGCTGGCATAAAGGCAGTAAGAGGGAATTTTCAGCGAGGGGATATAGTCAATATTGTTGACCCTGAAGGGAACTCTATTGCTCATGGTATATCTAACTATAGCTCGGCTGATATTGATATAATTAAAGGGACTCACTCCAATAGGATTACCGATCTCCTGGGCTATGAATATGGTGATGAAGTGGTGCATCGTAACAACCTGGTGATGTTGTAAAGGAGAGTACCTTGATATTCTTAGGAACCAGGGCGCCTACAGGACAGGCAGCTACACATGCTCCACAAGAAATACACCCTGCTTCTCCCCACGGTATCTCCCTGAAGGTGCCAACCCTGGTATTATAGCCACGGAAGATAAAGTTAAGAACGCCTACTCCCATACGCTCATTACAAATCATCACACACTTACCACAGAGAACACACTTATTGGGGTCGTAGATAAACAGGGAATGGCTGTCATCTATAGGAAGGTCACGGAGAGGCATTTCCCTAAATCCCCCTAAATCCCCCTTTAGGGAAGGGGACCCAGAAGGATTTCCCAGCTTTATATGAAGGTAGGCAGCAATCCTCTGAAGTTCACAATCTCTGTTTCTAGGGCAGGAGCTACAATCAATGGGGTGGTTAGCAAGGATAAGCCTCATCGTGGTATGACGCAGCCTATCAATCCGGGGATTGTGAGTATGCACCACTATCCCCTCAGCTACTAGCTCGGTACAGGCAGTAACCATCCCCCTTCCCTCAATTTCCACATAACATAGACGGCAGGAGGCAAGAGGAACCTCAGCCTCAGGCAGGTAACAGAGGTGAGGGATGTAGATACCGGCTCCCAGGGCAGCATCCAGGACCTTGATTCCCTTCTTAGCTTTAACCTTGATATCATCAATGGTCAGGGTAACAAGTTCAGCTTCCACCTATTGTCTCCTGCTTCAAGTAGAGGCTAGGATAGAAACTCATGATTCTCCTTCCCTGTGTCCCGATTTTCTATCTCTGTCCCGCTTCTGGTATAGAGTCAGGAGGTGATACCTTAATTACTGCACTGTACTCTAGAGGACAGACTTCAAGGCATGTCCCGCACTTGACACACTTGCTCTGGTCAATAACCTTTACTCCTACTTCATTGCTACTGATTGCCTTGGTAGAGCAAGTAACTACACAATGGTCGCAGGCGCCACTACACCTCTCAGGCAGGATATAGTAGGCGATAAGGTCTTTGCATACTAGTGCTGGGCAGCATTTCTCTCGAATATGGGCTTCATATTCCTCTCGGAAGTAACGCAGGGTAGTAAGAACAGTGTTAGGTGCTGTCTTACCCAGCCCACAGAGAGAACCCACCTGAATATCCTCGGCAAGATTGGTAAGTAGCTCAATATCTCCTTCCTTACCCTTCCCACTCACAATATCCTCTAATATCTGAAGCATTTGTCTGGTCCCCAGGCGGCATAGAGAGCACTTTCCACAGGATTCCTTCTGAATAAAATCGAGAAGGTAACGGGCAATATCTACCATACAGCTGGTTTCATCCATCGCTACTATCCCACCCGAACCCATCATAGCACCTACATTAACAAGGGAATCAAAATCTATTGGGGTATGCAATAACCCTGCAGGAAGGCATCCCCCTGAGGGTCCCCCTATCTGGACTGCCTTGAATGTCTTGTCTCCTTGTATCCCGCCACCAATGTCATATATCAGTTGGTGGAGAGTCGTGCCCATTGGCACCTCTGCCAATCCGGTGTGTCTCACCTTACCTGTTAAGGCGAATACCTGTGTCCCTTTGCTTCTTTCTGTCCCAATACTGGTAAACCAGTCAGCACCATAGTCGAGTATGAGAGGAATACAAGCAAAGGTTTTTACATTATTAACCAGTGTAGGCTTGTTCCATAAGCCAGACTCGACAGGATAGGGAGGACGAGGGCGTGGCATACCACGTCTACCTTCGATAGAAGCCAGAAGCGCCGTCTCCTCACCACACACGAATGCTCCTGCGCCCTCAACTATCTCAAGGTGAAAATTGAAATCTGAACCCAGAATGTGGTTGCCCAGAAGTCCATAATCTTTCATCTGGGTAACAGCATGGTGAAGGCACTGCAGAGCCAGAGGATACTCTGAGCGGCAATAAACATAACCCCTGGAGGCACCTACTGCATGGGCGCCAATAAGTAGCCCTTCCAGGATGGCATGAGGGTCACTCTCCAGGATGACGCGGTCCACAAAGGCACCGGGGTCTCCTTCGTCAGCATTACATACTATATATCTGAGAAGGTTAACGGCATCATGACACAGCCGCCACTTCAGACCAGTAGGGAATCCTGCCCCGCCCCTCCCCCTGAGTCCGGAACGCTCTATCTCATCAATTATTACATGAGGAGGAGTTTGTAACATCTTATTCAAACAATGGTAACCGCCGGTAGCAATATAGTGATTGATGTTTAGTGGGTCTATATATCCACACCGTTTCAGGAGAAAGTGCTGTTCATACTCAAACCGGGTGAGCTCAGGGATATAAAGGAGCTCCTCACCACCACCCTCCAGTGTCCCCATTGCCAGGTCGAGGCAGGGGTCATCATCTTCAAGGTAGTCTGTTATCAACCGTAGGGCAATCTCCGGGGTTACATTAGAGTAACAAATTAGGGGCATCCCTGGCTTGCTTATCACCACGATAGGCTCAGCATAACATAGCCCTAAACAGCCTACCTGCAGGAGAGCAGCCTCAATACCCCGCCTTTCAATCTCTGTGGCAAAGATGTGAGCTATTGATAGTGCACCGGCTGCTCTACCACAAGTAGCCGTACCAATACGGACACACGGTATCTCACCTGCATGGAGGGCTTCCCACTCCGCCATGGCATGGTGCTGAATCTCTTCAAAGGTCACCCTGATTCACACTCTTTGCTTCGAAAATAGACTATGTCATTCCCGCGCAGGCGGGAATCTACACCCACCCCACATGGATTCCTGCTTCCGCAGGAATGACAGGCAAAGTCGTTGCAAGGAAGCACTATTTTCATGGTTCGTTGGTGGGCAGCCGCCCATGAGTGTTTATTCCGAAAATAGACTGACCCCACATTTGTCATTGCGAGGCACGCCCCCATAATGTGTCATTGCGAGGAGCGTAGCGACGAAGCAATCTCATCGCCGCCCCACCGAGATTGCTTCGCTTCGCTCGCAATGACAGCCTATTTTCATGGTTCGTTGGTGGGCAACCGCCCATGGGCATTTTCTTCCTTGAGAAGAGCCAGCACCTCCTCTACCTTGAAGGGGGTCATCCGGGGGTAGACTGTCTTTTTGTCTATTATTACTGGAGCCAGAGCGCAGCACCCCACACAGGCAACCCTATCCAGGCTGAACTCATGGTCAGGGGTAACATTCCCCGCCTTAATATCCAACTCTCGCTCCATAGCTTCCATAATGAGCTTGCTCCCCTGTATGTGACAGGCAGTCCCCAGGCAGATCTTCAGGGGATGTTTCCCCGCAGGAACAAAACGGAACTGGTTATAGAAGGTAGCCACTCCATAGACAGCACTCGGAGGAATATGCAGAAATTCGGCAGCAGCCTTCATGGCATCATCAGAGAGATAGCCCAGCTTTTCCTGAATTTCCTGTAGTAAGGGAATAAGCTCTTTCCTTTCAACTTTACACGAAGCGAAAATCTGCTCCAGTGGCTCTACCATGGAAATCTCCTCGCGAGAATAAGAATTAAGATAGCAAATCCCCATGTGTAACTGCTCACCGACGAATCATGAAAATAGGTTGTCATTGCGAGCAAAGCGAAGCAATCTCGCTAGCGCTCCTCGCAATGACATAATACGGTTATTTTTGCAAGATGCTATAATCAGAATAACCTAATTTAGCTGTGTCAACAGCCTTCTAAAAGGTGCTTACCTGAGAACAGCCTTCTCCTATTCTGTCTTCCCCTCAGCCCTTTTGAGCTCAAGAAGCCAGGGCACCAGGTATGAAAAGGCATATAGTAAGCCACCATAAAAAGCTGCCTGACCGAAATAAACAAAAAGCCAGCTAGCCCTAATAGCTCCGTTGAAGTGACCAGATTGGGCAGCGGAGCAGATGCCAGCAATCACAAAACACCCTGCTGCCGCATAAGCCAGGTACCTGAGAATAGGTCCAACAGAAAGTTGGAAGCTCACCATCGCTTTGCGCTCTTCCATTGGCTGCATCACGGTACTTTCCCTGGCGGACATGGGCTCACTCGGGGCAGGTGAGGCCAGGTCAGCTCCACACTTACCACAAAAGGCTGCATCTTCAGGATTCTCGGCGCCACACTTACCACAAAACATTTTACCTCCTTTCTATCGATGAAACCCCCAGATAATTACTAGAGGTACTACCTCCAAATTGGCACGGCTGGCATTTTGGGGCACTTTCCTAGATATACTTTTCAGCAAAGTTGCCAACCCAAGGAAGCTTGTATCTCTGGCCCTGATACGCCTTGACCATCAGCAGTATCCAGAGGACAAACCCCAGGATACCCACAAGTATCTGTAATACCCCAAATATGAGACCTACATAAGGGATTAACCCGAGTATAGAGAACACGATGCTGATTACGGTAAGACCACCAAAGGTGACTATAGACTGCATAGCATGGAAGCGGACGAACTGGTCCTCCTTCTCCATAAGGAAGAATATCAATCCAGTTATCCAGCCCACTACATAGCAAAGTAGCCCAGCCACATTTGGTTGTAATCCAGTAGGCTTAGCCTCACCACTTGGAGTAGAGGGGGTCAAAACAGCTCCACACTTCTGACAAAAGGTAGTGCCTTCAGGGTTCTCAGCGCCACACTTACCACAAAACATTTTACCTCCTTATTCGATGGCTTAAACTTCGTGGGATAATACCATATTCTAGTGAGAATAAACAACCTCTGTGCTTGTTCAATACATCAGTGACACATCACCTCCTTTCTCCGATTTTGTTGATAGCATTCCAGAAACTCCCTTGGTGTGAAGTATACCAATGCTTGATGAAATCGGATGGTATTATACACCTTCTCCCATTCAACTAGAGCTTAATTGAGTTCTCAGATATCGAAAGGAACTCTTGCGCTCGCTCAATAGATCGACCTCTAACCTGCAGTAAGTTGAAACCTTGAGCCAAGTATATACAAGATAAGGCTTGGCTTATTGCCAAGCCCTATCTTGACATTCTATATGACGGCTTATAACCTGAGACTGTCACGCTCCGCTCGCGTTCTCGCTTCTCATCCCAGGGTAAGGTCTGTCAGCTCATATTCCCAGCCAGCGCCACCCCCGCTGCCGCCAACCTTTAAATAGCTGACACTGTCGTCCGGCAGCGAATACCTCAGCTCACTATCCCACGGTCATATCTATTATTTCGGTTCCAGGGGCGAAAACTTTGTCTACATCGAAGATGTCATCTGGTATTGTTGGGTCCAGGTCTATATCTGTAAACTGCATCGTTGTGGTAACACCTTCGGATGCCTCGTAATACTGCCACTTCGCGAGCCAGCCGTGGGCTTGTGGAATCCAGAAGCTGTATGTGTCGCCATTGGTATAGTTCCAGGTGAACTTGGTGCAATACTCTTCAGAAATTGTCTCATGATCCAAGGTCACACTGGCGCATTTGGGGTTAGCGGCACATGTAGCCTGCATTGCTGCCAGTATCTCACCCTCTGTCATATAGTCACCATAGTAAGACCCGGTAAACCATGCCTCGCAAACTATGCCTGGGTTCATCCCGGACCCTAAGGACCACTTATAAGCTGTGTTCTCAACAGAGGGATGATACATCCAGTCAAATTCACCATCGCTGATGAAAATTTTTGTCTCTGTTGGCTCACCAGGCGTTGTCCATTTCCAGTAGTCAGTCCTCGCCTTCCCATCCTCCCTCACCCACACCTCCATAGTCATTGTGTCTCCATCCGATTCCGAATATTCTATGGAGAACTAATAGGTTCCTGGCAGCTCAGTTATTGTTCCCCCTCCATTACCGTCACCATTACCATTACCACCACAACCACTAAGCCCCACACAACTAACAAGCAATGCTATTAGGAAAATAATGGTCGTTGCTAATCCTATCTTTCTCATCATTACCTCCAATTTAAAATTAACCTCTTCATCGTATAGGGTTTCCCTTCTTTTGTCAAGCTGGAGCAGCATTGATTGGTTAAGCTTCTATTTTATCGTGGTTGTTGGGGATAGGTCACTTTATGGGAAAGCTCACCGGGGGATAGCTATAACCATTTCAGGGTAAGAATGAGATACAGTGTTAAGAAAGAGATGAAAAGAGTGGAGATAGGGGGATTCGAACCCCCAACCTCTGCGATGCGAACGCAGCGCTCTCCCAACTGAGCTATATCCCCGATGATGTTTGTGACCTAATCCTAGAAGTGGTGCTTTTCACTATGAGTGGTTTCCAATTAAGCCCCTAGCACCACCCATCTCAGGGAAATTCTAGCTACCTATGATCCTTGTACACAATCGATAATCTGTTGAGTTGGAGTTCCGGGCCCAAAAACCGCTGACACTCCTATCTCCTTTAAAGCAGATACATCTTCTTCGGGTATAATCCCACCGGCAATTACTCTAACCTTACTCATTCCCCTCTTCTTAAGCTGGTCTATAACTAGAGGGAAAAGCTCCAGGTGAGCACCAGAGAGAATACTCAGTCCCACCACCTCTACATCCTCCTGGAGAGCTGTTTCGGCAATCATCTCTGGGGTCTGGCGAATTCCTGTGTAGATTACCTCCATTCCTGCATCCCGTAATGCTCGGGCTACTATCTTAGCGCCACGGTCGTGCCCATCTAAACCGGGTTTTGCTACTAAAACACGCTTCACTGCTTCTACCACAATTCTTACCTCCCTCTCTTTTAGACCTTCTGGCACAGCTCAACAAGCACGCCTCCCATCGACTTGGGATGAATAAACGCAACCTTTCCTGCCAATCCGGGTCTACCTTTCTTATCTATGAGAGCTACACCTTTTCCCGCGAGAATATCGAGCTCTTTATCCACATCATCTACCTCAATGGCAATATGGTGAATGCCACCACCACTCTTTTCTACAAACTTCCCTACTCCACTCTGAGGGTCGATAGGCTCCAGCAACTCAAGCTCACTGCCATCCCCAACGGGTAGGATGGCTGCCTTCACTCCCTGGGCAGGGATAGTTTCAATACAAGAAGGCTTGAGCCCGAACAATTTCTCATAAAGTTGCAATGCCTCATCTAGATTCTTCACACCAATAGCTACATGGTCTATCTTCTTTACCATTCGTACCTCCTCCTGCAGTAATCAACTGCAAAATTCCTTATAGCTCATCTCTATCCTACCATCTCTCTTGATAAGAGGGAGTCAGGTGAAAGACTATAAACAATATGCGTAACTACACAGGTTCACAGTTCCCGAGTTCAAGGTTCAGAGTTGAACCCAGTAACCGTGAACCATGAACCTAATAACCTGAGTAGTCACATTAAAAGAACCTTTATATGACCTCGGTGTCCTCTGTGGCTGAGTAGTTACCAATATGTTACCGTTAGCGCAGTACATGCCTGGCAATGGTCATGCGTTGCATCTCCGAAGTCCCTTCATATATCTCAGTTAGCTTGGCATCCCGGAGATAACGCTCCAGAGGATAATCCTTGGTGTAGCCATATCCACCATGAATCTGAAGTGCCTTATTAGTTACCATACTGGAAGCCTCAGAAGAGAACAGTTTAGCTATAGCTGCCTCCTTTATGAAAGGTAACCCATGGTCCTGGAAGTAGGCTGCCTGATATGTCAGGAGTCTGGCAGCTTCAATGTGTACTGCCATATCGGCTAACATCCACTGAATTGCCTGAAGGCTGGAGAGCGCTTGTCCAAATTGTTGGCGCTCCTTAGCATAGCTTACAGCAGCATCAAAGGCGGCTTTGGAGATGCCTAGGGCTTCAGCACCCACCGTAGTCCTGCTTTCATCCAGGGCTTCAAGTCCTACTCTAAAACCTTTACCCTCCGCCTCAATCCGATTCGCTGCTGGCACGCGGCATTCCTCAAATATGAGTTCTGTTGCAGACAAACCACGAAATCCTAACTTATTCTCGTGCTTACCTACAGAGAACCCTGGGGTACCCTTATCCACGATAAAAGCAGTTATCCCACGATAGCCCAATGATTTATCCATAGTGGCAAATATCACTGCTATATCTGCCTCTGCACCATTACTAATGAAGAGCTTATTACCATTAATAACATAGTGGTCGTCCTCCCGCCTGGCAGAGGTTACCAGAGCTGCTGGGTCACTTCCGGCGCCAGCTTCAGTTAGCCCAAAGCAAGCCAGTTCCTCCCCTTTGGCATGAGGAACCAGATACCTCTGCTTCTGGTCATCTGAGCCATGCATAAGAATAGGGGTGAGCCCTAAAGACAGGCTAATACGGAAGGGAGCGCAGATAGCAGCAGAGGCATGACTAAGCTCCTCCACAGCAATACAAAAGTCCACCCTGCCTTTGCCACTTCCCCCATATTCCTCAGGGATAGTTATCCCCATAAGCCCCAAATCGCCTATCTTCTTTATCTGCTCAGCAGGATACTCTGCTGTTTCGTCTACCTGTGCTGCTACAGGCGCAATCTCCTTTGCAGCAAAATCCCGCACCATCTTCTGAAACATCAACTGTTCTTCATTGAAGGAAAAGTCCATTTGGCAATCTCCTTGCATATAAATTTTGCCGTTCCTCTGGCAGTCATTAACTGATAACCGTCAGCTAATTCTCCTATTAGAAGACCAGCACTTCCCTCTGCACCCCGAATATATTCCGCAATGTATCACATATCTCACCCAGCGTCGCATAGGATTCAACACATTCTACGAAAGCAGGCATAGTATTCTCTGTTCCGCGTGCTACCTCCTCCAACCTTTTCAGAGCTGCAGTAACCTTAGCCTGGTCTCTCTCTGCCTTAACTCGCGCCAGTTTTTCCTTTTGCCTTCTTGCTTCCGCCGGGTCAATGCGGGTCAAGCCAGTTATCTTTGGATAGTCGGAGATGAACTTATTAACTCCCACGATTACTTGTTTCCCGCTCTCAATATCCTTCTGGTATTGATAAGAACTCTCTTGAATCTCTCGTTGCTGGTAACCATGCTCAATAGCAGCGAGGGCACCCCCTAACTTATCGATATTCTCGATATATTTTGTAGCCTCCTTCTCTAGAGCATCAGTAAGGGTCTCTATAAAATAAGAGCCACCCATGGGGTCAATGCAATCACCCACACGATTCTCGTTGGCAAGAAGCTGCTGGGTGCGTAATGCTACTGTAACTGCTTCCTCGCCGGGGATAGCATAAGCCTCGTCATAGGAATTAGTATGCAGTGACTGTGTGCCTCCCAGGACAGCCGCCAGAGCTTCTATCGCTGTCCTCACAATATTATTGTGGGGCTGTTGAGCTGTCAAGCTGCAACCAGCAGTCTGAGTATGAAAGCGTAGTGTGCAGGAACGAGGATCCTTCGACTTGAAACGCTCCTTCATAATCTTTGCCCACATCCTCCTTGCTGCTCGGAATTTCGCCACTTCTTCAAAGAAATTATTGTGAGCATCGAAGAAGAATGATAATCTGCCGGCAAACTCATCGACATCAAGCCCAGCATCAATAGCCGCCTGCACATAGGCAATTCCATCAGCCAGGGTGAAGGCGACCTCCTGCGCAGCAGTTGCTCCTGCTTCCCTTATATGGTAACCGCTAATACTTATGGTGTTCCAGCGGGGAATACTTTCACGACAATACTTGAATATGTCGGTAATTAAACGCATTGAGGGCCGAGGTGGGAAGATATGAGTTCCTCGTGCAATATATTCCTTGAGCACATCATTCTGAATAGTCCCATTTAGTTTCGCTGGATTAGCTCCCTGCTTCCTTGCCATGGCAATATACATTGCCAGGAGAATAGGGGCGGTAGAATTAATAGTCATGGAGGTACTTACCTTCTCCAGAGGTATTTCCTGAAAGAGTATCTCCATGTCTTGCAAGGAATCGATTGGGACTCCTACTTTGCCTACCTCACCCTCAGATAGAGGGTGGTCAGAATCGTATCCGATTTGTGTAGGAAGATCGAAAGCGATACTGAGCCCTGTTTGACCCTGCTCCAGAAGATAACGGTAGCGCCGATTAGATTCCTCCGCAGAGGCAAAACCGGAGTACTGCCGCATAGTCCACAGCTTCCCTCTATACATAGAAGGTTGCGCACCTCGGGTAAATGGGTATTCACCGGGGTATCCTAGCGCTTCATTATAGTTGAACCCCTCTAAATCCTCCGGTGTATATAATGCCTTGAATTCTATTCGGGAGCTACCTTCAAACCTTTCCTGACGCTCAGGAGCACGTTTTACAGCAGGCTCAAAGGTGCCATTTATCCAATCCTGCTTGCTCTTACTCGGCACACCCATAAACAATCCTCCTTCCCAAAACATTCCTCACTTCATCGTGTCTAAGTCTATCCTAGTCTGAGTCCGCTGTCAATTCCCTGGATTATCAGACCTTTTACCTTGACATCACTTCTGGAAAGAGGTTTAATGGAACTCTAGAGATAGGGTAATCTATCCTCACACTGTAAATTCATGATGAGTATTTAGCTACTCCTGTGTCACCTTGACTAAAGCGAAGGGACATCCAGGATTCTTCGGTCGCTGCACTTAGTTAGAATGGCATAGGTAAGTGGTTATAATTTTGTAGGCAGAAAGAGAGGTGATAATGCCCCATAGTTTAATATTGATACTGGTTGGTCTGGCTTGTTTCATCTGTGGGGGGGTGATAGCATTTTTCCTTAGACACCAGTTGGCTGTCCGCAGGTTTCATAAGGCAGAGATAGAGGCAAGGGAGCTACTATCCCATGCTAATGATGAGAGTAAGGGGATTCTTCTTCATGCTAAAGAAGGGTCTTTGGAGATAAAATCAGGTGCTGAGAAAGAGGCCCGGGAACGACGCTCTGAGTTACAAAAGCAGGAAAGGCGCCTTATTCAAAAGGAGGAGAACCTGGAGCGTAAGTTAGCTAATCTTGAGCAGCGAGAGCAGACTATCACTACCAAGGATAAGGAATTGGAGAAAATACGGTCTGAGGCAGCAGAGTTAAGAAACAGACAAATAACCCAGTTAGAAGTAATCTCTCGCATCTCTTCTTCTGAAGCCAGGGAGATGTTGCTTGAGAGGATAGAGAGTGAGATTCAGGAGGAGGCTTCCTGCCGTGTGAGGCGGATGGAAGAAAAAGTGAAGGAGGAGTGTGAGGAAAAAAGCCGCTGTATACTAGCCCAGGCTATACAGCGTTGTACTACTGAAGTAGTGTCTGAAAGCACTGTCTCTACAGTATCTCTCCCGAGTGATGAAATAAAGGGACGACTTATCGGACGTGAGGGTCGTAATATTCGGGCACTAGAGCATGCTACCGGGGTAGAATTGATTATTGATGATACCCCTGAGAGTGTAACACTTTCATGTTTTGACCCTGTGCGTCGTGAGATTGCTCGTCTTGCTTTGAACAGGCTCATCCTCGATGGGCGTATACACCCAGCTCGTATCGAGGAGACCGTCCAAAAAGTCAGGGAGGAGATGGAGGTAATTATTCAAAAGGAGGGTGAGCAAGCTGCCCTTAAGGCAAAGGTTTCCGGGCTACATCCTGAGTTAATCAGGCTACTGGGACGTCTGAAATACCGCTTCAGTTACGGGCAGAACGTGTTGACTCATAGTGTGGAAGTGGCTTTGCTCTCAGCTATAATGGCTTCAGAGCTGAAAGCAAATGTTGATATAGCAAGGAGAGCGGGACTGCTTCATGATATCGGCAAGGCTGTAGACTTTGAGATGGAAGGCTCTCATGCTCATATAGGTGGTGAGATTGTCAGGCAATGGGAGAAATCACCTCTTGTTGCTAAGATTGTTGCCTCACACCACGAGGAAGTGCCTATCACTTCTGTAGAAGGGTTTATCGTTTCTAGTGCTGATGCAGTAAGTGGAGCGAGACCTGGAGCAAGGCGTGAATCCCTGGAGAAATATCTGAAACGCCTGGAGGAACTGGAGAATATCGCCAAAGGTTTTAGTGGTGTGGAGAAAACCTACGCTGTCCAGGCAGGAAGAGAAATCCGTGTTATGGTCAAACCAGGGATGATAGATGATATCAGTGCAATGAGATTAGCAAGAGACATTGCTAAGAGGATTGAGGATAGTCTAAGTTACCCCGGGCAGATAAGGGTTACCGTCATACGAGAGACAAGGGCAGTGGAGTACGCTAAGTAGAGATAAAGAGAGGATGAGTTTCCATCTCTTAGATCATAGTTGACTGAAGGGTAATAATCGATAACTCACGGAAGGGAGTACCTTTTGCGCATATTGATGATTGGGGATGTAATTGGCAAACCTGGCAGATTAGCGGTGAGCAGTTTGTTGCCAGACCTGCGTTGTGAATATGAGATTGACATGGTTGTTGCCAATGCTGAGAATGTTGCGGGCGGGAAAGGTGTGACACCAGTAACAGCAGAAGAGCTTATGGATGCAGGGGTTGATGTGATGACCTCTGGTAACCACATCTGGGCTCAAAAGGATATATTCCCCCTGCTTGATGATGGGATGCCAATTCTCCGCCCCTTAAATTATTCCCCATATGTGATAGGGAGAGGGTATCTTTTGTGGAAGCAAGTAATGGTGGTTAACCTTGCTGGACGTGTCTTTATGGGAAATGCTGATTGCCCCTTCCGTGCTATGGATGAGCTTCTATCGAAAACAGATGATAATGTCCGACTGATTATCGTTGATTTTCATGCTGAAGCTACATCAGAGAAGAATGCTCTGGGACGCTACCTCGATGGGCGGGTTAGTGCTGTGGTGGGGACTCATACTCATGTGGGTACAATAGATGCTTGCATCTTACCCAAGGGTACAGCTTATGTCACAGATGTAGGCATGACGGGACCTAAAGAATCCGTAATTGGTGATGATGTCGAAAATGTGATTCAGAGGTTCCTTACTCAGATGCCTCATCGGCTGCAGGTAGCTAAGAAGGGTAGGCTGATATTTAACTCGGTACTGCTCGATTTGGATGAGACTATGGGGAGAGCTATTAATATCTCCCGTCTGGATCGGGAGATAGATTAAAGAATATGAAAACGGATCTACATATTCATACTAGCGCTTCTGATGGGACATCCAGCCCCGCGGAAATTGTCTCTAAGGCAGCAGGCTTAGGCCTCAGCATAATTGCGATAACTGACCATGATACTGTTAATGGGATAGAAGAGGCACTCGCTGAGGCACAGAAGTTTCCTCCACTTTTGGTCATTCCCGGAGTAGAGCTAAGCACTGATGTTCCCCATGGAGAGGTGCATATCCTGGGATATTTCATCGACTGGCAGAGCCCCAACTTCTTGCGTATTCTAGTAAGGTCACGGGACTCCAGGAGGGTGAGAGCCGAGAAGATGGTATCCAAACTGAGGGATATGAATATCTATATTGACTGGGAACGGGTTGTGGAATTAGCTGGTAGTGGGTCATTCGGACGCCCTCATATTGCCAGAGTAATGCTAGAGCAGGGATATATCCAATCCCTTAAAGAGGCATTCCAACGGTATATTGGTCGGGATGGTCCTGCTTATGTGGAACGGGAAAAGATGACACCTGCTGAGGCAGTAAGAATAATAGTGAAAGAGGGGAAGGGTCTGCCGGTACTGGCTCACCCTGCCAATATTGATGGTCTGGAGGAGCTGATTTCCAATCTTCAGAGAGAGGGCTTGGTAGGGATGGAGGTGTACTATAATGGATATAATGCTGGCGTTATCAGACAACTAGCCTCACTCAGCAGCAAGTATAATCTCATTCCCTGTGGAGGAAGTGACTATCATGGACTGCCAAATAATGTTGAGACTCCCCTGGGAAATGTAAGCCTTCCCTCTGAATCCGTAGAGCGGCTTATTCGCCTTGCTTCGCAACAAGCGGCTGTCCGATAGGAGATAATAGAGAGAAGGTGTGGGGTCTCTGTTTCCTACTTTTGTAGAAATAACATTCTCAGGTCACTATCTGTAGGAGTATGGGCTTCTTTTCATACCAGAGATTTTCCTCCCAGAGGGGGAACTTCACCAGTCGCGGTGAAGATATTTATGGTCAGTTTCTATTCCCACAAAATGGGGATAGTCCCTTTCCTTTAGCTATTCTATGTCATGGTATGGGGACAGACCATCGGGCAATGAAGCCATGCGCAGAACAAATAGTGAGAAAGGGTGTTGCCACTTTTATCTTTGATTTGCCAGGACATGGGGAAAGTGGTGGTGTGATGAGAGGTGATATCGCTCCTGAGGTTAATGCCGCTTATCATAAGGTTGTTGCTCATCCCTGGGTTGATAGAAAGCGAATTGCATTGGTAGGGCACAGTCTGGGTGCAATGGGAGTCATTCATGCCCTTCCTGAACTTGATAATATCTGTGCAGCAGTTATACTTTCTTGTCCTCCAGATGAGAAGCTCTCTGAAGAGGATAAAATTGCCGTTTATGCTCGGCATCATCTTGAGAGAGAAGGGAGAACAGTATTTGAGTATCCGCAAGATGGTTTAATACCTGGGTTTAGTTTATTCATGGGTGTCTTTTCCTGGCTCTGGATGCGAGTACGGGATTATCGAATGTGTGTTGATTGGGAAGCCTCGTTAGCATCAAGGACTGAGCACAGTCTTTTAACTTCATTACAGAATGGAATCCCTTGCCCTCTCCTCTGGGTAACCTGTGGCGAAGACCGCAGGGTTTCTGCTGGAGGAGTACTGGTACTGTTACTGTATCAGAGTATTCCCAAGCCCCGCACAGGTATCACGAAAAGGGAGTTGTTGTACGCTAAGGGATTTCATTCTACCCCTTTGCTACCAGGTAAGGTGCGGCGCCAATGGATATCATGGTTAGTCAATAAGCTCAATTATCCAACTCAGGATGAGAGCTTTGAGAAGTAGAGATAGACAGGGAGGTACCACCATGAATGATAGGGTAGAGGTGAGGTGTGTCTCCAAAAGATAATGATTCGGGTGATTATGTATTCCGCTACCCGCTGGCTCTGAATCAGGATAGGGAGGGCTTCTATCACGACCGACTTACCGAGATGATACGGTTGCAATTAGCGTCTCTTCTTGACCTTCTCATCCCGCTCCAGCAAGGGAAGGAAGTAAAGATTGATGGCTTCAAGCTACTGAATCAGCAAGATATAGCGTATGAGGTATTTCCCCAAAGAGAGAGACAGCAAACAGAAAATGAAGGAGAAGCAGCCTCGGTCTCAAATCTCTGCCCACAGTGTATTCAGAATGCTTCCTTGTACGAACCACGAATAGTTCTTATTAAACAGCAACTGGAGAGCCTTCTATCAGTAGTAGAATTAGAAAAGAATGGTAAAAGAGTAGAGGTGGATGAGTTTCGGTTGAAGAATCTTCAGGATTGGCTGGTAAGCTCCGGTGGTGACCCTGCTGAGGTGTTTGAACATCTCGCCACAAGATGTAACTGTAATTGTGAGTTCTGTTATCTGAAGGGGAATCCACCCTCTGTTTCTCTAATTCACCCTCATAGGTCAGTTGAGGAGGAATACCAGGAAGCACTGACACGGGTAAAGTACTTTTCCCCTTCTGCAAGGCGCTGCCTTTTCCCTACTCTGGGAGGCATACATGAAGTTTTAGCTCATCCCTACTCTATGGATATATTGCCCTCATTGCGTGAAAAAACCCCCTTACCATTCAGAATAGCTACTAATGGTGAAAACCTTACCACGGATGTTATCAAAGCTCTAGCAAAATTGAAGCCTATCTATATCTATCTTTCCTTGAATAGTGCATCTTTGCAGCGTCGACAGAAGCTGATGCATGCTAGTAACTCTATGGTAGCCCTGAGTGCTCCCCATCACCTTAGTGATAGAGAAATCCCCTATGCGGTGGTAATTGTTCCCTGGCCACTACATTCTCTTTCTCCAGCATCTATGCTAGATGAGATGCTGAATGATATTACAGAGACAGTAGCTTATGCTGATAAGCATAGTGCCCACCTTGTAGAGATTAACCTGCCTGGCTACACGCAGTTCTTCTCTACCAGAGTAAGTGTGGTGAAAGAGAAACTCTTCGATAGAGAAGAGGTGTGGGCAGCGATAGTTTCACTGGTGCGGGAATTAAGAGAGAAGACTGAGTGTCCTATTGTAGTAATGCCTGAGATGTATGAAGAGAATCTCTATGAGCAAACCAAGAATCTACCCCGAGCTATTGGACTGGTAAAGAACTCCCCTGCGGCATACTCTGGTCTAAGGAAGGGTGACCTGCTTCTAAAGTTGAATGGAATACCTGTTTCTAATCGACCGCAAGGGCGTGACCTGCTTCGAGCAGTGCAACGGGGTTCAGAGCAAGGGGTTATTCTCGAGGTTCAAAGGAATGCAGATGTTTTACAATTAGGTCTGAACCCAGGCCAGTTCTCCTATCCCTATTCACTAGAGATAGACCACCACTTTGGGATTATCTTTATGGGCATGGGATTCCGGGTGGGTACTCTGGAGAAGCTCAAGGGTGTTATTAGTCTTTCCGGGATAAAAAGCATATCTCATAATGCTTATGCCAGTACTACGAAAAAGGTGCTGCTACTTTCTTCCCAACTGGTGAGACCAGTCCTCGAACAGTCCCTTGCCATTTCTCCACTTTTTGGCGGTGTTGACCTCCGTGTAGAGGTGCCGCCCAATAGATTCTTTGGTGGAAACATATTTATGGGTGACTTACTGGTAGTGCAAGACTTTATTGACTATTTGAAGGAGTATGTTGAGGGGGAATGGACTCCTGATTTGATAGTGATTCCCTCCTCGCCATTTAGTCTGGGTGACTGGGGAAGAGACATTACAGGCAAGGTTTACCTGGAAATAGAGAGGGGAATAGGCATTCCTGTGGCACTTCTAGAATGCGAAACTATATACGACTGAACTCAAATATTCTAGTGCAGTGTCTCTTAAATGACCTGACAATAGGGTACCCCATGTCATTCCTGCCCCGTATCAAGTACGGGGTAAACTCCAGCAGGAATCCAGAAGGTCTAGGGGATGGATTCCGTGTCAAGCACGGAATGACAAACTGTATAGTTATTACGATTACACTACACTACTTACCAAAAATCAAATATGCCACTAAGTGCCTGACACGAAATAACTATCTCAATTTACAGCAATCTCGACAGATACGGACTTGCTACACTTATTTCATGACACACGCTAAGTATCGTAGTGCCGAGGCTTACCCTCGGCAGAAACTTTGTGAGGGACAAGCCCACATGCCACAAGAAGCCTTCCTTCTAGCTCCAGTCCATTCTCTAAGCTCATGTCGAGACCACGATGGACTGCCTGCTTAGCGCACCTTACTGCAGCATAGGGATGGGAGAGAATACGGTGGGCTATCTCCTCTGAACGGGTCAGAAGCTCATCGCGTGGAACTACCTGATTGACCAGTCCGGCATCACAGGCATCTGTCGCATTGAGCCACTTGCCACAGAGAAGCATCTCCAATGCTCTAGCTCTACCGATAGTACGAGGCAGTGTTTGGGTAGCCCCGGCAGCAGGGATGAGTCCCAGGGAGGTCTCAGGAAGCCCAAACCTGGTGCCCTCGGCGGCAATCCTCAGGTCACAGCAGAGAGACATCTCGATACCTGAGCCCAAGACATAGCCATGAAGAGCAGCAATCAGGGGCTGGGGCAAGCCCAGAAAGAGACCCCACACATCTCGTTCCCACCGTACCCGACGGGCTATCACTGGAGATGGCGCAGTGAGAAATTCACTTAAATCTGCACCAGCACAGAAAGCCCTTTCTCCTGCCCCCTTGAGGATAACTACTCTTACATCAGGGTCATCCCTGATAGCTTCCAGTATCTGGTAGAGCCCATCTCGCATTTCAAGGTTATAGACATTCATTACCTGGGGACGATTCAGGGTAATGTAGCCAATACTATGGGATTTCTCATAGATAATAACACTCTGATTATTCATTCACCCCTAAACTCGGGAGACCTTTTCTGCTGAAATGCCCGAACACCCTCGGTGCGGTCAGCAGTAGTATGCAGAATCATATAAAGGTCACATTCCAGCCTCAGACCCTGCTCCAGGGTCAGGTCCAGTCCCTTGCATATAGACTCTTTGGCATATTTGAGAGCGATGGGTGCACTGGAGACAATGCCTTGTGCCAGCTTTTCTGCTTCAGGAAGCACCTCATGATGAGGAGCTACCTTATGAACTAGCCCTATGTGATATGCCTCAGAGGCATCAATCGATGTTGCGGTAAGTATCAATTCCAATGCCTTTCCCCTGCCCACGATGCGGGGCAGCAGTTGAGTAATTCCACTGGCATAGCGGAACCCCTGGGCTACATCTGGTACACCTACCATAGCATCCTGTGAAAGTATCCTGATATCACATCCCAGAGCCAGAGCAAGACCTATTCCCAGGGTATTACCGTTCATGGCGGCAATCAGCGGGACTTCAACACCCAGCACTGCAGCAGTTAAGCTGGGGTACCACGCCGGATATTCCTCTCCATCTATAGTATTTGGCAAGCCTTCCAGCTCCTCGCCACAACAAAAATCCCTATCCCCGGCACCGGTAATTATGACTACTCTGAGGTCATCCTGCTGATTAAGGTGACGACATGCATCTATCAGCTCCCCTTCCATTATGGAATTGATGGTATTGCCCTTCTCAGGGCGATTAAGAGTTATACGCCCGATGGCACCACTCTTCTCATATTTGATAGTATCGTAATTCACTGTTCAGTCCTCAGCTTTCAGTTCACCACTATCAATCTTCACTCTAGCTGACAGCTACCCACTGATGACTACTTATGCAATCGAGGGTTTAGGAAACTCCTTCAGCATTTCAATCACCAGAGAAGCAGAGCGTTCCGCTGCCTGTCGGAACCAATGGTTAAAAGTATCTGCAGCATCCTCATCTGCCATGTCAGACATGGTGCGGATAGCTACGAAGGGAATCCTTTTCGTAGCGCTTGTGCTATTGAGCTGGCAGACTGCAGCCATAGCAGCCCCCTCCATCTCCACACAGTCACCACCGAAGGCTTGTCTCAACTGCTGCTTGCGGGAGTGCTGCAGGATAGCCTCATCACCGCTCAGTATCGTGCCTGCACATATCCTCCCCTCCCCTCCCAATCTTTCCCCTGCTGCTAGAGCTGCCTCAATCAGCATCGGGTCAGCTTCGTAGATAGGTCTGGAGATGCTGTGTTCGGCGCAATCACTCTGAAATAGGGTCTGGTCGGCGTCCACCCCGAGTTTGAAGTCATGCTCTATAATATATCGGGAAACTATAGTATCACCTGGCTTGAGGTCAGGATTGAGAGCTCCTGCCACACCTGTAAAGATAATCCTGGCAATGTTGTAATTGTCTAAGAGAAATTGGCACCGCGCCGCAGTGCGTGCCTTACCTACCCCGGAGGTAGTAACAACCAGGGAATGCCCCGATATAGTCCCGAGGGCAAACCTTTTCCCCATTCCCATACTAACTTCCCTTGCTGCCAGAGCATTTACGATGGGATTTACCTCTGCAAGGTGAGCACCTAGTATACCTGTTAATGCCATATTCATTATAGTTACTGCCTGTGCTATACGAGCTATTAGCTAATAGCTGATCTCTGATAGCTATCAATTGGCGGCAAGACCGCCTCCGCTATTCCTTCGTAAGGGACCTCTCTTTGCTTCCCCTCGATGAGGTCACGCAACACTATCATCCCACGGCGTTGCTCATCTTCACCTATGATTATGGCTTGGCTTGCACCCAGCACATTTGCCTGTTTCAGTTGTGCCTTGAGACTTCTCTTACCCATAGAGAGGATAGCCCCTATTCCCGCACGACGCAGTACTGCTGCTATTTTTACAGCATCATGCTTACCTTCCTCTCCAGTATAAGCGACATAAACCATCGGCTCAGGAATCGGTGGTACGACAATGTTCTGCTTCTTTAGATTGAGAATAATCCTCTCCAGACCTGTAGCAAAACCCACTGCCGGAGTAGCATTCCCCCCTAGCTCTTCAATCAGAAGGTCATAGCGTCCTCCCCCTCCAATAGTACTCTGCTGAGAGAGGGTAGGTTGACCGACGTCGGTCAATCTACCCGGTTGAACCTCAAAAACTGTCCTGGCATAATAATCCAGACCTCGTACCAGATAGGGGTTAAGGGTAAAGGGGATGTCAATATCCTGAAGGTATTCCTTCACCTGCTGGAAATGCTCAGCGCACTGCTCACAGAGAAAATCGGTAATTTTAGGAGCGCTGTGAATAATCTCCTGACATGAAGGATTCTTACAATCTAGTAGACGCAGGGGGTTTCTTTCCAATCTGACCTTACAGTCCTGACACAGGACACCAGTTTGCTGTGAGTAGTGATGCTTGAGAGCCTGCAGGTAGTTTGGACGGCAGTCAGGACAACCAATACTATTAAGGTGCAGGGTAAGGTCTCTTAGTCCTACCGAGATGTAGAATTGCCATACCAGGTCAATGATTTCTGCATCCAGCGCAGGGTCGGCAACCCCCAGGGCTTCACAGCCAAACTGCTGATGTTGGCGGTATCGTCCCGACTGTGGCCTCTCATATCTAAATATAGAGGTAAGATAGTATACTCTCACTGGTTGAGGAGCGTTATGCAATCCATGTTCGAGGTAGGCACGACAGACTGGTGCTGTACCCTCGGGGCGGAGGGTTATCATAGTTTTTCCCTGGTCGGTGAATGTATACATCTCCTTTTCCACGATGTCGGTGCCCTCACCTATACTTCGGCTAAACAGCCTTGTTTCTTCAAACACTGGAGTATCGATACGCTTATAACCATAAAGCTGGCATAGCGCCTCTGCCTTCTGGGTTATAAATCTCCAGTAAGGCTGCTCTGATGGGAGGATGTCTTGTGTGCCTCGTGGTGCTTTATATAATGGCATCTTTGAACTAACCGATTAAGCCTTTTCCTAAATACTAGCATAAGCATTACGAAAAGAAGTCTGATTACCCTTTAGCATACCTTTCCCCCCTTCACTGAGTCAAGGGAGAGTCTCTTCCAACTGCAAGAAAGCTACTGGAGCGGATTTATTACATACTCAAAGATGGCAGGACTTTCCATGAGATGGAGAAGGCAGCTGAGACATTTAGCAGGGCTGAGCCTGTTAATCCCTCTGGCCATAGTAGACTGTTAATTTGATTGGGCACAGCCTCAACCTGAATGACATAGTGTAGCTATGAAGCTACAAAGGGATGAATAGGTGATATCCTGCTAAATATTGGGTAGTGTATCATTTTGAAATGCTTGAGCGATGATTTACCATTTAAGTATGGTAGAGAAGAAAAAGAAGAGGAAAGAGCATGACTTCAGCGTTACAGCCTTCCGTGTAGTACAAGAAGCTACAGGGCAAAGTAAAACTGAATCAGAGCAAGTCAACACGGATAAAGAAAAGAAATTTGACCCTGTGGTATTAGGGCACCTTGGGGGATTGAATGGTGGTAAAGCTAGGACTGAGAAGCTAACACCCGAGCAACGCAAAGAAATAAGCTAAACTAGTAGCAAGTGTTCGTTGGCGAAAAAGAGATTAGTTAGGCTTTGGCTAGTTCTGGCTTCTTCTCCATTTCAATCAAATCGAAAGTAAAATCAAATACCATCTGGATTGGTATGCCAGCACTCTTATTTTCATTGTAGCTGTCTACGTCCAATTTGAGCTGGTGGCAATCACCAACTATTTGCTGCCTTCTCTGCTGAAATGCTATCTGCATGTGTTCACGACTCGCTGTTCTAATATCATCCCATAAGACTGCCTGTTTGATTCTAGCAGCATGCTTCGATCTTACCTTGCGACCTTGCGGGTCGACTATATATTCTTCTCGCATAGCACGAGCTAGTTGTTCTGCACATATATTTAAAACTTCACTCTTTTGGGGTGCCCACAACTTATTATTCAAAGCCCAAGCAGCCAATTCATGCGAGGTTGCAGGCCATATTTCGCCAGCTTCGATGTATTTGTTCACAAGCCTCTGTAATTGTTCATTGTAAGTCATACTCTTACCTCAACTTAGATTCAAAGACAATATTTGTCCGTATCCATCGGTCGTCGCTGCTCTTGTAATAAGATGTCTAACCTTAACCAGCATCTCACGACTATGGGAATAATCAAGACCACCTCGTTCCTTACCTCGATGATGTAATTGTCCTATCACTATGCCCGGATGAACTTTTATCCTGTTCGCAAAGCCTACGATTTTGGACTTAGAATATATTGGTTGAATACGAGCTATAAAATCGTTTAATTCTTTTTGTGGAACTAAGAAATTAACCGCAAATTCATCCGCCGCTCTTTCGTAGGGTTTAACATCATTGTATTCATCAAGCAAATCGGTATCCAGAATCATACAGTTGTCAATTAATCCATCTTCGTTCTTTACATGTCCTATCTCATGCATTAACGTATGCCAAAAAGAATCTATTCTATCATACCTAAGCGATAATGCTATGACTGGTGACCCATTGACCCAAAAACTAGCACCATCTATCTTAGATTGAGGAAAAGGTTCAATAATAAGCAACCTTATACCAGCATCGGCTAAGACCTTAGGTATCAGCCTAATATCTGCCTCGTTAGCTCTCATATCCTTCAATCGTTCCAATGCCATATTCAGACGACTTTTTGTGTATTTTCCTGCATGAACAGCCATAGCAAGATTTTTTGCTCGAAATAGCCAGGCTCTTTGTGCTGGTGTAAGTTCCTCTGTAGACTTTCTGGTCATACAGTTCAAACGCGGAATTTGAGACAAATCCGAAGTTCCGAAAAATTCACGGAGCCTTTGCTCCAGAACTTCAATATTTGTCGAGGATTCAATCCAATTTCTCTTTATCATGGCACGAATTGGTGCTGCTTCGTACAAAACTGCCTTGCGAGATACAGATTCCGGCCTAGTTCTTTCCAAAGACAAGCGATAAGCTGATTCCATGTTAAGCCAAAACTGTGCCCCAGTTCCAAGCGCTTCTCCTAGACCCTTTGCAGTATCAACCGTAATACCTCTTCTGCCAGTAATTATCTCATTTACGGCACTAGTAGTACGCCCTAGTATTTCTGCTAAGTCCTCTTGTGTCCAACCCCTTTCCTTCAACTCCCCCTTGATTAAATCTCCAGGCAGGAAGCCTTCGGCCGGTATTCTCTCCTTCATAGCAGTCATCATGTCAGATTCCTCCTTTCTCTAATGATAATCTGTGATTTCTACTATCCTAACGGCTTTGTTTTCCGGTTTGCGTTCGACCAATTCGACAATCAGGCTATATTTATTGTTTAAGCGTATAGAGTGCTGATGTTTTCGTTTACCTTCCAGCTTCTCAAAGTGAAGAGATTTAATAGCGTAAAAGAGCCTTTCATCAACAGCTTGCCTGATAATATTGATTTTATTGCGGTATGCTTTTACTAACGTTTGGTTAAATCCAGCCGTAAAAGACCCATCTACTTCCAAACGGTCTAAATCTTCAGTAGCAAATATTACCTCCACATTTACATTGTAATCCGCTATATGAAATATGTCAATACCTAACTTATCGTATTCCGATAATTTAGTAATAAATACTATTGACAGTCTCTTTCAATACAAGGTGAGCTTTTGTGTGCTATTATATGTGGGAAATAGTCCTATCCGAACTTATCTCCCTAGAGCTATAGCTGTATGAAACCAGAGGAAAAGGCAAGACAAAGGATTGACCAGATGCTGGAGACTGCCGGTTGGGCTGTTCAGGACCTGCGGCAACTGAATCTCGGAGCTTCTCCAGGAGTAGCCGTCCGTGAATTTCCCCTGAAATCTGGAACGGCTGATTATGTCCTTTTTGTTGACAGAAAAGCTGTTGGGGTTGTGGAGGCTAAACCAGTCGGTACTACCTTAAGTGGTGTAGCTGAACAGTCTGGAAAATACTCAACAGCTTCCCCTGAAAATCTCCCCCATGTCCAGGAGCCTCTTCACTTTGTTTATGAGAGCACAGGCACAGAAACCTCCTTCAGAGATTTAAGAGACCCAGCACCCCGCTCTCGAAGGGTGTTTAGCTTTCATCGTCCCGAAACGCTTAATGAATGGCTAACTCAGCAGGACACTCTCAGAGCCAGACTCAAAACTATGCCTCCGCTAAAAACTGACAGATTGAGGGATTGCCAAATTGAGGCGATTGGAAATCTTGAGGAATCCTTTGCAGGGGAAAGGCCGCGAGCGCTTATCCAGATGACCTCGGGAACTGGTAAGACCTATGCCGCCGTGAGCTCTGTTTACCGTCTGATAAAGTTCGCCAATGCTAAAAGGGTTCTCTTCCTTGTTGATAGGAGTAACCTGGGCCGCCAAACAAGAAGGGAGTTCCAGCAATATGATACACCCGATGACGGCAGGAAATTTACTGAGCTCTATAATATCCAGCATGTTACCTCTAATACCCTGGACCCAGTAAGTCGAGTTTGTATCACCACCATACAGCGGCTCTATTCCATGCTCAAGGGAGAGCCAGACTTTGATGCCGAGCTTGAGGAACAGTCTCTCCCCAGCATGCCACTGGGAGTTCTTCCACCGAAAGAAATCTCCTATAACCCCGCTATCCCCATTGAGACCTTTGACTTCATCATCACCGATGAATGTCACCGCTCAATATATCACCTCTGGCGTCAGGTGCTGGAGTATTTTGATGCCTTTATTATCGGACTCACCGCAACTCCATCAAAGCAAACCCTGGGCTTTTTCAATCAGAACCTGGTTATGGAATACAGCCACGAGCGGGCTGTGGCAGATGGCGTTAATGTAGGCTACGATGTTTACCTCATCCAGACAAAGATTACCAAAGAGGGAAGCACCATAAAAGCAGACTATTATATAGATAAGCGAAACAAGCTCACCAGGCAAATCCGCTGGGAGCAGTTGGATGAGGCTCTCGATTACCCCCCAGAGCAACTCGACCGCAGCATAGTTGCTCCAGACCAGATAAGAACAGTGGTCAAAACCTTCAAGGAGAAACTCTTTACCGAGATATTCCCCGGCAGGACTGAGGTCCCCAAAACCCTAATCTTTGCCAAGAGCGATTCCCATGCTGAGGATATTGTCCATATTGTGAGGGAGGAATTCGGTAAGGGAAATGAACTCTGTAAGAAGATAACCTACAAGACCGAGAAGCCCGAGGACCTGATTACCAGCTTTCGTAACTCGTATCATCCCCGCATCGCGGTGACAGTGGATATGATTGCTACCGGGACCGATATTAGACCTCTGGAGTGCATCATCTTTATGAGAGATGTTAAATCTCGGCTGCTGTTTGAGCAGATGAAAGGACGCGGCAGCAGGACAATCCTGCCCACGGATTTTAACGCCGTTACCCCGGATGCATCTCACAAGACAAATTTCGTAATCGTGGATGCCGTCGGCGTGTGCGAGAATGAGAAACAAGACTCCCAACCTCTGGAAAGGAACAAGAGTCTCCCCTTCGATAAGCTGCTTATGTCCGTTGCTCTGGGTAATAGAGATGAGGACATGCTCACTTCTCTGGCAGGAAGACTCGCTCAACTGGATAAGGAGATTGAGGAAGAAGACCGCCAGCAAATCCAAAGTGCCACAGGGGGTATATCTCCAAAACAGCTCACCAATAGCTTGCTGGACGCCGTTGACCCGGACAAGCAAATAGATAAGGCGAAAGAGCTCTTCAACACAGAAGCACCCACAGAGGAACAGGTTAAGAAAGCTAGTAATGAACTGACTACAATTGCTTGCAGTCCCTTTGATAATCCTAAACTGCGTGATATGCTCATTGACCTCAAGAGAGAAAGTGAGCAGGTTATTGATACCGTGAGTCAGGACAAGCTAATTTTTGCTGGCTTTGATGCTCAGGCGAAAGAAAAGGCTCGAACCATCGTTGATACCTTTCACAAATTCATAGAGGAGAACAAGGACGAGCTTACCGCTTTGCAGGTGATTTATAGTAAGCCTTACAGCAAGCGCCGTTTGACCTACCAGGAGATAAAGCAGCTTGCCAGTGCTATCAAAAAGCCACCTTATAATCTTACACCTGAGCTATTGTGGCAGGCTTATGAACATTTGGAGAGCTCCAAGGTCAGGGACGCTGGAACCCAGAAACTCCTAACCAATATCATCTCACTCATACGCTTTGCTGTAGGGGAAACTGATGTGCTGGAACCCTTCTCTGAGACAGTAGATAAGCGATTCAATGAATGGATTTCCGAGCAGGCGAGCTTAGGACGAGAATTTACCCCAGAGCAGATGGAGTGGCTGGAGATGATAAAATACCACATCGCTGCTTCTTTAAGCATCAGCATAGACCACTTTGAGCTTACGCCATTTGCTGGGAAGGGTGGAGCAATAAAGGCATACAATCTCTTCGAACATGAGCTGGACAGTATTCTAGAAGAGCTGAATAAGGTGCTGGTAGCATGAAGCAAATTGAGCAAATTAGGAAGGAGCAGAATGCCTTCGCAGAGTGAAGCAGATTTCTTAATAAAGATGCCAAAAAAAAGAGCCAGAAACGAGAACTATTTCTTCCCCTACCCAGGGAGCTCTTTAGTCATTCCCATTGTTTCAACTGATGAGATAGAGACTTTCCTAATAGATGTAAACAGAGGTCAAATTCGACTGACAAAATGCTCATATCAAGAACGGTATCAAGGCACATTCATCCTTGTGCGGTTGGATGTAGATGGTTCCCCTCACCCGAATCCAGAAGTTGAGGCAGTGCCACTTTCTTTCCTCGAACCTTATAATGGTGTCACCTTACCAACCCCTCATCTTCACTTATATGTGGAAGGATTTATGGATAAGTGGGCAATTCCAGCACCAAGCAATAAGTTCCCCCAAACAAACGATCTGTTTTCAACTCTTGAGGACTTCTTTCGATTTTGTAATGTTATTGAACAGCCTTTGATTCAAAGGAGGTTGCTATGATTTCAAATGAGTGCAGTGATCTTGTTCAAGTCTATATTAGATGGCTTGGTCAAAAGATGAGTATTCAGGATATAGATGGTGTTTGTGAGATTACCACTCCCTTTGTTGACCGTCACAATGACTATCTACAGATATATATCAAGCGGTCTAAAGAGGGATTTACCCTCACAGACGATGGCTACATTATCCGAGACCTCCGCTTGAGTGGATGTGAGTTCACGACGGAGAAGAGACGGCAGATGCTTAATGCTGTTTTAAATGGCTTTGGAGTTCGTCTTCAGGGTGAGGAGCTTATTGTAGAGGCACGCCCTGATAACTTTCCGCAGAAGAAACACAACCTGATTCAAGCCATGCTCGCAATAAATGACCTCTTTGTGATGGCTGCCCCAATGGTGATGAGTATTTTTCGAGAAGATGTTGAGACATATCTGCGTGCCCATGATATTCGCTTTACCCCTTCAGTCAAATTCACCGGAAAAAGCGGCTTGGACAATTCTTTCGACTTCGTAATTCCTGCCTCCCGTGTAAAACCTGAAAGAGTACTCAGAGCCATTAATCGGCCTGACCGTCAGAGTATCACAACGCTTATCTTTGCATGGACTGATACCAAAAAGGTAAGACTGCCCGAATCTACTGCCTATGCGGTCCTAAATGATACCGAACGCCCGTTAAATCCAGACCTTATCAATGCCCTTCGTCGATATGATGTGAAAGATATCCTGTGGAGTTGCCGGGACGAACATATTCAAGAGCTAGCAGCGTAGGAGATGAAGGAGTGAACACTCGTCAATTGCCTAAGGGGTGGGTGTGGATGAGGTTGGGGGAGATTGCAGAAATCAATCCGAAATTTACAGGCGAATATCTCACAGACGACACAGAAGTTGCATTTCTACCGATGAAATGCGTTGAGGAATTAACAGGACATCTCAATTTATTCTTTACGAGGAGATTATCAGAAGTAAAAAAAGGGTATACACCATTCATAGAGGGTGACTTACTTTTTGCCAAAATTACACCTTGTATGGAAAACGGGAAAGTGGCAATAGCTCATGGTTTGAAAAACGGTATCGGTTTCGGTTCAACTGAGTTCCATGTTATCAGATTGCCTGAATCATTTCCAAGGAAGTTGCTCTTCTTCTTTTTGATACGAGAAGACCTCAGAAGGGATGCCCAAAGAAATATGACAGGCTCTGCAGGTCAATTAAGGGTGCCAGTTCATTATATGCACCAAATTCCCATCCCTCTCCCGCCCCTCCCTGAGCAGCACCGCATCGTTGCCAGGATTGAGGGGCTTTTCACCAGGCTGGATGCCGGGGTAGCGGCGCTGAAGAAAATAAAGGCTCAGTTAAAACGCTACCGCCAGGCAGTTTTGAGGGATGCCTTCCAGGGAAAACTGACGCAGGAGTGGCGAGAGGACCACAAGGGAGAACTGGAGCCCGCCTCCGCGCTCCTGGAGCGCATCAAGAGAGAACACCCAAAAAATGCCCAGGGCAAATACAAAGAACTTCCGTCATTGGATACATCCGATTTGCCCGATTTGCCAGAGGGGTGGGTGTGGACGATAACAAGTGATGTTTGTTCTTCTGTAAGAGATGGTACACACGATACCCCTAGGTATGTTGAAGAGGGAATCCCGTTGGTGACATCAAAAAACCTCAAAGAAGATGGCTTAGACTTCACAACGACCAAGAATATTAGCATCGAAGACCACAAAAAAATTAGTGTACGTTCTGGGGTTGAGAATGGGGACATACTCTTTGCAATGATAGGAACGGTGGGAAATCCTGTAGTAGTTCAGACAGACAGGCTCTTTAGTATTAAAAACGTGGGGTTATTTAAGAAGAATCAATCCTTTCTCAGGTCAAAATACCTCAAGTTTTGGTTGGCAAGCTGGACATTCAATGAGATATTGGAAAAGGGGAAACTTTCGAAGGGAACGACACAGAAGTTCATTCCTCTCGAACACCTGCGAATCCTTCCACTTCCATTATCCTCATTCACCGAACAACACAAAATCGTTGAGGAAATCGAGCGCCGCCTTTCGGTAGCTGATGAGATAGGAAAAGCCGTTGACCAGAGCCTCAAGCAGTCGGTAAGATTGCGCCAGAGTATTCTAAAGAGAGCCTTTGAGGGTAAACTGGTTCCTCAAGACCCCAGCGACGAACCTGCTGACAAGCTGCTGGAAAGGATAAGGGAGGGTAACCGTTCACCCGCTCTCATGTCATTGCGAGGAGCGTAGCGACGAAGCAATCTCGGTAAGGGGAGAACGAGATTGCTTCGCTTCGCTCGCAATGACACAGGTGAACGATCACAAGGGAGGAGAAGGCAAAAAGGGGACAGGCACTGTGAGTTAGGGTAGAATAAAGAGGGGGTGGCAGAAAGTGAACGGCATCCATTACACGATTAGAATTACCGGGCTTAAAACGCCAGAAGGCACTATCCCCCTGAGAGCTCTCAGGGATATCTCTGATACACTTTTGCAGGGATGCGAACGAGCACTACGCCTTTCGATCGAAGGCAGGAGCGTGAAAAGAGGAAAGAATCCAGAATGGTTAAGTAAATCCCTTGAATTCACGATTGCCGGAATCAGTAAAGGCTCAACAGTACTGGAGATTGAAGCGCCGACTTTGGCAGAATCAGCCCCCGAACAGGTTCAGCAGCAGACCCTTTGGTATACACTGCCCAATCCGGAAGATACTGCGATGTCCTTGCTTTCCAGGTCAGTATCAGATGCAACCTCCGAGCAATTGGAAAGCGAATACTATGACCGAGGAGTGTTAAACGCTCTGCTCTCTTTCAGATCTCCTCTTAAGAAATACATGAGTGAGCTTGAGGTAAATTCCAAGATCAGGGAAAGGGATAATTTCAAGATAGGGCGCGAAGAGTTAGAGAAGATAAGCCACATGGAGACAGAAACACCGCAGTCTCACGCTATTGTCGTTGCAGGTTTATTCGATTTGATTGAACATGCTCGGAGGCAGTTCCAACTTGAGTTAGAAGACGGTCAAAAGGTACGTGGGAGGGCAGACTCACCCTTAATTACAGAGGGGAAAATGAGAGGTCTCTGGGGGAAGAAGGTCACGATTAAAGGGACGGCTCACTTCAATGCCTCCCGTAAGGTGCGCTTTATTGAAGCACAAATAATCAAACCATTTGAGGTTGGAGAGGAGATATTCCAGAATATTACGGAATCAAAGTCACCTCACAGGTTAATCGAGGAATTGAAAAGAAAGCAAGGCACCAAAAGCCCGCTGACGGAGATTTGGGGACAGTGGCCAGGAGAAGAATCAATTGACGAAATTCTTTCTGTATTGAGGCAGGCATCCGTAGAAACCTTATGACTACTTACCTCCTAGATACGGGCATCATTCTGGGCTATGTGCGAGGGGCAGGCTACGCCGAGTATGTAGAGAAGCGTTTTGGGGTATCCATGCCACCCAATATTGCACTTATTTCTGTGGTAACAGTTGGGGAAATCTATTCTGTATCTCTACAATTTGGGTGGAGTGAAGAAAAAAAGCGAAAGATCGGGGACATCTTAGGAAAAATCCCTTTCGCTGACATTGGTGACCATCAGATATTGGAGAAGTATGCAGAAATTGATGCGTATAGCCAGGGCAAACATCCCTCAAAAAAACTACTTCAAGGGGTATCTTCACGAAATATGGGTAAGAATGATATATGGATTGCTGCTACAGGTTCGGTGATTAACGCTTTGCTTTTAACAACAGACCATGATTTTGACCACCTTAATGGTGTGTTTTTGAAAGTTGAGTATATAGATCAAAGTTTGAGGGGAAATAGTGGCTAATGCCCAATGAATCATCGACAATTGTCTCAAAAGTGTGGAACTACTGCCATGTGCTTCGTGATGACGGTGTAAGCTATGGCGACTATGTGGAACAGCTAACTTACCTGCTGTTTCTGAAGATGGCTGATGAACAGACCAGGCATCCTTTCAACAAGCCCTCAACCATTCCCATGGGCTTTGATTGGCTAAGCCTGCGGGAGAGGGATGGAGCCGCCCTGGAGGCTCATTACCGTCTTATCCTTGAGTCCCTGAGCAAAGAGAGCGGTATGCTCGGCATTATCTTTCGCAAATCTCAAAGCAGGATTCAAGACCCAGCCAAGCTCAAGCGCCTTATTGAACTTATCAATGCCGAAACCTGGGTTGGGCTGGATGTCGATGTCAAAGGGGAGATATATGAGGGTCTTCTGCAGAAGAACGCCGAGGATGTTAAGAGCGGCGCTGGGCAGTATTTCACCCCTAGGGCTCTCATCAAAGCTATTGTTGAGGCTATGAGACCTGAGCCGGAAATGATTATTTGCGACCCTGCCTGTGGCACAGGTGGCTTTTTGCTGGCAGCCTATGACTATATCCCCAAACACAATAACCTGGACATAGACCAGAAGGAATTCCTTAAATTCAACGCTTTCAGAGGGAAGGATATTGTTGATGGTGTGGTCAGACTCTGTGTGATGAATCTCTATCTACATGGGATTGAGACTCCTGTTGAAAGCGGGGATAGCCTCATAGCTGACCCCGGTGAGCGTTTTGATATGGTACTCACCAATCCGCCCTTCGGCAAGAAAAGCAGCTACACCATAGTTAATGGTGAGGGAAAGGCTGATAAGGAATCACAGGTCTATGAACGTCCAGACTTCTCGGCGACCACATCTAATAAACAATTGAATTTCCTCCAGCATGTGAAAACACTCCTCAAGACTAATGGTCGGGCTGCTATAGTCGTGCCTGACAATGTCCTCTTTGAAGGTGGCGCCGGTGAGACAGTGAGAATGAAACTACTTCAGGAGTGTGATGTTCATACTCTTTTGAGGTTGCCCACAGGTGTATTCTACCGCCCTGGCGTCAAGGCAAATGTCCTCTTCTTTGACCGCAAGCCGGGCAGCGAAAAGCCATGGACAGACAAGCTCTGGATATATGATTTTAGAACCAATATGCACTTTACTCTTAAAACCAATACCTTGCGAGATGATGACCTGCTAGATTTTGTCCGCTGCTACAATCCCCAGAATCGACACGAAAGAAAAGAAGCCGAGAGATTTAGAGCTTTCACTTATGAGGAGTTGATGCAACGGGACAAGGTAAACCTCGACATATTCTGGCTAAAGGATGAAAGCCTTGAGGATTCCGCAAACTTACCAGAGCCAGACATCCTCGCCCGGGAAATTGCCGACAACCTCGAATCTGCCCTGACCCAGTTCAGCAGCATCTACCAGGACATTGAGGAAGAATAGGCTGCAAGTCGTAGAGTGAACACTTTAGCAAAGTGTTCAACGATGGCTCTGGCAGGAGGCATTCTTGTTATATCGCAGTAATGAGTTGGAGCTAGTAAGTATCTATTTGCAGAGAATGATTGGAGGTCAGGGCTGTGGCTGAGTAGTTACCTTTAAATTTGCTGTTCCAGTCTTGTGTTCTGTTAAGAAAGAGCGTGCCAAACTCCCGGGTAGGCTCGATGCAGGAACTCTCGAAGTATTCATTCCAACTGGCTATTATAATCAGGTTTGGTCGTTCCTCAAGAGCTATTTCCCATAGTAAATCGTATGTAGAATCGCCGCCAATATCCTGGGGTATCTCCATTCCTGGTTCCCGCATGGTTTTGTCATTATAGTAGGGCATGACTGTTGTGATATAGGGCATATCTTGCCCTAAGCAGTAGCTTTTTAATCTCTGCATCTCCGCCTGCCATGTATCAAGGGCTGAATCATTCCCGTTGCTGCTAGCCCATACTGTAGAGGGAGAGCGGAAGAATACTGCATCAAAACAGTCAGGCGCTACCGCCATATCTTCTCCCTTCTCCCGCCAACTGCTATAGTCAGCTACCCAAAAGATATCCTCATGATATTTTTGCTCTACCTCGCATTCAATCTCCTGCCAGAACTCTGCTGTGCTATAGGGTGAGGGCAGGTTACCTTCAGATATAAAGTAGACATCGGGATGCAAGAATACTACTGGTTTATCCTCATACCACAGGTAGGCAGGAGAATTCCTTCTTGCCAGGGCAGCATCTATCTTATCCAGTAAATCCTCTTTTACCTCTGACACTGAGTCGAGACCTTCCTTCTCTACAATGGGTCTATCGATATCAAGGTTATACAACTCTATCATAGGAGCAAAGCGGAAGTTCTCCTCCTCAGCAGCCATGGCGAAGGCATTGTAGCTCTCTCTCATCTCACCTGAAATGGGAACTATGGCGAAGTCTATGCCTGACTGTTTCATCTGAAGGATGTCTTCTCTGAGGTAAGCTTGATTGATGTGATAGTAGCCCTCCTCAGGTGTCAGTCCTGCCCACTGCCAGTTATCACACTGCCTGGTGGGGTCAAATGAGGAGTTTCTCCACCAGCAGTAATATAGCACACCTGTAAGCTTATCCTGACGATAGAAAGAGGAGGGGGGAGGTGGGGGAGGGTGGTTTCGCTCTGCCCCCCGCAAATCTGCTCCGCCTGCCAACAGAGGGATGAAAATAAAGGCACACACCAGAAAGACTGCTACTATCCTTTCAGCCAATCTCCGTTTCGAAGTCAGACCTGTCCGTAGCACTGCTCCGGCACTCTTTCTGGCAATAGCGGGGATAATACCCCCCAGGGCTCGAAACAATATGATGGCTGCTATAACTACAGTGCAGATGATAAAAGCTAGAGTTATCGCCCCTGTCAGAGCATAGTAGAGATATGGTGAGGCAGGAAAGCTTCCTGCTATCACCTGTTCCATCTCCAGGGCGGTCTTCCCCGTCAGGGAGAGGATAATATCTGGCTGGAGGAAGTGTAAGAAGTGCCCCCCATCGAGGAAGACTCCTCCCAGACCACAGAAGGTAACAATCTTATAATAGCGGCTGAGTTCACGTTGCCGTATAAATTTATAATCGCTGTAGGCATAAAGAAGAGTCAGAGAGAGGACAATGGGGATAACGAGGTGTTGGGGGCTTACACCCTTGCTGAAAACGACGAAGCATAACATTGTCAGGAACAGCATGGTCAGAAGCGACTTTTCGCTCTGCTGGCGATACAGGCGGTAATAGAGGATGATTATTCCAGCCGCTATTATCATCAGGACGGTGGAAATGATGGTAATTGTCGAACAGGGCAGCCAGGGGATGAAGCTAATACTGAAGTAATCATTGAGGTGTTGTCCCCCATAGAGTAGTTGCATGGTAGACCAGCCAAAGGGAGGGCGGTCAGCATGTTCACCTACGACCTGGTGGATGAATCCATCAGGGGATTGGAGTATGAAGGGGAGAGAGACCAGCATAAAGATAGCTGCGGCACAGATGAGAAACAGGAGGGGCTTAAAGATAGAGAATCGAGACAGAGACCGTCCCACCCCACCTGGATTCCCGCCTTCGCGGGAATGACAGGAAGTGACTGAGTGTTCCCTTTCTCTATCTTTGCCTCTATTTGTATCGGACTTGTTCCACACATGGACAGCGAGAAGAGGAGCAAGTATCAGGGTCAGTGGTTTAGTAAGAATGCTCAGCCCCAAGCAGATGCCACCCCTAACCCATCTCTTCCCGCGGAGGCAGAGTAGACTTAGCAGCACGAAGTTCACCATCCAGATATCAAACATCCCCCATACTGCTGCGATATAGATGAGAAAGGGATTATACAGGATTAATTTCTCTGCATGGGAAGCCCTCTTCTGTGAACTTGTCCTGGCAACGAATCTATAAACCAGGTAGGCACAGAGCAAGTTCCCCAGAATGAAGGTAAGCTTGATAAGTATCCGTGCTGGGATGAGACTATCTCCTCCCAGACAGAAGTAGGGGGCATAGCCGATACAGAACATGAACAAGGGCAGGGGTGGGTAGGAATACCAGTTCTCCGCAGTGTCGAAGAGGGAGTAGAATACATATGGTGGAGCTTCCAGTCCTATCTGATAGGGGGAGATGCCTTCCAAAAACTGCTGTGTGGAGGTGAGGAATACAAAGCCATCCCAGGTGTTGAAGAAGAATCCTGCCAGTGCTAACTGAATCAAGAGGGCAAATACATAATGCTTATGCGCTTTGAGGAAGCGTAGTAACCTATCACCCATGCCAAATTGTCATTCCGAACGCATGTGAGGAATCTTACGCTCAAGATTTCTCCCTTCGGTCGAAATGACATCCCTCCCTCGATGAGTTCTTTGAGTTTATTGAGTTTATTGAGTTCCCCACCAACCCCATCAACTCTATAACACTACAAACTCTATAAACTCATCATCTCCACTCCAATGAGATTCTTTGCTCTGAAAATAGACTGATCCCCACATCTGTCATTGCGAAGAGCGTCCCCATAATCTGTCATTGCGAGGCACGCAGTGCCGAAGCAATCTCGGCGGGGGAAGTAACGATGAGATTGCTTCGCTTCGCTCGCAATGACAGGGGGAAAGGGCTCGCAATGACACAGGTGAACGATTACCTTCGCGGAGTTTACCTTGAGCGAAGCCGAAGGACTCAGAATCTGAGCAAGATGGAATAGGTTCCACTGTCCAGGATGCTTTCAACGATACGGTCACTTCTATGAAAGACACATAGCATGCTAGGATTAGTTGCCAGAACCTCCGCTGTGAATCCAGAAATACCTTGTTCCTTAGCAATCTGGATTAAGTATTTGAGCAGAAAGCTTCCTATGCCCTTATTCTGATATTGGTCATTGATGCCAAAATCTACTTCAGCCATGTTGGTAAAGTGATTCAGGATATAACGTCCCACAGCGATTATTCTTTCATTCCCATTTTCATCCTTTCTTATCCCTGCAATTGCCATGTGCTTTTTATAATCGAGGTTCACTAACCACTGTGCCTCACTGTGGAGCATAGTCTTTTTGGCGGTAAAATAGCGGTGATATACTGACTTGTCTGAAAGGGAATAGAAGAATTCTTGAAGCATGCGCTCGTCTGTTGGCTTTACCGGTCTGAAGAAGATGAGCAGGTTATCCTTGAATGTCTCACGCATCTCTAATTCCCTGGGGTATCGTGCAGCCTGTGGTGGCAGCACCTGGTCTGGATAGACATAGTGATATTCCTTAGCTGCTGCTAGAAGCTCCTCCCTGAATTTGGGGTGGGCAATTTGAATTAAATCCATCGCTCGGTGGCGAATATTTCTCCCATGTAGATTAGCAATTCCGTATTCAGTAACTACATAATGAACATCTCCCCTGGTAGTAACTACTCCAGCACCCTCACTAAGGTGAGGAACAATTCGAGACCTCAAGCCATCACTGGTGGTTGAAGGGAGGACAATAATTGGCTTGCCTCTCTTGGAGCAGGCAGCACCACGAATAAACTCACAGTGTACGCCGATGCCACTGTAAAAGACGTGACCTAGAGAATCGGCACACACCTGCCCTGTAAGGTCAACCTCTAGCGCTGCATTAACGGCTACCATATTATCATTTTGGCTGATAATGAAGGGGTTACTGGTATAGTCCGAGGGGTGGAATTCGAAAATGGGGTTATTATTTACAAAGTCGTAGAGGCGCCGGGAGCCCATGCAAAAGCTGGCTATAACCTTTCCGGGATGTATGGTCTTCTTTTTACCAGTAACTGTACCTGATTTAATGAGGTCCATGATTCCATCATCAAACATCTCAGTGTGAACTCCCAGGTCCTTCTTACCCTTGAGGAAGGGGATGATAGCATAGGGAAGCCTCCCTATACCCATCTGAAATGTATCGCCATCTTCGATGAGCTGAGCCACATTTTCAGCAATTTGAGAAGCAATCGCCTTATCAGGGATAACAGGATGCACTTCCAGGATAGGTCTGTCGCTCTCTACCAGGATGTCAATGTCATCGATGTGAATAAAGCTATCACCCAGAGTTCTGGGCATCTGAGGATTTACTTCAGCAACGACAATCCTGGCACTCTCGGTGGCAGATTTTACAATATCCACGGATATCCCATAGCTGCAAAACCCGTATTCATCAGGAGGAGATACCTGAATAAGGGCAACATCAATAGGGATGCGACCGCTTCGAAATATGGCAGGCACTTCAGATAGAAAGGCGGGAATATAGTCAGCTTGACCTTCAGAAACTGCCTGGCGCACATTGGGACCAATAAAAAAGGCGCTATGACGGAAATTATCAATGAATCTGGGTTCTGTATATGGAGCTGCACCAAGGGTCAAGGTATGGATAATTTCTGTATCTGATAGGTGAGCTCCGATTCGTCCTAATTCTTCTACCAGAAGTTGTGGCTCAGCACAAGCCGAGCCAATAAAAACACGGTGTCCTCTCTTGATGCACTTGAGGGCATCGCGGGGTGAAGATAGCTTGTCTTTATATCGCTCTTGCCAGGAAATATGATTCACCTTGCTGCCTCCCAGACCATATGGCTAATCTCGGGCAAGATTAGGTTTTCCATTGCCAATCGCACTGCATCTATCGAACCTGGCAGGCAGATTATAATCTTCCCCCCTGTAGTTCCCGCCATAACACGGCTCATGATACTACCGCTTCCTATCTCCTGATAGCTCAGGAACCTGAAGACCTCACCAAATCCATCTAATCTCTTCTCCAGAAGAGGGGATATTGCTTCTATTGTAACATCATTTTTGCTAATGCCGGTGCCACCATTAGTTATGATGACCTGTATCCCCCCGTTGCCCAGCAATTGCTGGACTTTATCCCTAATCAGTGTGACATTATCCTTGAGGATATAGGAGGAAACTATTTTGTGTGCTTTTTCTTCAAGTTTCTGCCTTATGATTCTTCCTGAGACATCATCCTCTTCCGTTCTGGTATCAGAGACAGTGATTATAGCACAGCTGATGCTCGCGTGAGCTTTGCTCTTATGTTCCTGATACCCCATTACCCCTCCTCGCTTCTTCTTTCATAGCTCGCTGAGATTCATCCTCACTTCTTACTCCCTAAGTATAGAGGTTGCTTCTTTAACTGTAAACCCGATTATCCTTGCATAATCTATCATCACCTTAAAACATGGTTATTTGCAGGGTGTCCAGAAACCCCATTCTGCGTAGCGTCGTGACCCCTGTCACGACGAAGAATTCCTTGCCACAGGAGTGGACGCCTTGCTAACGTTACCCTTTTTGGACAGCCCGTTTGGAACCACTATTGACAATGCTATTTCTAGCATCTACTCTATTTATTGGTGGAGTAGCACTTATGGAAAGGATGAGGTCATGGAAACAAGAGCTTTGGGTAGGACATCTCTTAACTTGTCGGCTATTGGACTCGGCACATGGGCAATAGGAGGTGGTGGTTGGGAGTTCGGTTGGGGACCGCAAGATGACAGGGAGTCAACGGCTGCCATTTTGTCTGCTCTAGAAAAGGGCGTGAATTGGATAGACACAGCTCCGGTTTATGGGCTTGGCCATTCTGAAGAGGTTGTGGGTAAGGCTATCAAGTATAAGCATGAGAGACCTATCATTGCTACCAAGTGTGGTCTGGTCTGGGATGAAGATGGGAATATATCCAATCGCCTGAAGAAAGAGAGTATCCGTTCCGAGATTGAGGCGAGCCTGAGGCGACTCCAGGTAGATGTTATTGACCTCTATCAAATTCACTGGCCACATCCTGGTGAAGACATTGAGGAGGCATGGGGCACTGTGGCAAACCTGGTAAAGGAGGGCAAGGTCCGTTATGCTGGCGTATCCAATTTCAGCGCGGAACAGCTTAAACGCATCCAACCTATCCACCCTGTAGCCTCTCTCCAACCACCTTACAGTATGCTTGAGCGGGGTGTTGAAGAGGGATTGCTAGATTATTGTGCCATGAATGGGATTGGGGTTATTGTGTATAGTCCCATGCAAAGGGGACTGCTTACAGGAAAGTTTAGCAAGGAATATATTCAAAACCTGCCACAGGATGACCACCGACGTAATCAGCCACATTTTCAGGAGCCTGCATTAAGCGCCAATCTTGAACTGGTTGAGGGCTTGCGTCCTATTGCTGAAAAGAGCGGCAGGACTATAGTACAATTAGCCATAGGATGGGTCTTGCGGCATTCTGAAGTAACAGCAGCTATTGTAGGTGCAAGGCGTCCATCTCAGGTTGAGGAAACTGTTATCGCTGCAGACCAGACGCTCTCTGAGGAAGATATCACGGCTATCGATGTACTACTTGATAAGCATGGAAAGGCATTGAAGCCAAACTGAATTGTCTGATTCATTCTCACCTGGCTATCGTCTCTATAGGAGAATTTGTGCGGAGCATCATCCCCATGTCGTTGCGAGGAGCGCTAGCGACGAAGCAATCTCATCGCCC
This sequence comes from Chloroflexota bacterium, assembly GCA_030612045.1. Classification (GTDB taxonomy): domain Bacteria; phylum Chloroflexota; class Dehalococcoidia; order UBA2247; family JAUWOP01; genus JAUWOP01. Next base: position 26,884 of record JAUWOP010000002.1, on the reverse strand, counting down.
CTCCCCCCACTGAGATTGCTTCGCTTCGCTCGCAATGACAAAGGGGAAAGGCTCGTAATGAACCCAATGAACTCTATAAACTCAATAACCCTTTTCGTGTTCTCTGTGGCTATCAATCGTCGGCTGAGTAGTTACATTGTTTTTATCCTCCAGACGGAGGAGGCACCGGACATTTTGGGTGGTAGATTTACAGACTGATTCGAGAGACATTTCCCTAACCTGTGCTACCTTTTTGGCTGTAGTAGTCAGGTAGGCTGGTTCGTTGCGTTTGCCACGATGGTCCTGGGGGGCGAGGAAGGGGCTATCTGTCTCTATTAGGAGGGATTCTGGAGGCAAATATTGCGCTACCTTCACAGTATTACGAGCAGAAGGATAGGTAACAGGTCCCGCTAGAGATATAAGAAATCCCAGGCTAATGTACCTCTGTGCAATGGCGACATCACCACTGAAGCAGTGAATAACTCCTGGGGGATGGTTACTGTGATGTAAGGTAAGATGGCTAACCCAGTAGTCGAGAATTTCTAACATCTCTAAGTGTGCATTACGGCAGTGGATTACTACAGGGAGGTCTACTTCTTGAGCTAATCTCAACTGGTGTCGAAATACCTCAATCTGAGTTTCGTGCGGTGACCATTCCCTGTAGAAATCTAATCCAATTTCACCGATAGCTACTACTCTGGGGTGCTGAGAAAGTTCTGCTAGAGTTTCCAAATCACTCTCTTTTACCCCAGTGGTATCATTGGGATGAAAGCCCACAGCAGCCAGAATGTCTTGATGCTCCTCCGCCAGTCTGATAGCTGTTCGGCTTGATTCCAGGTTACACCCTACAGTCAGGATAAGCTCTATTCCTGCCTCCCGAGCTCGAGAGATTACCTGCTCTCTATCCTCGTCAAAGGCATCCCAATCAAGGTGAGCGTGGGAATCTGCCAGCATCACGTTCCTCCTAGCCTGGTGGTCTCATTCGCTACTACCTCTTCATCAAGTTTAGTGAATAGAGGCTCGGGAGGTGCCATCTCCTGTCCTGGAGGCAAAACAGGGTAAGTCCAGCCACTATCCTCTATTTTCCCGGAAAATCCTAGTAGGTGATGGAGCTTCTGGGAGCTAAAAGGTAAGAAAGGATAGAGTATAGTTTTGAGGCAGGAGATTACAGAGAGAGCAACATAAAGTGATGTAGCAGTAGCTTGCCTATCTTGCTTAATCATCTTCCAGGGAGATTTCTTCTCCAGATAGCGATTTGCCTCGTGGGCTAGGGACATTGCAGATTGAATACTATCTCGAAAGTGACACTTATCAAGAAGAGAGCCCGCTTTTGTAAAGGTAGTTTCTGATTCATGTAGTAGTGCGTTGTCTACAGGGTCAAACTCGCCATGAGCAGGTACTTCTCTCCCAAACTGACGCTGAGTGAAGGTGAGAACACGGTGCACTAGATTCCCATAGGTAGCCACTAATTCATCATTATTCCGGCGGACAAGCTCCCTCCAGGAAAAATCTGTATCCGCCCCTTCGGGCATATTTATTGATAGCATGTATCGCAGAGGGTCAGGGGCATAATGCTCCAGGTAATCTGGTAGCCATACTGCCCAATTGCGGCTGGTGGAGAACTGCTTCCCTTCTAAGGTAAGAAATTCATTGGCAGGGACATCATAGGGAAGGGCGAGTCCTTCATATCCCATCAACATTGCAGGCCAGGTAATGGTGTGGAAAGGGATGTTATCCTTTCCAATAAAGTAGTAACTTTTTGTCCCTGGCTGCCAAAAGGGCTGCCATCCCTGGGAGTCTCCCTGGGATAATGCCCATTCCTGACTCGCAGAGAGATATCCGATGACCGCTTCAAACCACACATATATTCGTTTATTTTCAAAACCAGGCTGAGGTATAGTTACCCCCCAGTCGATGTCCCTGGTAATAGCTCGCTTCTTTAATCCTTCTTCCAGAAGGTTGATGGTAAAGTGCCGTACACTCTCTCTCCAATGAGTCTGCTGCTTTACCCATTGGATAAGCCTATCCTGGAAGGCATCAAGACGAAGAAAGAAGTGCTCGGAGTCTCTGACGTGGGAGGGAGCGCCGCATAATTGACAGTGGGGTGCAATGAGGTCAACCGAATTTAGTGGCTTGCCGCAGGTATTGCATTGGTCGCCTCGGGCATCGGGGGAATTACAGTAGGGACAGGTGCCTCCTAAATAACGGTCGGGCAAGTACCGCTTACATTGAGGGCAGTAAGGTAGTGGCATGGTGTGCCGAGAAATATAGCCCTTGTTGAGCAGGGTAAGAAAAACATCATGGGTTACCTTCATATGATTAGGTGTGTTTGTAGAGGTAAAAAGGTCAAAGCTTATCCCTAGTTTCTCCCAGCACTGAAGAAAGCTCTGATGGTATCTGGCAGCTATTGCCTGGGGTTCCTCACCCTCTTGTTTAGCACGCAGGGTTATCGGTGTACCATGCTGGTCACTCCCGGAGACCATGAGCACCCTGTCACCCTTAGCACGATGATACCGAGCAAAAATATCCGCTGGCAGGTAAGCGCCAGCAACATGTCCCAGGTGCAGGGGTCCGTTAGCATAGGGCCATGCCACACCGATAAAGATTACTTCGCCCAAGATACCCCCTTTTTCACTGTTAGCTGTTGGCTATCAGCCATCAGGTAACCTTATGGTGATTCTTCCTTATGTATTGTTTCTGATAAATGTACCCAAATCCCATAGATTTCCCTTTTCGATAAACCAGTTACCCCTGCTACCTCAGAAACTGCTTCTTTGGCTTTAATACCTTTGTGATATAACTGAGATAATCTCTCCTCTATCTCGGAAAGAGAGAACTCCTCATCTTCCCTTCTGTTCCCTTCGATGACGAGGGTAAATTCACCTTTGGGCTGAGAAAACCATTCCTTGGCTTCACTTATTCTACCATGAAACACCTCTTCGTGAATCTTGGTTAGCTCTCTGGCAACAGCGATTTGTCTATCGCCCAGGATAGCCAAAAGGTCAACTAGAGTAGATTGTATGCGATGGGGAGCTTCAAGGGCTATAATGGTGTAAGGCTCTGCTATGATTGATTTCAGCAACTGGCTCCTCTTTTCCTTACGGCGTGGGAGGAAGCCGAGGTATAAGAATTGCTCTACAGGTAATCCGGAAACTACTGCGGCAGTAACTAAAGCAGAAGCGCCGGGGACTGGCTCTACCCTGATACCCTGGTGAAGTGCCGCATTAACAAGCTGGTAGCCTGGGTCATTCAGCCCTGGCATACCTGCTTCAGAGATAATAGCTATATCTTTTTCCTGAAGTTGCTGTAATAGAGAGGAGAGCTTTGCTCTTGAGCTGTATTCATAGTAGCTTGTTAGAGGGGTCTTGATATTATAGGCAGAGAGAAGCTGTCGTGCTCGGCGTGTATCCTCAGCAGCAATAAGCTCCACCTCATCGAGGATACGGAGAGCACGTAGAGTGATATCCTCCAGATTACCAATTGGGGTGCCAACAAGGTAAAGTGTGGGCATATTCCTTATGTGAGTAAGTGGGCGATAGAGGATTTGAACCTCTGACCCCCAGTGTGTAAAACTGGTGCTCTCACCGCTGAGCTAATCGCCCTCTAGCGCGCTTGGTGGGTCTCGAACCCACGACCTCAGCCTCCGCAGGGCTGCGCTCTATCCTACTGAGCTACAAGCGCTCCCTTAGCCCTTGATTTAATGCCGAAGGGGAGACTTGAACTCCCATGCCCCTGAGGGCACTACGCCCTGAACGTAGCGCGTCTGCCATTCCGCCACTTCGGCAGGAAGCTAGTCGAAACTACTCTACATTCGAATATACTACACTCCCACGGGGACGATTTCAAGTCCCTGTACTTCCCCTAACAGTGCCCAGCCAGAGAACTATCCTGGCTGAGATACACTGGATAAACTTGTCCTGAGCAAAGCCGAAGGATTGGCGCATAGCCCCCGGGTCTGGTGTTCTGGTAGGTTTCATTCTCAAGCAGAATGGCAGCTTCTGTGAGTACACCTCGGGACCCTTCTAGTCACCTGGGCGATGGTATGTAGGGACATTAGGGGTTACCCGTACCCTGGGCATCGGGGTAGAAGTTTGGAATCGAATGCAGTCCTACCTTTCCTCACAGGCAGGAAGCTATGATGTCATAGCAGTCCTCGGTTACACAGAGGGAGGAAGTGTCGGTTACGGCTTGATGGGACCTGATGCAGATGTTATGGGACTTCTTGATGCAGATGATGTGGACGCTTACCTTAGATACTATGCCTCCAAAGACCTTGCGGGAGCACTTACTGTAACATGACACCCTCAGGGCGAGAGTGTTCCCCCTGCTTGTGTGACCACCCAACCCCCCCCTCGTTGGTTTTTAACCCCTATGTAGCAACTTTAAGGACTTTTGTTACATGCGAAAAGCGTCTAATGCAATATTTGGGCGGTCAACTCCAGAAAAAGTCTCATGGCCAGTTTACATATGTTATATGCCCGAGTGGAAGGCAAGACAAGGAAACCGCGAAGGTTTCCGCAGAGTTCTACCGCTCATTTATTTGTCACTAACTCTCGTACTCCGTACGTTAAACCATGAGAATCTGTGGCATTTTGGACAGCGCATATATCTTTTCCCCATCCACCTTATGCTCAGAAAAGATACCATGGGTAGCCATCTATATTCAAATTCTTCATCACTTTTCGGGCATCTTAAATTGCTTCTCATACTTTGGCTACCTCCACGAGATTTATTATAACAAGTGCACATTAAGATTGCACATACACTTTTTGGGGCTGCGTCCCATAACTGGTGGAAATTCTCTTGGCCATATCCCATACCCTTCTGCCATCTCAGTCAATCCCTTTAAGCAATCAGTGCTTCCTCTAAGAATTCCAATCTGATTGGCTCCTGCTCTAATGCCTTTGATGCTTCCCCTATCCAGGCGATATCCTCAAGCCCTCATCCTGACTTTCTGCCACTTCAACCGCTCCTCATTCGGAATACTGAAAACCATCACCAGGGCCGAGGTTTCATTCGGAAAGCGACCAACCACACTGGTCCTTCTCTTAACCTCCTTAAAGGCTCGTTCAATGACATTACTGGTGCGGATGTGTTTCCAGTGACGCTCAGGGAAGCGATAGAAGGTGAGGCATTCCTCGATGTGTCTGGCTAAGGTCTCACAAGCAGTGGGGACCTCCCTGCTGTAACGGGACAGAAACTGCTTGGCTTCATCCCGGGCATCGTCCAGACATCTTTTATCGCCCTAAGCAGCCCCTGGTTACCATCAGTAATGAATAGCTGAGGCCGCCTTAAGCCACGCCCCCCACCAGGTCATTTAGCACTCCCTTCCATGACTCGGTGCTCTCCCTGCCCCCGAGGCTCAGGTGCAGGACTACCCGTTTCCCTTCGCTAGTAATACCGTGGGCTACCAGCACAGCTTCCCTATTGCGGCTGTTACCCCCTACCCCCAGGTAGATGCCGTCCAGAAAGAGGAAAATTATCTCCTTGAGGGATAGGTCACGGTGATGCCAGTTGTTGAAGGCCTCCTTGAGGGCTTTATTCGCCCGTGAAACACTGGAGTGGGAGAGACCGCTCTTACCCCATAGCGGACTGAGAGCTCGTTTGAAGTCTCTCGTCGACAATCCCTCAACGTAGAGCAGAGGGATTGTCTCTTCCAAGAGCTTGCTGCGGCGCTGCCAGACTTCGAGCAGTGAAGATTTCGTAGGGTGGGTGAAAACCCACCTTCTGGCTACGATGTGCTTGGAAGGATGATTCTACCTGCCAGGTATGTGATTAATCACCCCACAATGAGGGCACTTGATGGTAGCAGCCTTAAACTTGGGTGGAATCTTGAATTTTGTCCCACAGGCACAGGTTAAGGAGCTATACTGGTTAAGCTTCCACATAAGATCTGATGTTTCTCTTGCCCTGTCAATCTTCGATGGCTCCACTGCTGCACCTGGCTCACGCGCGGTAAGAGGAGATACTCCGGCGAGAGCAGAAGCAGGCATAATCCTGCCTCCCCCTTTATGAGCCTGCTCAAACGCGCTCTCGTAATCTAACAGCGAACTGCCACCCCCCATGCTCCGCAGTATCCTTATTCTCTCAGAGATTGGTGGATGAGTACTGGTAAGGTCGCTGGCTTTCTTCCCCTTCCTCTTAAGTGGATTGATAATATACATGGGTGCAGTAGTACGGTTGGCTGAAGCTAGCTTGGCAGGGGATGAGGATATCTTCTCCAGGGCTGAAGCCAGTCCCTCAGGGTATCTAGTAAATAACGCTGCCGAGGCATCAGCCATGTATTCTCTCTTACGAGAGATAGCGAAGTAGAGCAATTGAGCCAGAATAGGAGCAAGGATTATGAACACTATCCCCACTACCAGTATGATAAGTTGTGCCTGTCCTCCACCTCCCGATGAGGAGGAACGCCGTCCGGAACGACCACCTCCCAAAATAAGATACCACAAGGCTATGTCGGCAAGTATAATGATGCTTCCCATCATGACCCCAGACATCATCATTAGGAGAACATCACGGTTCTTAATGTGTGACATCTCATGGGCAATCACACCCTGTAGCTCGTCGCGGTTGAGTCTTTGCAGCAATCCTGAAGTGACTGCCACAGCAGCATGCTGAGGGTCCCTGCCTGTGGCAAAGGCATTAGGAGCAGGGTCATCAATAATATATATCTCTGGCATAACAGGGAGCCCTGAAGCAATCTTCATCTCTTCTACTATATTGAAGAGCTGGGGATGGTCCTTATGGCTTATTTTCTTCGCCTTCGATATTGAAAGGAAAATGCTGTTGCCCTGATAATAGGCAACAAGGGTCATTATAATCCATATTATTAAGGCTATGATGAGACCAGCAAGTGGTGACCCCAAAACTAGTATCCCTACAAAGTAACCTATAATGAAAAGCAGGCAAGCCATGCCTATCACCAACCCTGTTGATTTTATCCTGTTGGCTCTAATTTGCTCCCACATGGGTATTTATGCTCTCCTGTATAATCCGATGCAAATTCGCAGTAACTACTCAGGTTGTTGAGTTCATTGAGTTCCCCCCCAACTCAACAAACTCTATAACTCTATGAACTCTATAACTCTATTACGAGAAGCTTACCTTAGGAACCTCTCGCTCTGCCGGTGCTTCCAGTTCAAAGAATTCTCCCGATTTGAACTTACCAATACTAGCCACAATATTAGTAGGGATTGCCTGAGTCTTATTGTTATAATTTAAGACTGTATCATTGTAATACTGGCGAGCAAAGCTTATCTTGTTCTCAGTCGAGGTAAGCTCTTCCTGCAAGGCAAGGAAGTTCTGATTGGCTTTGAGGTCAGGATACCTCTCCACAACAGCAAAGAAGCGGCTCAATGCTCCACTGAGTGCTTGCTCAGACTTTGCCTGCTCGGCTACACCACCACCGCTAGTTTGGTGCGCCAGGTTCCTGGCATTGGTTACACTCTCCAGTGTCTCCCTCTCGTGGGTCATATACCCCTTGGCTGTCTCTACCAAATTGGGTATCAGGTCATGCCGCCTCTTGAGCTGTACATCAATCTGAGACCAGGAATTTTTCATCTGATTGCGCAACCGCACCAGCCCATTATAGGCAAGCACAAATAGTCCAATCAGGACAACAACAACCCCAATAATGATATAGACCATATCCTACCTCCAAAATAAACAGTTCACCCTAACACTCTACTCATTAGAATAATAGATTAACTGATGTCAGTTAGTCTACCCCGAAGGGGAGAGGAGACCATAATAGTGCTATTCTCTAGCCTTAAAAACCTCTCCCAGAAAGGTGACAACCTGCCCCTGTGTATCACCAGGGGAAGTGTCCACAAGCTGCCTTATAACCTGATTTACCTCACCACCGTCGAACCACAGTCCATCTCCCTGAGGGCAGGCATCGATGAGCACCGCAGGGGTATGACCGATGGTAACCTTCCGCATCTTCTTCCTGCAGATGGGGCACTTGCGCACCTCCTCAGTTGCTCTCTTCTCAGGCAGAGCCATTATCTCCTCCATCCGAAATCCTGACTCCTCTAGTCCCAGGGATTCAAGCAGGAGTTCTAGCTCTCCGGCATCAAACCAAACACCGAAGCACTTCACACAGTAGTCAAGCTCGATTCTCTCGTGCTCTACCACAATCATATCTTCCTTACATACCGGGCAAATCATAGTTCCTCTTAATTCTTCGAATGTATCAGGTTGCTCTCTCAGACAATTACTAATCGTAAAGGATAACAACAAGAGGTAGTAGTGTCAACATGATACTTCTAGTGTAGTGTCTCCTAAATGACTCGACAATGAAGCGCCCCATGTCATTCCCGCGAAAGCGGGAATCCAGAAGGTCCAGGGATGGATTCCGTGTCAAGCACGGAATGACAAACTGTATAGTTATTACAATTACACTACACTAGAGGGTAATCTCTCTAAGGTCGCTACTTACTAGAAGCCTGGGTTCAGTGAGTGCTTGAACCTCCTCTACCTGCCAACCGGGGGCTATTTCTTTCAGTAATAGCCCTTCCTCAGTTACCTCAATAACCGCCAAGTCGGTAAATATTGTGTTTACACACCTTTGGGCGGTAACAGGCTGGGTGCATTCCTTGACTATTTTGGCATTCCCGTTCTTATCAGTATGCGTCATGGCGATGAAAAGCCTCTTGGCACCTACTGCTACATCCATTGCCCCTCCTACCCCACCCACTTTTCTCTCGTTCAGCATCCAGTTCGACAGGTCACCCTTCTCTGATACCTGAAATCCCCCCAATACAGCCGCATCGAGATGTTTGCCTCTAATCATGTCGAAGGAGTAGACACAATCGAAGAAAGAGGCGCCAGGCACGAGCTTTACGGACTGCCCGGACATATTAGCCAGGTCGAAGTCTCCCTCTCCTGCAGGGAAGAGTCCCCCCATACCTAGAATACCATTCTCCGACTGGAACATCACCATCCTATCTTCAGGAACGAAATCGGAGACCAGAGTAGGGATACCAATCCCTAGATTGATAAAAAAACCGTCTTCAATCTCCTTAGCTACTCGCATAGCGATTGTCTCTTCACTTAGCCTATTCTTCATCATGGCTGTCTTCCCCTTCAGCGTATTTCTACTACACGGTGTACATAAATTGCCGGGGTAACAATAGTTTCGGGGTCAAGTTTCCCTGTCTCTATAATCTCCTCAACCTCGGCAATGGTTACTCGAGCTGCCGTTGCCATAACTGGGTTCATATTTCTCGCTGATACCCTGTAGGTCAGGTTACCCATCCTGTCAGCCTTGTAGGCTTTAATCAGGGTAAAATCGGCGTGTAGAGGCAACTCAAGGAGATACTCTTTACCATTGATGACCCTCTTTTCCTTTCCCTCCTCCATAAGCGTGCCTACCCCTGTAGGCACGTAGACCCCTCCCAGACCTGCTCCCGCACAGCGAATCCTTTCTGCCATCGTACCGAAGGGAACCATCTCCAATTCAATGTCCCCCTCTCGATACCTCCTCTCAAAAGCGTTGATTTTTGAGAGCACGATTGAGACGGCGTAGGAAGTGATCACCTTTTTAACTTGTCCTGTCTCAATTAGAAGAGATATATCATCGGAGGAACCCCATCCACCAGTACACTCAATAGTTATGGCCGTTATATCCCTGGTGCCTTTTCTAGCTAGTGCTACAATCAGGTGATCGGGTGTGCCTCTGGCTGCTACTCCACCAAACAGGATGGTAGCGCCATCTGGAATATCTGCCACTGCCTCTTCACAACTGACAACCACCCTGTCTATAGTCATAGGATTTCCCTCCTACTCATCCCTTGAGAAATTCTATCGAGTTGAGAGTCCAATGCCCGTGTTACATCAAACCCCTGGGACGATACTGCAATGCCTCTGCCAGATGGTGCGTCTTGATTATATCAGCACCATCAAGGTCTGCTATAGTACGAGCAAGTTTAAGGATACGATGGAAGGCACGCGCGGATAATGAGAACTGACTCATCGCTGTACGGAGCAAACTCTGAGATGTAGGGTTAACCTGACAAAAATCACGCACCTCCAGTGGAGTCATCTCCGCATTACAAATAAGTCCTGACTTACTGAGACGCTCCCTCTGAATATTCCGTGCTGTCTCAACCCTGGCTCTGACTTGTTCAGAGGTTTCCCCCTGTCGTTCATCTACAAGTTTCTCATATTCCACGCGAGGAACCTCACCGAATATATCAATCCTGTCTAATAAAGGTCCACTGATTCGCCTCTGGTATCGAGATATTTCTCTCGGGGAACAGCGGCACTCCTTCACAGGGTCTCCATAGTAGCCACAGGGGCAAGGATTCATGGCAGCTACCAGCATAAAATTAGCAGGGAAGGTAATAACCCCCTGAGCGCGACTGATGGTTACCACCTTATCCTCCAGAGGTTGGCGCAGCACTTCCAGCACCGAGCGGCCAAATTCAGGAAGTTCATCCAGGAAAAGCACTCCTCGATGACTCAGGCTTACCTCACCCGGTCGGGGCCAGCGTCCCCCTCCTACTAATCCAGCATGAGAGATAGTGTAATGAGGGGCACGGAAGGGACGCTGAGTAATCAGAGGAACATCATGGGGAAGAAGCCCGCTCACACTGTATATTCTGGTAACATCCAGTGACTCCTCAGAGCTCATCTCAGGGAGGATGGATGGGAGAGCACGGGCAAGCATTGTCTTACCACTGCCCGGTGGCCCACTCATCAGCATGTTATGTCCTCCAGCAGCAGCCACCTCCAGCGCCCGCTTAATGTGCTCCTGCCCCTTGATATGTGTGAGGTCAATAGCTCGCTCATACTGAGGACTCTGCCTCTCCGTAATCGGGGGTGGGACATATAGCGGAATGGGATTTTCTCCCCGCAGATGTCCCAACACCTCAGCCAACGAATTCACCGGGAATACCTGCATCCCGTCTATCAGAGAGGCTTCAAAGGCATCCTCAGCAGGCACAAAAACCTGAGAGAGCCCATGCTCTTTAGCGAGAGCCGTCATGGGGAGAATACCATAGGTGTGGCGCACCTTACCATTGAGGGAAAGCTCACCCAGGAAGAATATCTGAGATACATCAGCGCTCACCTGTTCAGAGCTGAGCAGGATGCCTACAGCTATAGGCAAGTCATAGGCAGGGCCCTCTTTCTTAAGGTCAGCAGGAGCAAGATTAACCGTTATCCTGCGGTTGGGAAAGATATAACCAGAGTTTCTAATAGCAGAGCGTACCCGTTCTCTTGCTTCCTGCACTGCAGTATCAGGTAAGCCTACGATGGTCATTGAGGGCAATCCACTCGAAATATCTGCCTCTACCTCAACCAATCGCCCCTCAATACCAACCACAGCAGCAGAGTTTACCTTTGCAATCACCACAAAGTATCCCCCTTACCCTTCACACTCTCCAAAGGTGATTATAGCAAGCTCAGCCTGATAGGACAATCCTTGCTGTCTATCCTTCTCCCATCGACCAGAAGGAAGGGAGCTGCACGCTTTAAGGGAACCCCCACCCGCCTTAAATCACCGGGGTTAAGCTTCCCTCTGCTCCTCAGCTCCAAAATTCGTGAGACGGTGCGGGGACCAAATCCGGGCACTCTCAGCAGCTCCTCAGGCTCAGCAGTGTTTATCTCAACAGGGAAAAGCTCAGGATGGCAATTCACCCAGGCTAGCTTTGGGTCAATATTGAGGAGAAGGTTTCCACCCGCATCAAGTACCATCTCATCGGGCTTAAAGCCATAGTTTCTGATGAGGAAATCACTCTGATAGAGCCTTCGCTCTCTCCACTTCACGGTTGGTGGATACCCCTCCAGGGGCGTATCAGGCACAGGATGAAAACACCTGAAGTAGCAGCGCCTGAGGTTAAAATTCTCATAGACGAGGTTTAAGGTATCAAGAATCTCCTCATCTGACTCTCCCGATGCTCCAAGCACAAACTGAGTTGTCTGGCTTCTTGCCCTACCCATGCCCTGCTCTATTAGCTTCTTAGCATATTCCATCTGCTTTAAGGCATGGGCAAACTCCTTATTCGGACCTATCTTGCTAAGACGGCTTTGGTTTGGTGCTTCCAGGTTTACCGAGACCCTGTCCGCAAGCTCGATTGCCCTCTCCACATAATGTAATTTAGCACCGGGCATGAGTTTAAGGTGAACATAGCCTCTGAACTTATACTGGAAGCGAATGAGCTCAATAGCACGAATCATCTGCTCCATTGTCCTGTCAGGGTTATCTTCGATTGCTGAGCTTAAAAAGATTCCTTCTACCATTCTCGAGCTATATAATTCAGCAAAGGCGTGAGCAAGCTCCTCTGGCTTAAGAGAATATCTGGGAAAATCACGACCCGAACGGCTAGCACAATAAAGGCAGTTGTTCCTGCAGGAATTGCTCATCAATACCTTAAATATAGGTATAGCCCTGCCCTGAGATGAGGCGGAATATATCCAGCATCGAAATGGAAGGGAATCCACTTGTTCATAAGAGCTGAAGGCATCCTCTCCGGAGGCTTTCCCCAGCTCCTTGACCTTTGTGGAGAGGTCAGGGGTTTGATGGAGATAAAAAGAGTTCATCTTTGGTAACCATAAATACTCTCTACAACTCTTATAGTATAGCAAATCCAGCAGAGTAACAACACGGACAAGCCCCCCTCCCAAAGTTGACAGCATAAACTCAGCAAGGTATCTTACCATTAAGTCACCTATTAAATCAGGCTGTCGAAGCCAATTTAACTCGATGAAGGAAATTTGACCAACTCTCCTTTTATTAGCAGCTACGGAGGACGGAGAATTAATATGGAAACTGAGCAGAGGGTTAACCCCAAGTCCGTATTCTTAGCCCTCGCATTTACATCGGGAGATAATCCAAGCCGGATAGAGCGCATCTTGATAGATTATCTTAAGGGGAGGGGGTTTGAGGTTCACACGGGGAGAGAGATATCGGCAGGAGTGAAAACGGATGAGGGACTCAGGGAGATAATGAGGAGGTGCTACTTCGGTATCGTCATCTATAATGAGCTGAGACATAACATCTCCTATGAATGGGGACTGCTGGACGGACTGGAGAAGTTCGTTGTCCCCCTTGGAAATAAAAACGCCCATATAGACCTTACTGAAGCCCTTTCTGATAAGAATGGCACGACCATCCTTTCATACCACGGTGATGCCGATAAGGAAATGATTATAAGTGAGCTAACGAAAAATATAAGCTTCCAGAGTGCTATGGAAAAGATAGAAGATGAGATAGCCCGCATAATCAGCATCAAGCCTGAAGAAGCTAGGGAGGCGGCAAAGGTAGCCGTGGAGTCCCCTGTTTCCCTCAGCACTGTAGGGAAGGTGGAGGGGATTTCGGATGCCGCCAGGAGAGAAGCTGCTGTGATGGCAGAGGTGCTGAAGAAAATCAAGGATCTCACCACAGAGGGTCATTTCTACCGCGGCAATGCCTGCTACTACGCCGAGGATTTTAAAGAGGCAGAGGCTGAATACAGAGAGGCACTGAGGCTAAATCCGAACTATGCCGAAGCCCATAATAGTCTGGGGATTTTACTAGGGAAGGATTTGGAGAGGTATGAAGAGGCAGAGGCTGAGTTCAGGGAAACATTGAGAGTAAATCCGAACGATGCCGAAGCCCATAATAATCTGGGGAATTTGCTAGGGAATCTAGGGAGGCATGAAGAGGCAGAGGCTAAATACAGGGAAGCATTGAGGATAAATCCAGACCTTGCCGAAGCCCATAATAATCTGGGGGTTTTGTTAGGGAATTTAGAGAAGCATGAAGAGGCAGAGGCTGAATACAGGGAAGCATTGAGGATAAATCCGAACTATGCCGAAGCCCATAGTAATCTGGGGAATTTGCTAGGGGATTTAGAGAGATGTGAAGAGGCAGAGACTGAGTTCAGGGAGGCATTGAGGGTAAATCCAGACCTTGCCGAAACCCATAATAATCTGGGGATTTTGTTAAGTAATTTGGAGAGATGTGAAGAGGCAGAGGCTGAATACGGAGAGGCACTGAGGGTAAATCCGAACTATGCCGAAGCCCATAATAATCTGGGGATTTTACTAGGGAAGGATTTGGAGAGGTATGAAGAGGCAAAGGCTGAGTTCAGGGAGGCATTGAGAGTAAATCCGAACTATGCCGAAGCCCACTATAATCTGGGGGTTTTGCTAGATGGTTTGGAGAGGTATCATAAAGAGATAAGGTAACTACTCAGCCAGTAATTGATAGCCACAGAGTTCACAGAGGAAAGGGAACGGTGAAGGATAAAGGGTTGCGCAACTCGTCAAGACCTTTAACGATTAACGACAACCAAAACCAGCAGCCCAACCATTCAACGACTATGGTAAGCCACAGAGTTCACCGAGGACACTGAGGAAATGAACAAGAGGTTGCAACCCCTTGTTTAACTGTCTAACAGTCCAAACAACAGAGATAGAGGGGGGAGGGTCTCTATCTCTACCTGATGTGTATCCTGTTATCCTGTCTGAGTAGTTACATTTTTATACAGGGCATGTTGCTCTCCAGTTGTTGACAAACTCCTTCACCTTGTCCTCGGGCAATCCCAATCGGCACAAGACATGCCGCACCATCTCTATGCTTGCCTCAAACTCCGGCTGGACCAGCACAGAAGCTCCCCTTCCCCGCAAGAAATCAAGCTCGAAATCGCTATGAACACGTGCCACAACATCCAGATGAGGGTTAATATGGAGAGCGTGGTCGAGAGTAAGCCTCGCTGCCATAGGGTCAGGCATAGCAATCAGCAAAAGGGCTGCATCCTTAAGTCCCACCTTGGAAAGCACCTCCCGGTTACCAGCATCCCCGTAGACGCAGGGAATCCCCTCATCCCGGAGATTGGAGATAATCGCCGGGTCGAGGTCAATGACCAAATATGGAATCTCTAACTGCCCCAGCATCCGGGCTACACTACCACCTACACGACCATGACCACAAATAACTACATGGTCAGAAATCTTCGCTACCTCCTCAACTAATTGTGGTGCACCAACCCCTGTGAGAGACCTCAGCCCTCTCACTCGAATCAATCTGGTGCTGAGGTTGGTTGTCAGTGTGTAGACAAATGGGGTGAGGATAATGGAAATCATACCACTGGCAAGAATCAGCGAATATAGGTGCTCTGAAATTCCCCCTGTCTCTAGCCCAAGCTCTGCTAACACGAAGCTGAATTCCCCAACTTGTATCATTCCCGCCCCCACCAGGGGTACTGTCTTACCCCTATAACCGAAGAGCCTGGCGGTAGCAGAGCAGATAAGAAACTTACCCAGAATAACCACTAGAGCTACTACAATGACAGTGCCGATACTTCCCGCCATAAAAGATATGTCAACAAGCATTCCTACTGACACAAAGAAAAGGGCGGAGAAGATATCACGCAGGGGTATCATATCGCCAAGCACCTGATGGGCGAAGTCAGATTCACTAATGAGAAGCCCGATGGCAAAAGCACCCAAAGCCGCCGACAAACCAAAATAGTAGGCGCCAAAGGCACCTCCGAAGCACAACACAGCACTGGAAAGTATGAACAGCTCCCTGTCCCTGGGTCCTTGACCCGCTACACGCCTTATGAATCGAGGTACTACCCATGCTCCCAGGAGCAAGACTAAAGCTAGGAATAGCACAGCTTTAAGGACTGCCATCCCCAGTACGGGGGGCAGGTTCCCACCTGAGTCTCCCAGTGCTGGAAGGATGAACATCATGAAAGCGGCAGCAATATCCTGCATCAGGAGGATTCCTATCATCACCCGACCATGTACTGATTCCAACTCCCCACGCTCGGTAAGCATACCGATTACTACCATCGTGCTGCTGAGGGCAATTAGAAAGCCGAAGATTACTGCCTCATGAAGCGACCATCCAAGGAGGGTGGCAATACCTATTCCCAACCCTGTAGTAGCCAGAAGTTGAAATATACCACCCCCAATAGCTACCTTCCTCACCCGAATCATTTCCCGTAGCGAGAACTTTATCCCAAGAGTGAAGAGGAGTAGCACAATCGCAATAGTAGCCAGTACCCTTATTTCATCCGATTCATGAATTAAGCCAAACACATGAGGACCAATGATAACTCCAGCCAGGAGGTAACCTATTATGGTAGGCTGCTTCAAGAAGCGGGCGACCAACCCTCCTGCTAAAGCTGCACCCAGAACAATAGCTATATCCAGTATAAGACTAAACTCATCCAACATCCCTGATACACCCTTCTCTTATACGCAAAAGTGAACTATATCATAAGGACAAGGCTACTGAATAGCAAACTCTTTATTCCGAAAATAGCCTCATCCCCACATCTGCCATTGCGAGGAGCGTCCCCATAGTGTGTCATTGCGAGGCACGCAGTGCCGAAGCAACCTCGGCGGTGGGAGTGGCGATGGGATTGCTTCGCTTTGCTCGCAATGACAAGGGGAAAAGACTCGCAATGACAACTTATTTTCATGGTTCGTTGGTGGGCAGCCGTCCATGTGTGTTTGCTTCTTTCTCGGGTACTATGAAGGTTACAGCAAACCAAAGTCTGTTAACAGGTACTCCAATGGGAAATCAGATGCAACCCTCGTTATCGCTATGCATTAATTGAGCCATCGGCGGTTTCCACTTGTTGTCTCTAGTATTCCCTATTGCCTCTTTTTTCTAGCATAATAGCCGAGCACCAGCACGATTAGCATCCCTATAGCTACTACCAAGGTGCAGCAATATAGCATTATCTCATAACCCCATGTGCCTACCACGAGTCCCATCAAGCTACCTCCCACGGCAACCCCAACTTGAAGGGAACTGTTTGCTATGCCCAAACCGAACCCCCTCATCTCAGCGGGAGCTACATCCGCCATAAGGGCAAAACCGGGAGGCATAGCAATCCCCATCCCTACTCCAAAGAAGGTAGTAGTTACTATTAATGCAGGGAAGGAAGTGACCATAGAGATGCAGGCAAGGGAAATGACGCTGATGCCGAATCCAAAGAGGATAACAGGAAATCTCCCTATCTTATCTGAAATCCTACCCGCTGGGTCGCGCGACACCACCGACCCACCATAAAGCGCCATAATAAGAAAACCAGCAGCACCACCCCAGGTGATTCCAAGCTCATCAGCATAGAGGGGCATGTAGGCGCAAATAGTTCCGGACCCGACGGTTATGAATAGCGGCGTAAGCAGAGCGATAAGTGCTGCAGGGCTTTTCAACCAACCTCGTGAGCTTCGAGGCAGGGTAGGGTCACCCGACGTCGGGCGACCTGCCTGGCTGGGTTCGTGTGGGATGCGTCTGAAGACGATTGCTATGAGCAGAAGCCCTGGAATTGGCATCAGACTACAGGTATGGAACACAGTGTTGAAGCCGCAGTTCTCCAGGAGAAAATCGCCAATTGCGGGACCAATAGCCATACCCAGTAGAGCAATAGCCGTAAATTGCCCTAAGATTCGTCCCCATTTAGGAGGGGGCGTGATGTCAACCAGCAAGGCATTGGCGGCAGGAATAAAGCTGGCTGTAGCAAGCCCGTGAAGTCCGATAACCAGTACCAGTTGGGATGGAGTGCTAGCCTGGGGGTAAAGCCAGGGAACTGCAATACACGCTGTTACTCCTATGAGTAATAGGGAGCGTTTCCCTATTCTGTCAGCAAGCAAGCCGAAGGGTATCATAGTAAGAGCAGTAACATAAGCGAAGGTGCCGACAATTAATCCAATATGAGAAACAGAAGCCCCCACGTAGATAGCATAGCGGGGATTCACGGGGAAAAGCATACTGAAGCCGATATGAGTAAAGAGAATTACTACATAGATGGTGACCAGGGTCAACCGATTATTCATTCTTGGATAGGGTAGGACTGACTCAGAAAGTTCCGTAAGATTGTGTGTCCAACCGCTGTTAGAATGGATTCAGGGTGGAACTGAACCCCCTCTACGATATATTCTTTGTGGCGCAGTCCCATTATCTTCCCATCAGCAGTCCATGCTGAAATTTCCAGGCAGTCAGGCAGAGAGTCCGGCTCAACTATCAGGGAATGATAGCGTCCGGCTTCGAATGGGTTAGGGATTCCGTTGAATACAGTTCTACCATCATGGTGTATGAGTGAGGTTTTACCATGCACAGGAATCTGAGAGCGGGTAACCACACCACCATAGACATGTCCAATACATTGATGACCCAGGCAAACTCCCAGAATAGGAATCCTACCTTCAAAGTGACGGATAACCTCGTTGGATATTCCTGCCTCCAGAGGAGTACGAGGTCCTGGAGAAATAATGATGTGGCTAGGAGTCAGTTGTTCGATCTCCATCATGCGGAGCTTATCATTACGGTAGACTAAGGGTTCCCAACCCAGTTCTCCTGCATACTGAGCAAGGTTATAGACAAAGGAATCATAGTTATCAACTATCAACAGCATGATGTTACTGGAATCGCCTCTTACGTGAAAGTATACCTTATTATCCTTGACCAGGTATAGTATGCTATAATATATAAAGTATGCGTTATGCTATCATTGGTGATATCCATGGTAATCTTGCTGCCTTTAAGGCGGTACTGGCGGATGTGGAGCATAGGGGTGGAGTCGATGAGCTATGGTGTTTGGGAGATGTAGTAGGATATGGTCCTGAACCTGAGGAGTGTCTAAACCTATTGCAGCAATATCAACACTGCTGTGTAGCGGGGAACCATGACTGGGCTGCTATCGGGAAGATAGACACCTCTGATTTTAACGCTGAGGCTGCTTTAGCTTGCCGTTGGACTGCTGCCCAGTTGAGTCAGCGGAGTATCGAGTATTTGGGTAACCTGCCTTTGAGATTGTGCCGTGGTGAGTTTACTCTTGTTCACGGTAGCCCTCGTGAACCCGTATGGGAATATCTTCTTTCAGCACAGGATGCTGCAGAGAATCTTGAGTGGTTTGAGACACCTCATTGTCTCATTGCCCATTCCCATATTCCGCTGCTTTTCAGGTGTTCTGCCGCTAATCGTATTTGCCATCTTTGCAAGCTTTTTGAAAGCTTATCTCTTGAGCAGGAAGGAATCCGCCTGATTGTCAATCCCGGTGGAGTGGGTCAACCTCGGGATGGTGACTCCCGTGCCAGTTATGCTTTAATCGATACCGAGAGGAAGATATTCTGCCACTACCGAGTGGATTATGATGTTAATGCCACTCAGAATAAGATGATACAAGCAGGATTACCTCACCGGCTAGCAACGCGCCTGAGCTATGGATGGTAAAGTTGACGCTTAGAAGTAGAGATACCTAAAATAGGTATCATGGCAGGTTAGTGATACCTTTGAGAAAGGAGCATGTGGCGAAGAGTTTGAATCGAGATATGAGCATTGATGAAGCAGCCCAGAGTTTCCTCCTTAGTCTGTCACCTGAACAGAGGAAAGAATACCAGCAGGAGGTCAATCGTTTCGTTGAGTGGAATGGTAGAGGCCGACTTATACATGAGCTTACTGCCCCTGAGGTAGGAAGTTATGCAGAGTGGATAATGAGTTCAACTAACATAAGTGCTGTGAAGAATGGGGCAGCACAAAAGTTAATCCCAGTGAGGGCATTTTTGACTTATGCCAAGAAAGAAAGGCTAGTTCCTATTAGTCTCTCTTCGCATTTAGGGGTAAAAAAAGGTCCTTCCAAGAGAAAATCACCATCTCTCAATAAACAAGAGAGAGAAAAGCGAACAACGCTGACAGCACAAGCCTATGAGCAATTGAAGGCACAGATATCCACATTGGAGAAAGAACGCCCTCGGATTGCTGAGGAGATACGGCGGGCAGCAGCGGATAAGGATTTCAGTGAGAACGCTCCTTTGGAAGCAGCCAGAGAGGAGCATGAACAGATAGAAGCTCAGATTAAGGAACTGAGGTCAATGCTTCAGTTGGCAATGGTAGCAGATGAGAAGGAAGAGGTTGATTCTTTGAGGGTGAACATGGGCAGTAGAGTCGCAGTGAGAAGAGCTGATATAGATGAGAAGCTGAGTTATATTCTGGTTAGTCCCAATGAACTTAATGTGGTAGAGGGTAAGATATCTACAGCCTCACCTGTGGGCAGAGCACTGTTGCATCGGGAAGTGGGAGATTCTATAGAGGTGGTTACTCCTTCAGGTAAGCTCTACTATCAGATTATAGGTATTGAACCTGAGAATAGTATGCGAGGAGGCACAAGTTGAAAATAATTCTTATTTATCCACAGTACAAGGATACTTTCTGGAGTTTTAAGCATGCCTTGAAATTTATCTCTAAGAAGGCATCCTTCCCACCCCTGGGTTTATTAACTGTAGCAGCAATGCTTCCCAGAGAGTGGGAGAGAAAGCTTGTAGATATGAATGTGACCACCTTGAAGGATAAGGACATCGAGTGGGCTGACTATGTATTTATCGGTGCTATGGCAGTACAAAGAGAGTCGGCGAAAAGGGTTGTCCGGAAATGTAAGGGGTTGGGCATTAAGACTGTGGCTGGTGGACCTCTTTTTACTACCGAGTATGAGGAATTTAAGGAAGTAGACCATCTTGTGCTTGGCGAGGCTGAAATTACACTTGCGCCCTTTTTACAAGACCTGGACAATGGATGTGCCCAGCACATCTATGCATCTGATAAATGGCCAGACATAAAGATGAGTCCTGTTCCTCTCTGGAACCTTATTAATATGAAGAAATATTCTTCGATGAGTATTCAATATTCTCGAGGCTGCCCCTTTGATTGTGAGTTTTGTGATATTGTTGTGTTGAATGGGCATGTACCGCGAACAAAAAGCAGAGAGCAATTACTCGGAGAGCTTGACACATTGCATAATCATGGGTGGCGGGGGGGTGTATTCATCGTGGATGATAACTTCATAGGGCATAAGATGAAACTGAAGAGGGATATCCTGCCTGCTGTAATTGAATGGATGGATAGGAAAACTTACCCCTTTTCATTCTTCACTGAAGCATCTATAAATCTCTCGGATGATGATGAGCTCATGAATCTGATGGTCAAGGCGGGGTTTGATACAGTGTTTGTTGGTATTGAGACCCCCAATGAAGCTAGCCTTGTTGAGTGTAATAAATTTCAAAACAGGAACCGTGACCTGGTAGCTTGTGTCAAGAAGCTTCAGAACCATGGTTTGGAGGTGCAAGGAGGATTTATTGTAGGGTTCGATAGCGACCCCCTCTCAATCTTTGAGAACCAGATCAGCTTTATTCAGAAGAGCGGAATTGTTACGGCAATGGTCGGCTTACTTAATGCCCCACCTGGTACAAGGCTCTACCAACGTCTGAAAAAGGAGAACCGTCTGGTAGGGGGTTTTTCTGGTGACAATGTAGATTGTTCTCTCAACTTTGTTCCTAAAATGAACCGGGAAACGCTCATCAATGGCTACAGGAAAATCCTCAGTACAATTTATGCACCTAAAGAGTACTGCGAGCGTATCAAGATATTTCTGAGAGAGTACAAGCCACAACAAAGAAAGACACCTCAGGTTAATATTCATCAATTCAAGGTGTTGGCTAAGTCTATATGGTTTTTGGGTATCAGGGAGAGGGGGAGAAGGTACTACTGGAATCTTCTTGCTTGGACAGTGCTGAGACAGCCTCGGTCTTTCGCCATGTCTATAAGACTTGCAATCTATGGATTTCACTTCCGCAAGGTTGTTGAAAAACTGAATGTTCACAGTGAGAAGACCTTTTCAGGGTGCCATAGCTCTTCTTCTGGCTGCCACTGCAATATTGCTACGAGTTTACCTTCTGCGGAATAAGCACGGCAGTACTTACTTCCTGTGGGTAAAGCTTCATCCCTATCTCTACATACAGAGCAGTTGGTTGCATCCATAGAACGTCCATTTCTGATGGAGCGCTCAGTTTCTTCGCCCACAATGGCAGCATCCCAATTTAGCAACACCTCATCGATGGGATAGATGAAGTCCTGCCAGTAGCCGCAATGGAAAGCCTCCTCTAGCAGGAGAAGAGGGACAGATTGTCTCACATCAAAGGTGCCACATCGTAGTCGTATCAGGTCTTTGACGCAGGCACCGCAACCTAATGATACTCCTATATCATGAGCCAGAGACCGAATATAGGTGCCTGAACTACATTCTATTTCTAAAGTGAGGAATGGACTTTGCCACTCCATAATTTCAAGACGGGAAATGTGCACTTTCCTGGCGAGGCGAGTTACTTCTATTCCTTGGCGTGCTAATTGGTAGAGAGGTCTCCCTCTATACTTAAGTGCACTATACATGGGGGGTATTTGCTCGATGGTACCACGAAGAGTATCGAGTACCTCCTCAATCTGGCTGAGGGTTGTAAAGAAAGAGCCATGTCTTCTGATGACTCTGCCAGTGGCGTCATAGGTATCCGTAGCTAAGCCCAGCTCAAGCCGAGTACGGTATATTTTATTGGAGGTTATCATAAACTCGACTACTCGAGTTCCTTGCCCCAGACAAAGAAGCAGTACTCCTGTAGCCATGGGGTCAAGAGTCCCGCTATGTCCTACACGCCTTTCACCACTTAAACGGCGAACTAGCGAGACTATCTCAAATGATGTCTTACCTGGGGGTTTGAATACATTGAGAATACCATCAATACTCACATCGATGTTCGCGGCTATATTTTCTTGTCCCTATGAATCTTGGACCTGCTTGATTAATTGGAGGATTCTATCTGCCTCTGCTATGCTGTTATCAACCAGGAAGTGTAATATTGGGATGCGGTATAGTGTTAGACGAGTCTTCAATTCTTTATGGAAAAAGCCCGCCGCAGCATTTAGTACTTCTAAGACCTCCTGCTTAGTTACCTCATTATCCATGACACTGACGAATACATTAGCAGAGCTCAGGTCAGGAGCTGTAACCACCCGAGTTATAGTAATAAGACCACTAAGCCTGGGGTCTTTAACTTGACGAACAAGTAACTCACTTATCTCAGCACGAATAAGATGATTAATCTTATCTACTCTATAACTCATTTATTATCTCTCAGGGTAAATAGGTCATTCCTTTTCCATATGATGGAATTCAATAATGTCTCCCATGTGGAAATCATTAAACCCGGTAACACCCACACCACATTCAAAGCCGGCTAATACCTCCGCAACATCATCCTTGAAGCGCTTGAGGCTACTGACCCCAGATTCATGAACTATCTGATTTTGGCGTAGGATTCTTACTCCACAGTTGCGGCTTATCTTTCCCTCAGTGATATATATTCCCACCACCTTAGTCCTTTTACCTGAGGGAAAGATTGCTCGTACTTCAGCATACCCATCAATCACATCCTTGTAAGTTGGCTCTAGCATGCCAGAGAGAGCTTTCTCTATATCTCCCACGAGCTCATAAATTACATCATAGTAACGAATGTCTACCTGGTTTAATTCTGCCATACGATGTGCCCCAGGGGTAGGGTGAGTATTAAAGCCAACCACAATTCCTTTTGAGGTAGTGGCAAGCAACACATCACTCTCGGTAATGGAGCCGCTACCAATATGAATAAGATTCACCCTTGTATTACCTACATCCAGTCTCTCCAATGATTTCTTAATCGGTTCAATGCTCCCTTGAGTGTCAGCCTTGAGCACAATGTTGAGCTCTATTACCTCTCCGTGGTGAATCTGAGTGGAGACTTTATCCAGACTAAAAGTTCCCCCAGATGGAGAGAACATCTGATGCCTCTGAGCATGTACTTTTTCTGCTAGAGCCCTCGCCTCTCGCTCAGTAGTAATTACCTTGAAGGGGTCACCAGCCCGAGGAACACCTTTTAAGCCTAGGATTTCTGCCGGCATTGACAGCTCTGCTTGTTTAATTCGTTTTCCCTTATCATTAAAAAGTGCTTTTGTCTTCCCCCAAGTTTCCCCAGCCACCACAATATCCCCTATCTTCAAAGTCCCATTCTGTACCAGGACAGTAGCCACAGCACCTTTTTCCTTATCCAAATTTGCCTCAATGATTGTCCCTGCAGCGGGTATAGACGGATCAGCCTTGAGCTCCAATATATCGGCAAGAATAAGGATATTATCTAATAACTCTGAGACTCCCTCCCCCTTTTTGGCAGATAAGGGAACACAGATGGTATCACCACCCCACTCTTCGATAAGAATGTTATATTCGGCGAGTTGCTGTTTAACTCGTTCCGGATTGGCATTTGGCTTATCTATCTTATTCAGAGCTACAACAATAGGAACCCCTGCAGCATGAGCATGGTCTATAGCCTCTATTGTCTGTGGCATTACACCATCATCAGCAGCGACTACAACCACAGCAATATCAGTCACCTTTGCTCCATGTGCTCGCATGGCAGTGAATGCTTCATGTCCTGGCGTATCTATAAAGGTAATTTTTCGACCATCTATCTTTACCTGATAAGCACCAATATGCTGAGTAATACTCCCTGCTTCTGAAGCAGTAACATTCGTATGCCGAATAACATCTAGGAGAGTAGTCTTGCCATGGTCTACATGACCCATAACAGTAACTACCGGATACCGTAACTGGCGTACCTCCCCCTCCTTCTCACGAAAATGAAATTTCTTGGCAGAAGTAGTCTCCCTGGAGGTATCTTTTATCACATCATAACCAAAACTGGCAGCCACCTTTGCTGCAGTAGCATAATCAACAGTCTGATTAACATTTGCCATGATACCTCTGCGCATTAGCTGTTTAATTACCTCTATCGGATTAGCCTTCAATTGATGGGCTAATTCCTTCACCGTAATAGAGGCAGGTAGCTTCACAGCTTGCAGTGCCCTGGAGCTGGTCACCATTGTTGTTCTCTCTTTAGTACTCATTTCTCTCTTTCATTCTACATAGAGTCAATAGTCTGAGGTTCTGACCCTCGACTCCGGACTAAAGACTAATCTGGAGTATTGAATCTTTGACCAAACTCCATTAGTTGGAGACGGTTCTCTGGACTTAGATTCATCTGTAGCGCTCGTTCTAAAATCCCCCTCTTTTTAAATGCTGTTCCCCAACATTCTGGTGTATGACAGAGATAAGCCCCTCTGCCAGGCTTTTTACCTGACACGTCTATCTCTACCACTCCAGAATTGGTACGAACTAACCGTATCAACTCTCTCTTCGAGCTCACCTGCCGACACACAATACAAGTGCGCTGCGGTACATGCTTATGTCTCATTATCATTTAGGGTTGGGAACTATAGCCTTTTGAACGGGTTGCTCCGCTTAGGTCTACCTTTACGACTCTTTCGGTGGCTAGATGTATCTCTAGAGGGACCTCTATAATTGGGGAGGTCTTCCGCAAAACGGATTTGTGAGCCTGGCTCAATCGGATTTACCTCCTCAGCAAGCATCTCTACGGGGTAATCAACAAGAGAGATAAGCTCATCAGTTATGTCTACAGGTATATCCATGGGGGCATCCTCTGTAGTAATCACATCCTCAAATTCAATTAGAGTTGGAACCTCTGTACTGGGCTCTTCAAGCACTGATTCAATACTCTTATCTACTATACTTTCCCCCGTAGCTTCATCTGCTTTTGGAGGCTCTACCTCCAGCTCAGGTTCAGGAGTAAGAACTTTTTCAACTATAGGTCCTATTTCTGGCTCAATTTCTACTTCAGAGACACTCTTAATATCAATACGCCACCCAGTAAGCTTGGCAGCAAGCCGGGCATTCTGCCCATCTCTGCCAATAGCAAGGGAGAGTTGCTTATCAGGTACAATCACTGTAGCTGACTTTCCATCTTCAACTATCCCAACCTTTACTGTAGGGGCTGGACTGAGAGCGTTAGCAATAAACTTGGCAACTGAAGAGCTCCACTCAATAACATCAATTTTCTCCCCGTTCAACTCTCTGGTTATATTTTGTATCCGAATGCCTCGTAATCCCACACAGCATCCCACAGGGTCCACTCCTTTTTGGGAGGTAGCTACAGCTACCTTACTGCGGTAGCCACTTTCCCGTGCGAGAGCTTTAATCTCTACGATGCCACTGCGTATTTCAGGAACTTCAAGCTCGAAGAGGCACTTCAGGAGATTAGGATGCGACCGAGACATAATTAGCTGTGGTCCCTTATTAGCATGAAGCACCTCTAAGAGATACAACTTGAGCCGCTGCCCTATACGATAACGCTCGGTGCTCACCTGCTCTGAGAGTGGGAGTATCGCCTCTACCCTACCAAATGAGATAATACTTTGACGCGGTTCTATCCGCTGTACTTCACCACTGATAAGGGTTCCCTCTCTACTAGTATACCCTTCGAAAATAGCATCCTGTTCTGCCTCACGCAGCCGCTGTAGCACCACCTGCTTTACTGTTTGAGCAGCAATACGACCAGCATCTGTGGGGGTAGGCTCTAGTACCTCTATTGTCTCACCAAGACACGCCTCAGGATGCAGCCTACGAGCCTCTGTCAGAGCTATCTCATAATGTGGATTGGAAGTTTCATCTACGATTGTCTTCGGGACATATACCCTGATCTCACCAGTTTGAGGTACTATCTTAACGCTAATTTGCTGATTATCAATAGAATACTCCCTCCTAAAAGCAGAAGCCAAAGCTGTCTCTACTGTCTTGACAACTACCTCTTTAGGTAAGTTCCTTTCAGTAGCAAGCTGGGTAAGAGCAATCATAAGGTCACTTTTCATTACAACTACAAACCTCCCTCCACAAAAGCCTCCCCGCAGGATTCACTTATAAAGAAGATACCTTAACTTTTTCAGTAACCTCTTTTCCTAAAAACTATTTGTCTCCTTCAATAGCGCTTAAGAGATTCCTCTATACAACAAAAAAGCGGGACTTCCCCCCACTTTACACTCAAATATCTATACCAAGTCCCTTGCTAACATATAAAGTATATCACAGTCAATATAGAAATACAAGGCGTGTCGTAACTCTATGATAATGTCCTCTATATAACTCAATAGGAATGTCCTCTTTCCGAGAAAAGGAGTTAAATAAGAGGCAACTCAGTAGGAGGTGTCTTGATGGAAGGAGGACTTCTGGTGATGAGCCAGAGAGAGCGCTCC
>JAUWOP010000075.1 GCA_030612045.1 Chloroflexota bacterium | reverse complement strand
GACTTTTGACTCGGTTGATGAGCTAATCAAAGACTTAGACAAAGAATAACAGTAACTACTCAGCCACAGAGGATACCGAGTAGCCGAAATTTCAATGACCGAATCTCAATTTCCAAATAATAACCAAATTCCAATAATCAAGCTCGGGTGGTTCTCTGTTTGAGATTTTGGTAATTGGTCATTGAAATTTCCTTGGGAATTGGTGCTTGGGATTTGTGATTTCAAGTTCTCGTTCATTTTCTCGGAGTTCTCTGTGAACTCTGTGGCTATCAATTGCCGGCTATGTAGTTACGAATAACATTCCTTAGGAGGCGAGCCATGGCCAACCAAAAACCGGGCCTGAACATGACCACCCTGGAAAACTGGCTCTGGGAAGCTGCCTGTAAAATCCGCTTATGAACGAAGAAATCCTGGAAGACTTGAGAAACTGGTTTGTCAGCTATGTGCAGACATTCAAATTGGGAGATGCTGACCATCAGCGAAATATAGCCCTGAAGGAAGAGCATACCAGGCGGGTATGCAAGGAGATTTTGGACATCGGGAGAAAGCTTGGATTAAGCGATGAAGACCTCCGACTGGCTGAGGTCATCGCTCTTTTACATGATATTGGCCGCTTTGAACAGTATGCCCGTTATCAAACCTTTGCGGATCATCACTCCGTGGATCATGCTGAATTTGGAGTGAGAATACTTCAAGAAAATGCTGTTCTAAACAGGCTCGATGAATCAATGCGGGACCTGGTTCTGCGAACAATTTCCTACCACAACCGTGCGGCTCTACCGCAAGAAGAGACAGAAGCCTGCCTGTTCTTCACCAAGTTGCTGCGTGATGCTGATAAACTGGATATCTGGCGGGTAGTTACTGAGTACTACCATCAGAATAATGAGGAGCGAAACGGTGCGATTGAGCTTAGCCTTCCGGATACCCCGGGAATCTCAGATGATGTTTATAGGGATTTGATGGAAGGAAGAATCGTGGACTTTACCCACCTGAAGAATCTAAATGATTTTAAGCTGCTCCAGCTTGGATGGATATACGATATCAACTTTGCACCGACATTCCAGTGTATTCAGGAAAGGGCTTACCTGGAAAAGATTCGTGATGCCCTGCCTAAATCAGAGGAGGTTGAACGGGTCTTCTCTGTAGCTCAATCCTACCTGGAGAATTCACATCATATCATGAGGCGCTAGCTTAGGCGCAAAGTACTGAAAGAGCCGTAAAGAACTGCAAGCTCTGTAACCCGCAAAGTTACCAGTCTAGCTGAATGACAGAGATGATACTCGGTAAGCATTCACCCACTCGCATGTCATTGCGAGGAGTGTAGCGACAAAGCAATCTTGGTGGGGGGTGATGAGATTGCTTCGCTTCGCTCGCAATGACGCGGGTGAATGGTTACGATACTCGATTGCACCAAATGGCTTTTTGTTAAGTAGACCTCACATGATTGTAGCCGAGCCTATCGTCCACTTATTGAAGCACGAGGAAGGTTAAGTTAATAAGGGGGCAGCCTTTTCGCCAACGGAAGAATTAGAGTTGCTAGTTCTATCGTTTCCTTCGCATACTCTCGCCACGACTGTTTCCCTACGCTTGATAGGCACTCCTGATTCATTTTATAATCAGCATTTATTCTTGCTTCTCGGAGTTGGTCAAGCTGATGTGATAACGTAACGCTGTCTGGCTTATCGAGTATAGCAAAGATTACTACCTCGTGTGTCCCGAGGCCTCGCTGTCTCTTTAGCTTATGTTTGAGCTGGAATTTCTTAGCTATTTCCTTTCTTATTCTAGCCGTAAGCTGCCCTCCATCCAGACCAAAAAGTCTATCGCGGGCAATCAAGTATACTGAATAATAGGCACGACTGACTGCACTGCGTAAAGCTGCTTCATTAGCAGTTGGTTCGCGAACAATAGAACTAGCAAAACTAAAGAATTCCTCAGGATTAAATGGGTTGCTTGCCAGAATATTCATTGCCAGTGTATTCGTAGTGATATATCCCTTAAGAAGATTGAGCGATTCTGCTCATTAAGCCTGGTCACCCAGTCCTGTATGTTATTTTCCAACCCCTCCCAGAAAGCTATAGACTGACTGGCGCTAGCCTCCGTGAATACTCGTAGCACTGCTTGCTGTCGGTCTTCTGCAGGGTCAGTAAAGACTGCTATCGTTGTTTTCCAAACTGGGAAGGAGGTTTGTAGAGCTTTTGAAATAACTATAGCCCAGAAGTTGCGTAGCAAATTGCATATGTTGGATGTTAATACTGGACTATGGATATCGAACCCTTCTAGGGGTGGAATTTCGATGGAAATTTCCTCCTCTTCCACCCTGGTTGCCGTTGGAAACGAGCCATAACTTGGAGCAGTACTCTGTTCTAGCATCGCTTCTTCTCTCAGACGAAGCCGTTGAATGGATGGCATAGAGGACATCAAGACCTCCCCACCATATTCTTGCCATGGCTTGACCCCTTTAACATGTTGGGGCATAGGCTCGAATAGTAGTGGCTTTGCTTCACAGGTTTCGGCACATAGTGTCATCTCTTCTCAACCTCTCTAATCACAGCACTAACAGTCTCGTTTACCTTTCTAAATTTATCCAGGATTGTTTCAATGTTCTTATTGCGCCAAACTATATTTATGTAGTAGTGATTCGCACTTGATATAACGTGCGGCTGAATGCTAAGGTCAAACCAATCCGCATTGTTTGGGTCTACATTTTGGGGAACTAAACGCAGACCGAAATTCACCACGTCGAACCCAACTGTTTTGCTTAGCCGTTGTACTCTCTCGCATTGCGTCCAGAATCCCGTGAATACTTCAACCGGATTCTTTGACGTTCTTATGGTAGCCTCACCACCCAGTTCAATATAATGCGTTTCAGCACTCGGAGATGGATGCAACTGCTCAAGCCAAAAGTTCCGTAGCTCGCTAAAACCATCGATCACCTCTGAAACATCCCTACCCGCGACTCCTATGGTCTTATTATCCTGATTCAATATCAATTCCATATTACCCTTTATAGCTAATGATTCACCCCGTTCCAAGACACCCTTGAGGATTTTCTTGGGTACGACGTACCCTATGTTGGGCAGCAAGCGGAGCAACATTGGTAAATCAATAGGGTAAAGGACATTCCTAAACCTCTCGACTAAGCGAAGTGAAACCCACTGCGGCGTCAACGCTGCACTGTCACCCTTCTCCATAATATTCCCCTTCCTTTTATGCCAGAAAACTCTGGAGCAAACACCGGCATTCTAACATATCATTTACTATTCAGCAAATCAGCAAACTGGACATCTGGCGGGTAGTTACTGAGTACTACCATCAGAATAATGAGGAGCGAAACGGTGCGATTGAGCTTAACCTTCCAGATACCCCGGGAATTTCCGATGACGTTTATAAGGATTTGATGGAAGGAAGAATCGTGGACTTTACCCACCTGAAGAATCTAAACGATTTTAAGCTGCTCCAGCTTGGGTGGATATACGATATCAACTTTGCACCGACATTCCAGTGTATTCGGGAAAGGGCTTACCTGGAGATGATCCGTGATGCCCTGCCTAAATCAGAGGAAGTTGAAGAGGTCTTCTCTATGGTTCAATCCTACGCCGTAAGGAACTGCAATCGCTGTAACCCGCAAGTTTCCCAGTCTAGCTGAATGACGGAGATGATACTTGACTGCACCAGATGGCTTTTTGTTACCACACAATAAGATGGGATATTGGGCTTTCCAAGTCTAATTTACCCTTCCTTCGCTCATTCTATTGTCTGGAATTTGTCTTATCCCAAACCTTTGCAGCAACCAGGTGTAATCCTCTTTGCTTTGCTGGTCGGCGAATTCTAGGAATTGCCTAATCATTTCCACACCTGTATTGAATGCCCACCCGGCCATATCCAAATTGCAAATCCTATCTATCCAAGCTTTTGATTCCTCAATTTCACCAGTCAAGGTGCGCGGGCACGCAGCATGCTGCGAATTAGATAACAATAAATGCTGGATGTGGCCTAGATACTTGGGCACCTTGCCTGAGGGCAGATACTCTATCTTGTAATGGAGTAGCGAGTTTCTCAAGTTTATGAGGACATTAAAATTTTGCCATGGTAATTGGCTCTCGTCAAATGCCTTCTGCCAAAGAAGCTGAGGAACCAGTCGCCATTTCAACCTTATTTCTATCTTCTGATCGATAATCCCCTCGAGTCCTTTTAGCCAGTATGCTTCCCCACCAGCTGATTTAATGTCATCAATCCTGTCCCCGCAGAACTCGTTTATAAAAGCCTCTAGCGAGGCAGCCACTAACACATACACTTCAAGAAGGTCATCTAACGCCACGGTGGTATTCTGCTTCTTCAGCGCTACTTTCTGCCTTCTACTAGCTCTATCCAGCACTTGCTTCGCTAGTTTCAACAAGTGAACAGAGAGAATCTTAGTTGTTCCGTTAAAGATAATACCTTTCTTGTTATCTATCGATGTTTCCGGACGCAATCTCTCCTCTGTCACCTTTCTTCCCTCCTTTCTACGATAGAGTCCGAGTTACCTGCGCCTCTCCCTTTCCGCCCTTGCCTCCCAGTATTTAGCCTCAGATTCCTTGAGCTTTCTATCAGCCCTGCTGTTACGCCTGTCATCAAAATCCTTGGTAGGAGACTTAGGCTCAACTGAAGGCTCATGAAAAACTATCGGCTCAGGTGGGAAATATGGGAAATTTGGAGGCGGAGGTGGGGGTTCCTTTGGAGGTGGAGGCGGGGGTTCCTCTTTCCAACCTGTTACTTCCTTATCCTTAGCAGAGACCTGAAGTTCGAAAGGGCACCACACTGGGGTATCAACAAAATCAACAAATCCTGACGTAGTGGATACTTGCTCGTGTCTTCTTATTTTTCCCTTTACCTCGAACATCGACCTATCAATGGAAGATTGCCAAACGCCTTGAATTGTCACTTCCCCACCCCATTTCCTCTGAGCAAACTCTATTGCTATCCTCTCCACTTCATCTCGCGACAATCTCTCCCCTGCCACCTTTCTTTCCTCCTTTCTACGCCAAGATTACTCTGTTGAGGTTTGGCTGTCAATCAACGTGTCTCCCTGTCTCCACCGCTCGTTGGGGATGTTAACATCCCCAACGCCCCCTTTGCGAGGGATGAAAAACATCCCTCTTGAGTAGGGTGGGAGTTGCACGAACGCAAATATGCAGAGTGCTTATCATAGGTCGAGCTGGCTGCACATTCTGACGAATCCTTCAGGGAGAACTTCACTTGATTTTGCCGGGTGTTAGTAATATAGTAATCTCGTAAGATACATAAAGAGGGCAACTGTGAAGATTACCCGGACGGCCAGGTTCAAGAAAGCCTGGAAGGAATTGAACGAAGAAGAAAAAGGCCTGGCACGAAAGGCACTGAGG
>JAUWOP010000069.1 GCA_030612045.1 Chloroflexota bacterium | reverse complement strand
TGAGCAAGGTTAGGGATGACAATGTCCCCAACAAGCGTAGAAAAGCTGAGATTGTTGTCCGAAGCTGAGAACTACTTGCATCCCGGCATTACTTTTGAAAGTCTGGAAGCAGTCGCCAGTCAAATGAGTGATAATGAATTTGCAGAAAGGATGGTGAAAGCTCGTTCCAATCTCCTTCAACAAATCACCAGGTTCGCTAACCGAGCTGCCTGAAGCTGCTTCCTTTCTTTTATCCACATATCCACCACTGTCCACAAAGAAAGAAAGGATTATTACTGCTGCCACTATCCTTCAGGCTCATTATTCGATTAGAATAGACTGGTTAAGTAATCCTTCCGTTGTAACTCTATGATAATGTCCTCTATATAACTCGTCAGTAGTCCCACCCCCTACTGACTACTGACTGCTGGTAAAGCTCACCAGTATCTCCGCCACCTCGTCCAGACCATGTGAATGAGTAGCCCACCCGCAATCACACCGGCGATGGTGAACAAAATATCAGACGGACCTGACCAACCTGACCAACCTGACACAGTGGCGGTGATTGCGGCGCCAATAATCAAACCGACCAGCACAATCCCTATCGTCAGGCGGTTAATGCTTCGATTGATGCCTTTCTCCATGCAGTCGAGCCGCTGTATGGTGGCATCATCAGTCTCGACATAAACTGTCAACCTGCCGCGCTCGTACTGTTCGAGCCACTTAAATGTAGCATCCTTCAGCTTGGGTATGTGCTGGAGGATATCCTTGGCAGTGCCCATGGCTTGCTTGTTCAAAGTATCAGTAATCGAGTCGGCAGTGAATCTCTGTTTCATCAGATGCTGCACCTCAGTGAAGACCATGTCGAGCATCGGCATGTTCGGAGACAGAACTCGAATAACCCCTTCACACTGCACCAACGATTTGACCGCCAGTGTCAGGTCGTGGTTGACACGTAGACCGTGACTCTGTGCCATGCTGAGGGTCTTACCCATAACCTCGTCAAGGCTGGGTTCGGAATCGCTGTAGAGCAGGTAGCGGTTCATTATCTGCTCTACATCGCGTTTGAAAGCGGCTTTGTCGATCTCCCTAGAGGGAGTGCTCATCTCAAGCGCGGCACGAGCCAGAGTGTCTGGATCGCGCTCTTTGAGTGACCAGATGAGACTGATGACAGCCAGGCGCTGTTCCTTCGTGAGGTTACCCATCATTCCCATATCGAGGAAGATGACTCGCGATGTTTTCAGATCGACCAGCACATTGCCAGGATGGGGGTCGGCGTGGAAGAAGCCATCCAGCAGGACCTGTTTGAACATCGCGCGCATGAAAGCCCGGGACAGCTCCGTCCGGTCGATGCCAGCCTCATCTAATGCTGCGACATCCGTCACCTTAACCCCTCTGACAAACTCCATGGTCATTACTCTAGAGGTGCTGTATTCACTGTAGACCTGGGGGACCTGGATTTCCGGGAACACCTCCATATTGTGTTTGAGGCGGCGCACATTATACAGTTCGTTTTGGTAGTCGAGTTCCCCGACCACGTTGCGGGCAAATTCGTCCAGGAGACCACCTGGGTCCAAGTCGCGCACCCACTTTGCTCGTGCTTCCAACATGCGGACGCCATCGCGCATCACGTCCAAATCAGCCCTCACGGTGACATTGATATCCGGACGCTGCACCTTGACCACAACCTCCTCACCACCGGGCAGCGTCGCCCGGTGAATCTGAGCCATGGAAGCCGCTGCGAGTGGTGTAGTTTCAAAGGTGGCAAAGATTTCTTCTGGTGGTGCGCCCAACTCTCGCGTGATGATACGTCGTGCCTCTTCATAGGGGAAGGGGTCGACTGCGCTTTGAAGCTTGCTCAGTGATTCCAGCCAGGCATCCGGGAGCATACCTGAACGGCTGGAGGCCATCTGCCCAAGCTTGACATAGGTGGGTCCCAGTTCTTGCAGCATCAACCGCACCGTCTCCGGCCGGCTCTCATCAATGACGACCCGTTTACCCCGGTAGATTAGACGCTGCATCACCCGACGGAACCTTACCAGCGGCGTCATACTAATTACAATCTGGGCTGCATAGCTCTGCACCGTGTCGTATATATACACAATACGCAGGTTCTCGGCGATCCGGTTGCGCCCGTTTTTGGGGAGAAGTCCCAGCCAACGCCAGTAGAACTTGCTGGTTTGTTTACCCGCCCCAACTTTGGGGCTGTTCAGACCAATTATCATCTCCAAAACGACTATGACAATCGCCAGGACCATACTCGCTACGATGACCCAGAGTACAACGGGACTGGAAAAGTGCCATCCACCTAATACATACGCAAGAATGGAGAAGAGCGCAGCATTGACGAAGATAACAAACAATCCCATTGTCCGAACTATGAGATTAGCTGTCAGCAGCATGAGGACTGGTCGAATTATAGTCTGGATCGCCGTGAATGCGAGTCCCATGAGAAGATAATAGAGAATATCCTGGGCAAGCGGTCCACTTGTCACCGGATCGGTGAATCTAACACACGGCAATGCCCACATGATAAAGACAATAGCCAGGGTATTGACAATGATGCGAACTATAAAGTGTGCCGTTTTTTGCCTCCGATTAACAAAGAAACCAGCTACTCACCCTAATGTCATTCTGAGAGAGCCCTTCGCTTCTGTCATTCTTCGCTACGCTCAGAATCTCATATGGCTCAGGGTAAACTCCGCGACCGAAGAATCTTGGAGACCCTTCGCTGCGCTCAGGGTGACACACAGGGGACTGAGTAGTTACTAAAGAAACCAGGGTCCAAGAAGTTGTAGTACTCGTTTTACCCCAGATTCTACCATCGAAGTAAGTCATTGTCACTGAACCTGACCCCGTTGGAACCTTTCCTGCTCATAATCGCGAGCAGGAGAGGGTCTCCCAGGGGAAAGGTCTTGCCTCTGTGTCAAATCTCTAACTATCACCTGGGTGGCTTCACTGAGGGGTATCAAGTGTGATTCTTTCTCGGTGCGCCACTTTAGCTCCACACTCTGGGATTTCAGGGCACGGGGGCTTATGGTAAGGCGCAGGGGTATTCCCAGCAGGTCGGCATCATTGAACTTTACCCCGGCTGATTCGAAGCGGTCATCAAAAAGTATCTCCACTCCCTCTTTCATCAGGCAAGCGTATAATTCCTCCGCGACAGTGACCACCTTATTATCCTCTAGCCCCAGAGCACAGAGGTAAACCTGGTATGGGGAGATAGGCATTGTCCAGATGATGCCCTTCTCATCATGGCTCTGCTCGATAGCCGCTGCCAGGAGTCGGCTGATTCCAATACCATAGCAACCCATGAGAGGGAGGCTTTGTCTTCCTTCCTGGTCAAGAAAGGAGACCCCTAGCTTCTCAGTAAAGATAGTACCTAGCTTGAAGATGTGTCCTACTTCGATACCCCGGATAGAGTTCAGTTCGCTGTGGCATCGAGGGCATCCTTGCCCTACTTTAGCTGTGGCAACATCGGTGATAATATCAACCTGGAAATCCCTGGGGTAGTTGACATTCTTTAGGTGGTAATCGGGTTTATTGGCACCGGCAACCAGGTTAGTCTCCTGGGTGACGGAGTCATCGGCAATAATCCTGATGCCAGTTATCTTAACAGGAGAGGCTGAGCCAGCTACCAGCCCCTTTTTCTCCACCTCAGTATCTTCTGCTAATCGCAACTCAGAGCACTTCAGAAGGTTTTTGAGCTTCACCTCATTTACCTCCAGGTCTCCCCTGATTACTACAAAGACTATCTCATCATCGGCAGAGTAGAATACAGCTTTTAGAGTCTGAGATTTGGGTATCTGGAGGTAGGCAGCAAGGTCTTCAATAGTCTTGATACCGGGGGTGGAGACCTCCTCCAGTGGAAGAGGTTCCTGGTGGTGGATGGGGGACTTGATTCCTTGGGCTCTCTCGACATTAGCAGCATAGCTGCAGCAGGAGCAGTAAAGGATTTCATCCTCACCACTAGCAGTAATAACCATAAATTCATGGGAATCCTTGCCACCGATGGCGCCACTGTCGGCCTCCACCATCATAGTAGAGACTCCACATCGCTCGAAGATATTTTGATATGCTTGAATCATCTGGTGGTAGTTGGCATCAAGACCCTCTGCATCTCTATCGAAGCTGTAGAGGTCCATCATGGTGAACTCTCTGGCACGTAGTAGTCCTCCACGGGGGCGAGGTTCATCACGGAACTTTATCTGCAGTTGGTAGAGGAGGAGAGGAAGGTCTCGGTAGCTCTTCAAGTTGTAATGCACCAGCTCAGTAATAATCTCTTCGTGGGTAGGGCCGAGGCATAGCTTGCGGTCACGCCTGTCTTTCAGTGTGAAGAGGCTCTTGCCAAATGAGAGGTATCGCCCGGTTCTCTCCCAGACTTCAAAGGGCTGGAGAGCAGGCATCATCAATTCTTGAGCTCCCAGGGTATCCAGTTCCTTTCTTATAATCTGCTCTATCTTGTGCAGGACGCGCCATGCCAGCGGAAGATAGGTGTAAACACCCGCTGCCTCTTGATGAATCATGGTAGTACGCAGCAACAACTGGTGACTGATATTATCAGCCTCCGAGGGAATCTCTCGCAGGGTCTTTCCAAAAATATGAGATACACGCATAGTCAGTCAATTTTCTGATAGCTATCAGCTACTAGCTGATAGCTATTTCTGCCTCCTTTCTTTATCTGCTATGGGGATGGTATGAGATTAGCTTGCATCTCCATCCCCTTTACTTCATTCAGAGCTTCGGCTCATACTCTTTTTGTGATATCACTTCTCTCTACTCCTGTCTCCCTTGTCTAATCAACCAATACTCCAGACTGTCAGCCAGTGCTAGCCAGCTTGCTTCAATAATATTGGTAGAGCTTCCCACCGTTCTCCATGTTCCTACCCCGTCACTAAATTCAATTAATACTCTTACCTGGGACTCAGTGCCAGCACTCTCCTCCAGAATGCGCACCTTGTAGTCTACTAGTTTTACCTGTGTGATCTGAGGATAGAACTCCACTAGAGCCTTGCCTAGTGCCCTGTCCAGAGCATTGACTGGTCCCATTCCCTCTGCGGCAGTGTGAATTATTCGGCCTCCTATCTTGACCTTTACGGTAGCCTCAGAAAGGAGTCCTTCCTCATGCAGGTAGGAATTTGGGGTAGAGACGGTTGGGGGTCGGCGTCTTTTTTCCACCACTACCATAAAGTCAATAAGTTCAAAAGGAAGGGAGTAATCGGATTGGAGTCGGTATAGCAATAGTTCAAATGAGGCATCGGCACTGTCATACTGGAAACCCTGGCTTTCCATCAGCTTGATCTGGCCCAACAGATGGTGTGTCTTTTGCTCGTCCAGAGTATTGACAAGTTCACCTAGTCCCCGCTCCCTTGCCTTATACAGGATATTGCTCTTACCGGATAGCTCTGAGATTAGTACTTCGCTACGATTGCCTACCAATTCAGGCTCGATATGCTGATAGCTTTCCTCCCACTTGGTAAAGCCCGATACATGAAGGCCTGCCTTGTGAGCAAAGGCGTTAGCGCCTACATAGGGTTGATGTGTGTTGGGGCTCAGGTTTGCCAACTCACTCACATAGCGAGATACCTCGGTCAACCTCTTCACCTGTTCCGGCTTGAGACACATCATGCCCATCTTGAGCTGGAGAGTGGGAATAAGGGAAGATAGGTTGGCGTTTCCACAGCGTTCCCCATAGCCGTTGATAGTGCCCTGAACCTGGATGCAACCGCTATCCACTGCTGCCAGTGTGTTAGCCACTGCCAATTCAGCGTCATTATGGGTGTGGATGCCCAGGGGGGTAGGGACTATACGGCGGGCTGCAGTGACACCAGCAGTTATCTCATGAGGCAGGCTCCCACCATTGGTATCACAGAGTATGAGGCAGTCAACTCCTGCTTCAGACGCACTCTTAAGGACTTCGAGGGCATATTCAGGGTTTGTCTTGTAGCCATCAAAGAAGTGCTCGGCATCAAAGAATACTGTCATGCCCTGTGATTTAAGGAAGCTTATGGAATCGGCAATCATTGCCAGGTTCTCCTCCAGGCTGGTTTCCAGAACTCGACTTACCTGTAAATCCCAGCTTTTTCCTACCAGAGTAACCACCTTACAGCCAGCATCTATAAGAGTATGAAGTCCATCATCCTTTTCTGCCTTAGTACGGGGTTTCCGAGTAGCACCAAAGGCGCAGAGTGTGGCGTTAGTTAGCTTCAGGCCTCTTGCTCTGGAGAAGAACTCGGTATCCTTCGGGTTGGAACCAGGCCAGCCTCCTTCTATAAAGAGGATGCCCAGCTCATCTAGTTTGAGTGTAATCTTAAGTTTGTCCTCTACAGAAAATGAGATGCCTTCTTGTTGGGTACCATCTCGCAATGTAGTATCGTAGAGTTCAATTTGTGACATTTATAATTTCCTCTATATCTTTTCAAGCTATCAGCTATATATTAAGCTAGAGTTTTCCTTCCCGTCAAGGAAGAAGTAATTATGCCACCCTGGATAAAATAGCTGCAAAGTCTATTCTAATCGAATAATGAGCCTGAAGGATAGTGGTAACAGTAATAATCCTTTCTTTCTTTATGGACAGCGGTGGATATGTGGATAAAAGAAAGGAAGCAGCTTCAGGCAACTTGGTTAGCGAACCTGGTGATTTGTTGAAAGAGATTGGAACGAGCTTTCACCATCCTTTCTGCGAATTGATTGTCGCTCATTTGATTAGCGATTGCCCCGAGTTTTTCGAGGGTTACGCCGGGCCGCAAGTAACTCTCAACCTGAGGCAAAGAATTCAGTCTTTCACAGGGTGTCATCACCTCCTCATAGGGATAAGTTTTCTTGATCTTGCCTCTGTGGTCAATAACAGACACAGGGAAGAAGCAGGGGCGGTGGAAATTGATATACGGATTTAGGCAGCCGTTGTGATACCCATTGAGCAATCCGGGGCACGCTTGCGGGATATAGGCATATCCCAGGTTTTTGCGCACCACTGAGCCATTCTTGGTCTCCACCAGTCCCATTATCACC
>JAUWOP010000076.1 GCA_030612045.1 Chloroflexota bacterium | reverse complement strand
CCTCAAGCCAGGTGGAAGCTATCCATGGAGTTGTGGTAGAATCCCTAACACTGGATACCTTAACAACAGACTCCCTGAGAGTAGCGGGACCCAATCTTAACATAGCCCCTATTCTGTCCTGATGATGGGGACCACCTCATTATTCTATGATCCAAATAATTTATTACCTACAATGGGGCTTATTATGACAAAGTTTACTATAACTGAGACGGGGCAGAAGAGTGCAGAATATGTTCCACTATTGGATGATGGACCACCAACAAGATATTGTAAAGGGAACATCCCGTTTGAAAAATGGTGGAATAAAATTGTGTTTGCAGATAGCAAAGGCAATAAATTAACAAGAAGAAATTTAGTTCTTGCAGTTTCTAATAAGGATGGAGGAGCACATGTTGACCGTAGATTAGATAAAGATTATGCTGATATAACAAGGTTTAATTCTTTGGGATGGAGATTCGTACAGAATGGTAATAAAAGACATTTTGCTACACATCCTGAATTAGCAAGTGTTCGTCAAATTAGCCATGAGGTATTGAAATCTCTGAAAGATGAGTTCCCAGAGTATTTTTAGGAATAAATACGTCATCTAACAGCGGATAAGATAAAAGGTAAATCAAAGATTTCCCCAGATTCGGCTTCACTGAACCTCTTTTATGCCGAAACCCTTAGGCGGTGTATCTTAAAGACACAATATCGTGGAGGTATCTAAAATGGCAACACGAACCTTTACCGCGGTTCTCTACAAGGAAGAAGATATATATGTGGCAGAATGCCCCGAAGTGGGGACGATTAGCCAGGGATATGCCGTGGAGGAAGCCATTACCAATCTGAAAGAAGCCACAGAGCTTTACCTTGAAGAGTTTCCCCTGCCTGAAGTTTCCAGGCCATTTATGACTACTTTTGAGGTAGCAGTTCGTGCCTAAGTTGCGCAGGGTATCAGGACAAGAGGCCATCCGCGCACTAGAGCACCTGGGCTTCGAGAAGGCACGGCAACGTGGCAGCCACATGGTACTCAAGAAACAGACGACGGAAGGTGCTGTGGGATGCGTGGTTCCTCTTCACCGTGAACTGGCGGTTGGCACATTAAGGGGTATTCTGCAGCAAGCCCAGATAACACCTGAAAAATTTATGGAGAACCTTTAGTGGATGTCTGCCGAATGTCAGATAATGTAGGCTTTATGGCTTCGCTACGCTTCGCCCGAATGCCCCTTCGGAGAACTTCACAAACACCAAAAACGTTATCTGCAATTGGCAATAAATCTTAGAGAGATAATGATATGAAAACACCACAATGGATCAAGAAATTAGGCGGACATGCTGGCGAACTATATGTCGCAGCAGAATTATCTAAGCGAGGCATCCCTAATTCTCTACTACCAGAAAATTTTTCAGATGATGACATCTTAATTGGCAAAAAGAATGGTGACTTGTTGGGTTATATTCAGGTAAAAGCATGCCATCCAGATCGAGCTAACAGCTTTATTTTGAGAGAAAGTGACGAGAAATGGGTAACCGCGGGCGATAATCAATTTGTAGTTTTTGTTTGGCTAGGATCGCCCAAAAAGAATGAAAGCCCGAGATACTGGATTGCTAGAAAAAAGAGGTAGGTATGATATGTAAGAAACATTCCGCTCATGGAACATCAAACTGGGAACGACGGTTTTCACTGAAGGATTTGAATACTACTTGGGAAAACAATTGGGGTATTCTAAAGGAGTTTTTACCATGAATATGCCAACAGCAGATAACGGAGCGTATCTGGCTTCGTGCCTTCGTCGAACTTCTTTTACACAGGGAACGTTATCGGAAATTGCTTTTAATGCAATGATCGTAAATAAAATAAAGAGTAAAGAGGTGGAAAATGGAAATAAAAGAATTAATATTCAAGGAGATAGAAAATGTTCCCGAACCTTATCTTATAGAAATACTGGATTTTATACGCTTTTTAGAGACAAAAGCCGTAGAACGAAAGATGGAATTGGCAATAGCAAGTGAATCGTCCCTTAAAAAAGATTGGCTAAAATCTGAGGAGGATGAGGCATGGAAAGATTTGTAAAAGGAGATGTGGTAGTTGTTCCTTTGAGGTAGCAGTTCGTGCCTAAGTTGTGTTTGATGTAACAATGGTGGAATTCCTGTGAAGCTCCCATTGATTCATCGTATAATAAATAAAGCTTAAGGGGTCTTCTCTAAGAGATAGAGGAAGGAGGTATTCAAGGAATGGTGGCACAGGCAACAGATGATGTTTCTACTACAGACTGGATGAGAACTGTAATCAAGGAAGATGAGATTACCCGTTACATGGAAGACGGGAGGGACTTTATAGATGAAGAAGGAATCGAAGCCCTCCTGAGAAGTAACCAAAATCCTGACCCTCAAAGAGTGAGGGGTATTATTGCCAAGTCCTTCTCGATAGAGAGACTTGAGCCTGAAGAAACAGCCACTCTCCTCAATGTAGAAGATGAGGACTTGTGGGAAGAGATGTTTCAGGCGGCAGGAGAGGTAAAAAGACGGGTGTATGACAACCGAATTGTAACCTTTGCTCCTTTGTATTGCAGCAATTTTTGCGTGAATAGCTGCTTATATTGTGCTTTCAGAAAGGAAAACACCCAGGAGAAGAGGAGAGGGTTGACCTTAGACGAGGTAAGGGAGGAAACGAAGGCGCTCGTTTCCGCAGGTCATAAGCGTCTTGTCACAGTTTATGGAGAACATCCCCTCTCAGATGCAAGCTATATTGCTGATACGATGAGCACCATATATGAAACAAAGGTGGGAAATGGAGAGATAAGGCGGATTAATGTAAATGCCGCTCCTATGTCTATGGAAAATCTGAAGCTACTGAAGGAGGTAGGCTTAGGTACATATCAGGTATTTCAGGAGACATATCACCATCGGACATATCAGAAGGCACATCCCAGAGGGATAAAGTCGAATTACGATTGGAGGCTCTATGCCTTACACCGGGCACAGGAGGCAGGAGTGGATGATGTAGCCATTGGAGCTTTATTCGGACTTTATGACTGGAAATTCGAGGTGATGGGACTTCTTTATCATGCCATAGATTTGGAGAAGCACTTCGATGGCATAGGTCCTCATACTATCTCTTTCCCTCGTCTGGAACCGGCAGCAAACACTCCCATCATTAAAAAAGCACCATATAAGGTTTCAGATAGAGACTTTAAGAGATTAGTTGCGGTGATTAGGCTTTCTGTTCCCTATACAGGCATGATTCTCACTGCCCGGGAACCAGCGGAGATAAGAAGAGAGGTAATTTCGGTAGGCTGTACGCAGACCGATGCCTCAACCCGAATCGGTATCGGTGCGTATAGCGATAAGTATAATGAGCAGGAGGCAGAGAGGCAACAGTTCGTCCTGGGTGATACCCGAAGCCTGGATGAGGTGATTCGGGAATTGGCTCAGATGGGATATATCACTTCCTTCTGTACTGCGGGTTACCGCTGTGGTCGCACAGGCAAACTCATCATGCACAATTTCCGGTGTGGGAAGGAGAGGCCCCTCTGTAAGCTCAATGCAGTTCTTACCTTTAGAGAATACTTGGATGACTATGCCAGTGAGGATACCAAAAGAGCGGGAGAGACGATTATCCAGAAGGAGACTGGGGAAATCGAGAAGGAGAACCCTGCTGTGGTACCAAAGCTCAAGGAGTATCTACACAGGATAGAAAGTGGGGAGAGAGACCTGTATTTTTGATGGAAGTAGTGAGCGATAAAAGAACATGGATGAGAAAGAAATCCTCTACTTCCTCACTAGTCCCGATATGGAAGAGGAGCTCTTCCAGAGGGCGGACAGG
Source organism: Chloroflexota bacterium (assembly GCA_030612045.1). Classification (GTDB taxonomy): domain Bacteria; phylum Chloroflexota; class Dehalococcoidia; order UBA2247; family JAUWOP01; genus JAUWOP01. The sequence goes on along the minus strand of JAUWOP010000076.1, from coordinate 1,533 downwards.
GTAAGAAGTGACTATTGTGGGACTGAGGTTCACATAAGGGGAATAATCGAGTTTTCCAACTATTGCTGTCGGAACTGTCTTTATTGTGGACTACGCAAGGATAACCATAATATTGAACGCTATCGCATGAAGCCTGAGGAAATCATCAGCCTCGCTCTGGATATTGCTCAGTTGGGCGTGAAGACCGTCGTCTTGCAGTCAGGGGATGACTTCCACTATTCATGCCAGGTAATATCTCGTATTATCTCATCTATTAAAAGGACTGCTGATGTTGCTATTACCCTTAGTGTAGGGGAAAGGCCACTGGATGAGTATAAAGCATTCAGAGATGCTGGGGCGGACAGGTATCTCATGAAACATGAGACAGCTAGTGAGTCATTATACCAAAACCTGCACCCATATCAATCACTGAGGGAGCGATTGAAGATACTGGAATACCTGAAGAGGTTGGGTTATCAGATTGGTGCGGGGAATATTGTGGGGCTCCCTGGGCAGACGGCAGAGGATTTGTGCCAGGATATACTTCTATTAAGGTCGCTGGGTAGTGATATGGCAGGTGTTGGACCATTTATTCCTCAAAAGGATACACCGCTAAGGAATTACCCGACAGGAAATTTGGGGCTTACCTTTAGGGTGTTGGCACTGGCAAGAATAGTGACCTTGAATACCCATCTGCCTGCTTCTACTGCCCTGGCTACCCTCGACCCCTTGAACGGGCAGGCTAATGGGTTAAAAGCAGGAGCAAATGTCATCATGCCTGATTTCACACCTTCATGCTATGGGGTAAAGTACTCTATCTATGATAACAAGGCACATGTCACACTAGAGGAAGCAAAGCAGGTAATCTCAAGATGTGGAAGAGAGGTTTCTCATAATAAGGGGCATTCCTTACGCCTGAAAGAGTAACCGCTCACCTGCTCAAACTACCTTGTAATAAGGGAAGGCTGTAGGGTGTTGGGTGGAGCCGAAGCGAAACCCACCACAAGGGATATAAAGCTGGAGAGTTTAGTCATACTGGTGAAGGGGCTTGGACTAATGAGCTTTGTGAAATGATGAAGATGCCTTTTTGGGAGTAGAGATGGATTTTGAATTCAGTGAACAGGAAAAGATGCTTCAGGCAGCAGCCAGGGAGTTTACCCAGAGGGAGATTCTCCCGTTGGCTATGGATATAGACCATAAGGCAGAGTTCCCCCAGGAGCTCTGCATGCGGATTGGTGAGATGGGATACTTGGGATTACCCTATCCCTCTCAATACGGTGGCAGTGATGCAGGGTATACCGGCTATGCCCTGGTGATTGAGCAACTCAGCCAGGCTTCGGCTACCATAGGAGCAATTGCTGCCGTGAGCATCCTGCCCCAGGAATCCCTTTTCCGTTTTGGTACCGAGGAGCAGAAATGTAAGTATCTCACTCCCCTGGCTAGTGGTAGAGCCTTCGGGTGCTTTGCTTTTACCGAGCCTGCTACCGGCTCTGACCCCAAGGCTATCGGGGCTACAGCCATACTGGATGAAACACATGGTGCCTCCTGCTATAT
>JAUWOP010000037.1 GCA_030612045.1 Chloroflexota bacterium | reverse complement strand
CTTGTTCTATCGTCTGCATTCGTTCATCATTCATAATCAGTAGCATGTCCCAATCATAAACGAACTGCCTGAACTCTTCAGGCTCATCTTGTGTTAGAAATCGATACCCTCTTCAGGCTCATCTTGTATTGGAAGAGACTTATTCTTGACTTTGATTCGGCACTCTGATAGTATTATCCGTTTATAGCATATTCTCACCCTAGCTCCTTCAGCTAGCATAGCTGTTGTGAAAAGAGGAAGCAGCATGGGTGTTGTAAAGAAAGTGCAAGTATTACAGGAAACGAAAGATGGAATTACGTTCTGAGAAAGGGAAGATGCTTCACCCTGCTTTTAAAGAGATACGCCGTGTCTATGGCTTTGACGAAGTAGCATTGGTTCCTGGTGATGTGACTCTTAATCCTGAGCAAGTAGATACAAGCTTCAGGGTGCGAGATTTGAGTTTCAGGGTGCCAATTCTTGCTGCAGCTATGGATGGAGTGGTGGACCCTCGTTTTGCTATATGCTTGGGTAAGTTGGGGGGGATGGGGGTGCTCAACCTGGAAGGGGTACAGACACGCTATGAATGTCCTGATGAGATTCTGGGACAGATTATAAATGCTCCATTAGATATGCTTACTCCTCTGCTGCAAAAGATTTATGCTGCACCTATTAGAGAGAATTTTATCACAGAGCGTATTCGACAGATAAAAGAGGGAGGTATCCCTTGCGCTGTCTCAATTACCCCTGCATATACTAAGCGTTTTGCTCCTGTTGCTATTGAGGCTGGGGTGGATATTTTGGTAGTTCAGTCTACGGTGACTACAGCACGTCATACCTCTAAGAGTCTGCAAGGGCTTATCTTCTCTGAGCTTTGCCAGAAAGTACCTGTACCTGTCATTGTGGGAAACTGTGTCAGTTATAGTGCTGCTCTGGAGTTAATGCAGGCAGGTGCCGAGGGTATTCTGGTTGGTGTAGGTCCAGGGGCAAGCTGTACTACTAGAGAAGTCCTGGGGATAGGAGTTCCTCAAGTGACTGCTACCATGGATTGTGCTGCTGCTCGGGAGAGCTATCTGAAGGAGACAGGCAGATATGTAGTAGTAATTACCGATGGGGGTATTCGTAGTGGTGGTGATTTCTGTAAAGCTATCGCTTCTGGCTCCGATGCAGTGATGCTGGGTGCTGCCTTAGCTTGCTCACAAGAATCACCCGGCAGAGGTTATCACTGGGGGATGGCTAATCCCCATCCTGCTCTGCCTCGAGGCACTCGAATTAGGGTAGGAACCTCTGCTTCCTTAGAGCAGATACTCTTTGGGCCTACCTCAGTTACTGATGGGACCCAGAATCTGGTTGGAGCTCTCCGTACTGCAATGGGGGTATGTGGTGCTGCTACCATCAGGGAGATGCAACAGGTGGAAATGGTGATTGCACCAGCGATAAAGACTGAGGGGAAGCTCCTCCAGATTATTCAGCAGTCAGAATGAAACTGTTAGGATAATGGCAGTAAAGTTATATGATGAAGTCTTCCAAAGAAAATGTCGTTTTGACTCTCCTAACATTATTGTGTTTCTATATTACTATAGGGTGTGTGGTGACGGAGCAATCTCGACTTATAGCTATTACTAAAGATAATGGATGATAACCATCTGAAAGAGCCATTGATTAAAAGGGACTTATTGTCTATTGCTGACCTCTCTTCTCAAGAAATCTGGCATTTAATTGAAAGAGCTACAGAGTTAAAGAGAGGCATTCAGGGAGCTAACCTTAAGAGAAAGAGTCTGGCTCTTCTGTTTGAGAAGCCTTCTCTGCGCACTCGCGTAAGTTTTGAGGTAGCCATGCGGGAGATGGGGGGATATGCTCTCTACCTCTCACCTGCTGAGGTGGGTTTAGGTAAGAGGGAGGAGATTGCCGATGTAGCTCGCACCCTCAGCCGCTATGTCCAGGGTATTGCTGCCAGAACCTTTTCTCATCATACCATGGAGGAGCTTTCCCACTATGCGATTGTCCCGGTGATTAATGCCTTATCAGACAAAGAACATCCCTGTCAGGTATTGGGTGATTTACTTACTATCTATGAAAGGAAGGGAGGACTTGAAGGGCTGACACTTGCATTTGTAGGAGACGGTAACAATGTAGCTCGCAGTTTAATGCTGGCAGCCGCCACAGTAGGTATGAATTTCCGTATAGCTGCCCCTGAGGGCTATTGGTTGGATGAAGGCTCTTTGTCCTCTGCCAGGGAGCTTGCTTCTCAGAGTGGCTCTCAGGTCTTGTGCACTACCGACCCATGCGAGGTAGCCAAAGATGCCGATGTGGTCTACACCGATGTATGGGTCAGCATGGGGCAGGGTTCAGAAGCTGAGTCCCGTCGACGCGCCTTCCAGGAGGGGTATCAGGTAACTCCGGAGCTCCTCTCTCTGGCTCAAGCTGGGGCACTCTTTATGCATCCTCTGCCTGCTCACCATGGAGAGGAGATTGCTGCTGGGATGCTGGAGCATCCTCAGTCGGTAGTCTTTGACCAGGCGGAGAATCGCCTGCACATCCAGAAGGCAATCCTCCTGAAGATGATGGGATAGAGAGCAGTTTCAATTAAAACGGGTGCTGACATTCCTTCCAGGCATGAAAAACAGAACCAAAAAGAGGCAAAGCTACTCATAGGGAAGTTAAGTGAGTAAAGATATCAGACCAAGAGAAAAGTTATTGACCAGTGATAATCCTAAAATGGTTGGGGCAGATGATTTGTTGGCTATCTCTCCCGAAGTGTTATGAGAAATGACTAAACCTGTAGTGGCTATTGTAGGCAGACCTAATGTGGGCAAATCTACACTGTTCAATCGTCTCTTCAAGGAGAGAAGGGCTATAGTGGAAGATGCCCCTGGAACCACCAGAGACCGCCTTTATGCTGACGTTTCCTGGAATGAGAGGGAGATAACTCTGGTAGATACTGGTGGCCTAGAAATTACTTCAAGGTTTGCTTTTACACAGAAGATTAGACAGCAGGTAGAGATGGCTATTACTGAAGCAGATGTGATTCTCTTCCTGGTGGATGCCAGAGAAGGGGTGACATCTATTGATATGGAGATAGCTGACCTCCTGCGCCGTAGTCAAAAACAGGTGGTGCTGGTCGCCAATAAGGTAGATAGTCCCCAATATCGCAGTGAACTATTTCAATTCTATGAACTGAGTATGGGTGACCCCTTACCACTCAGTGCTTACCATGGCAAGGGTATAGATGACCTGATAGACTATGTGGAGCCTCTTCTGCCATCATATTCCCCTACTTCTCAGGAGGCAGAACCTATAAAGGCTGCTATTGTGGGGCGACCTAATGTGGGAAAGTCAATGCTACTTAATGCCCTCCTGGGACAAGAAAGGGTCATAGTAGATGATTCCCCAGGTACCACGCGAGATGCCATAGATACTCTGGTGGAGTATGGTGAGGAAAGGATACTGTTCATTGATACTGCAGGGATGCGCCGCCGTGGAAGGATAGAACAAGGTATAGAACAACATAGTATGATTCGAGTATTCCAGGCTATCGAGAGGGCTGATATAGCCCTGCTGGTTATAGATGCATCCGAGCCATTTACCGCTCAAGATATTCATATCCTGGGTCATGTGCACAAAGCCTCCAAAGGGGCGATTGTGGTAGTTAACAAATGGGATCTGGTTGAGGAGGGGGATAAAAAAGCATGGGTAGATGCAATCAGGAGAAAAATTAAGTTTATGCCCTATGTCCTGGTGGCATTTACTTCAGCTAAAACTGGGTATGGCGTAGAACATATTTTGCCTTTAGTAAAGAAGGTCTACGAGCAGAGACTCATACATCCTGACCCGGATCTGGTTGAGGCAGCGATTAGAGAAGCTACAATCCAGCACCCTCCGCCTGCAAAGGGTCTGGGTAGTTTCAGAATCTTTCATGTCACTCAGACAGGAGTTAATCCTCCCACTTTTAGCATGGTGGTAGATAATGTCAAGCCGATACATTTTTCCTATCGCCGCTATTTAGAGAACCAGCTGCGCCATTCCTTTGGTTTTGAGGGTACACCTTTATGCCTTCAATTCAAGAGCAAAAAGGAGAAACAGCATGGTAATTGAGTTTATCGCTGTCGCTCTCCTGGGGTACCTTCTTGGGTCCATCCCTTGTGGAGTAATAGTCACCCGATTGATGAGGGGAACAGATGTCAGGGAACATGGCAGTGGTAAGACAGGCGCTACCAATGTGTTACGTACTGTGGGTGTGAAGGCTGGTAGTATTACTCTGATATGTGATGTAGGTAAGGCTGCAGTGGCAGTTTGGCTAGGTGGGCTGATTATGGCTACAGGAACAGCTTGTGTTAGTGGTATGGAGATAGACTCCCATAGTGGTGCACAGGCTCTAGCGGGCATCATGGTCATTGCAGGTCATAGCTGGCCGGTATTCCTGAAATTTCGTGGCGGCAGGGGGGTAGGTGCCTTCTTTGGCGGCTTTCTGGTAATATACTGGCCTGTAGCACTGGGCTCTGGATTGGTCTTGCTAGCAGTTGCTATTCTGTCCCGGTATGTGTCTCTAGGTTCCATTACAGGGATGCTTATCTCTTTTATAGCGATGTTGGTTTTGCTGCTTGTTGGCTGGATATCACAATGGGAGTATGTAGCTTATGCAGGGGTAGCTGCTATCATAATTATATTTCAGCATCGTGATAACATACAGCGACTTTTAGCTGGTGAAGAGCACAAATTAGGAGAGAAGGCTGAATAAGCAGGAAAATAGCTTATACCTCAGGATTTGGGAGGTACAGAGATTGTTTATTAACTCCAGTTTTTATAGCTGGAGTCTGCTTTGCTTTGGATACAAAATGAAGTGTTGCTAAGTAATCTCGGTACAAGGGCTTGACTTTGCTTTTGTACCGTGATAGTATGCCTGCCTTGAGGGGGTGCGCGGTATTTAGGAAGATATAACTTGATAGAATACAGAAATTCCTAGGGACAGTTAAACTAGCCTCTGGGAGGGGAAACTTCTTGAGGGTGAGGCTGTCTCTTTATTGCATAAATAGTCTCCTTCGTTGCTTGGGAAAATAAGAGAAAAAGAGGTTCAAAGATGCCTAAAGTGTCAATTATAGGCAGTGGTGCTTGGGGAACAGCCCTGGGAATAGCACTGGCTCGTAAGGGGAATAGTGTTAAGCTGTGGACAAGAACGGAAGAGGAAGCTCAAAAGCTGAATGAGGAGCGGGAAAATACTGTTTTCCTGCCGGGATTTCGGTTTCCAACTCGGTTTACACCCACTAGCTCGATAGAAGAGGCACTAAGCGATACAGATTTAGTATTGCTGGTCGTTCCCTCTCAAATGATGCGTCAGAATGTACAGTATTTGAAGAAGCACTTGAAGCATTCTGTCCCCATTGTGAGTGCTGCTAAGGGTCTGGAGGTAAGCAGTGGTAAGCGGATGACTGAGGTGATTAGTGAGGTGATGGGTCGGAAATATCGGCATAATATCTGTGCCCTGTCAGGTCCTAATATAGCACAAGAGGTTGCTGAAGGGTTGCATTCGGTGACAGTAGTTGCCTCTAAGGATGAAGCGGCAGCAGATAGGGTGAAGCAAATTGTTTCTACGAGATGCTTCTGTGTATTTACCAGCAAGGATATTGTAGGAGTGGAATTAGGGGGGGCGCTGAAGAATATTGTAGGACTGGCTGCAGGTATATGTGATGGTCTGGGGAGCTATGGGAATAATGCTAAAGGTGCTCTTATTACTCGTGGGGTGGCAGAGGTAACAGCTTTGGGTATTGCGCTGAAAGCTGACCCCTTTACTTTTGTAGGGCTGGCGTGCCTGGGAGATATACTGGCTACTAGCTATAGCCCGTACAGCCGTAGCCGACATGTGGGTGAAGAACTTGCTAAGGGATATTCCCTGAAGGAAATCCTGGATTCCATGCCACATAAGGCTGAGGGAATTGAGACTACTCTAGTAGCTCAGAAGCTGGCACGGGATCTTAAGATAAACATGCCCATAACAGAGCAACTCTACAGGGTATTCTATGAGAATCTTGCGGTAAAGCAGGCAGCACTTGCGCTGCTGACCCCGCCGACTGAGCAAGAATTAGCCGCGGTTAAGGAATCTCAGTCCAGGATAGCAACGGAGATTAAAGCGCCTCAAAAGGTGCGGCTAGGTCGTCTGAGTCTTAATGGTATGGTGGGTAGCCCAGAGGCAGTTTGATAAATCTAAAACCAGGTGGGCTTATTTTGCAGAAGAGACTGACTTACGATGAGGGTAATTAAATTGGGTACTTTGAGAGGAACATCTTATGCCACCGTATGCATTCTTTGATAACCGAATTATTCCCTTATCTGAAGCCAAAATAGGTATTATGACTCATGCTCTGCACTATGGTACAGCTTGTTTTGATGGTATTCGTGGTAACTGGAATGAGGAGGAAAGGCAAATCTACCTTTTCCGTGCTGGGGCTCACTATGAGCGGCTGCACCGAAGTTGCCGTATAATGAAGATGGATATCCCTTACACGGTAGATGAGTTGTGTCGGCTGACAGTAGAAGTGGTGGAAAAGAGTGGGTATCAAGAAGATGTTTATGTTCGCCCGCTGGCTTATAAGAGTAGCCAGACTATTGGAGTGCGACTGCATGACCTCGAAGATAGTTTCCTGGCATTTGTTACTCCCTTTGGTCCCTACCTTGACATGGAGAAGGGAGCACGCTGTGGCGTCTCCACATGGCGTCGCGTTAATGATAATATGATTCCGGCAAGAGCAAAGATTACAGGACTATATGCGAATAGCGCCCTTGCTAAGACTGAGGCATGGGAGAATGGCTTTGATGAGGCGATTCTTCTCACTCAGGAGGGGCACGTCTCTGAAGGAAGTGGAGAGAACATATTTATATTGCTCCAGGATAAGCTGATTACTCCACCCCCTTCTGATAACATTCTTGTAGGTATAACTAGAGATACTATAATCCAGCTAGCACGAGAAGAAATGGGAGTGGAAACCATTGAACGTCAGGTAGACCGAAGCGAACTGTATATCGCCGAGGAATGTTTCCTTACTGGTACTGCAGCTCATCTGACCCCTGTGGTGGAGGTTGACCACCGTAAGGTTGGTAGTGGGGGAGTGGGTGAGTTTACCAGGGAGCTGCAATCCATCTATCTTGAGGTGGTGCGGGGTAAACGAGCTAAATATCTCGACTGGTGTCTACCTGTGTACTCCACAGTAGCCCAAAGAGCGGGCGGGTAGCAATTCTTTCCATATAGTACATAGTGCCGGGTCATTTTTAGGGCAGGGTTTACTGTCTACTAAGCTTGAAGTACCAGCTGTAAGTTTCCCTCATACCTTCCAAGAAAGTCATATAGTTGTAATTCAAGATTTCCTGGATTAGTGAGCCAGAATAGATAAGGTGCTCTTCTAACGGGTAGGGTAGAGGTATTCCCCTCTTATCTATTTCGAAGATGGGCATTCGCTGAATGTTTAGTTTTCTACCGGTTATCGTCTCTATAACCTCTATCAGTCGATCATATGAAATCAATTCCTCAGCAGACACGTTGTAAGCATTATTGAAAACCTTCTCATTCCCGAGGCAAGCAATACAGATATGTGCCACATCCCAGACAGATACAACTGAGAAGACTGCTTGAGGTGGAGGAGGTACAATTATTGGCTTGTTCCCCATGATAAGGTTGAAGAAATAGGATTCTCTTGGTGCGTAATTGTATTTCCCGTAGATAAAGGCGGGACGCAGAGAAGTGTGGGCAATACCTTTTTCCTCGCAGAGTTCTTTTAGCCTGAGTTCGATAAGCCACTTCTTGTAGCCGTAGTCTCCGTGTGGTCCAGGCAGTGGTCCCGCCAATTTTTGGGAGCCTTCCCTCGTTGGAAGGTCCAGCGAGTTTTGGTATACCGTGGTGGTGCTGATATAGATGTACTGTTGAACCAAACCAGGAAGGCAGTAGAGTAACAACTCAACATCATCTGGTTCGTAGGCACAAAAATCAACTACTGCGTGCCATTCTAAGGGTGGTATGAGTTGCTTAATTGAAACTGTATCGTGTCTATTACATACTATCTCCTTTACACCTTCAAGGTTCAAAGGTCTATTTCCCCTGTTCATCACATATATGGCATATTCACTGTGGTTTCTTATTTCTTCAACAAATACCTTGCCAAGAAAATAGCTTCCCCCGATGATAAGTATGTTTTTCATGGTGTCATTTATTCTCCTCTGTGGTTTATGGCTGCTTTGCTCTATCACCACATCCAGGCTTCTTAGTTCGAGGTCATGGGGATTACTCTGAATAACCGGAGTGCTGTAATATAGTGTAATGTTTCTGGCATGTCAAGTCCCCGAGTGGCATCATCCCTCCTTATACTTCACTTTCAGATGTCTTACCCTTAGTGTCTTAAGATATTCCCCACTTGAGTGCATATCTGCGATAATGTAGTAATATAGAGGATCTTCAGGTATTTCTCAAGCGAAAGAGGCTATTTAGAAAATATAGGGGTAAGTTTGAGACCTATCCAGCGGGCAGGTCTGGAGTCTATTTCTGTAGGATTCAGGGGTTAATATTAATTTATCAAGGTTGCCAGGACGAATCTGAAGGTTGAATTTAGGGCAAAACTAAATAGCCTCACAAAACTTTAGGAGGTGAGCATTGAGAAAGAAATCGCATACCCAGAAGCAGTTAGAGGAGTTGCTTCTCGAGCTTGATGACGATATTGTAGTTTCAGCAGTACAAAATGCGTTTCCTAAAAGGCAATACCAAAGTAAGGAGATACGAGAGAAGTTAAGCAAACAAGGTATTAAAATCCCGGTAGGTTTTGGGGAAAAACCCTTTTGGAGAAGTAAGAAATTCTATGGGGGCGTGGTGGCTCTTGGCTTTCTCGTAGCTAGTCATTGGTCTCCCGGATTATGGGAGTTATCCTTAGCGCCGCTAGTTTATATATTTGGACAAGGACTTGCTGATTTAGGAAAGAACAAATCTGTATCGGGATAAGGGAGACTGAAGAGAAAAGCAGGCCCTAGCAAATTGTTGACAGGAAATAAGGATTGTGATATGATTAGACGAATCTAACAAGTCAAAGGTTAGATAACGCAGGGAAGAGTGATGGAAAGAGAACAGACTGCCAGTATGGAGGATTACCTCGAGGCAATAGCCCACCTCTGTGGTGAGAGTAAGGTAGCCAGGGTGAAGCATATCAGCCAGGCGCTGGGGGTAAAGATGCCCAGTGTTACCTCTGCCTTGCGCAAGCTTTCCGAAGGCGGTCTGGTAGAGCATGAGAGGTATGGGTATGTAGGGCTTACTGCCGAGGGTGATAGGGTAGCCAGAGATGTAATCCGCCGTCATGAGACGCTGTACCGTTTCCTCTCTGAGATATTGAATATTGACTCTGAGGTAGCTCAAGAGGATGCCTGTAAGATGGAGCATGCCATTAGCTCTGTTACCCTGGAAAGTATGGTAAAGTTTTTAGAATTTGTCTTGAGTCATCCTCAACGTGAGCCAACGTGGCTAAAGAACTTCAAGCGTTACCTTGAGCAGGGGGAGCTTCCTCAAGAATGTCTGGAAAGGTGTGTGAGGTAGGGAGAGGAGATATTTTTTTGACCCTGCTGAGTTAGGCTAACTTAACAGTATTCTATGGAGCTAAACTATATATGAGAAAAAGGCAGAATACCAGTATCGAGATGAGAGGGAACCTCGGAAACAGGGGTGAGATGAATCATTTGGCCAAGCTGACTAATCTCACTGGCTCTTTTTATGACCTGATTTTCAGCACATTCTGGCATGGATTTAGCTGGCGACGAATTAGTACTGGATGTGGGGTGTGGTACTGTGGGAAATCTTGGAATAACACATGATTCGCTAATACGTAAGATTCCCTTCTTTGGAAACAGTCTGCTTGAGGAGAGTGGCTTTCACATTCAGAAGAGGATGGAAATGAGCAAAGGTATCACGATTATCGTGGCAAAGAAGGGGAGTGACATGTTACAGCTAAGCCTTTGAGGGAGTTCAGATTGGGAATTCAAGTCGGAAAGGAGTGAATATTATCCAATGAGGAGTAAAAGTTACGCTATCAAGATGAGAGGGAAACTCGCTGTTACAGTTTTAGCTATGGCATTACTGTTATCTCTAGTGATACCTCTGGCAGCCATTCCGGTTCAAGCGCATATGCCGGGAGCGGCACCGCCTCCTGAAGATGTCGAACTGGATTCCATCGTGATATCTGATGGTGAGGGAGAGATTGAGATAACCATAGATGATGTGGGAGAGTATCACAATGACTGTATGAAAGCGATAAAGAGAGCCAAGTACGAGAGTGATGGTAAATCAGAGGAATGGATAGAGAGCAAGATAGCGGAAGAATTTGAGGGAGTTACGGGAGCATGCCCCTGCACTACATGTGCCTTCCGAGCAACTCTCCTGGGTATAGGAGAGCTATGGGGTGATGAGATACCACAAAGAAGCGACCTTAGGATAATCAGCCGGCTGCCTACCCCTGGTTCAACACAGTGCTTTCAATATATTACCGGGGACGATTCCTACAAAGACCCCAATGCTTTGGAGGTTCCTGATGTAACCAACCCTGGTAAGTTTCAGCTTATTCTACCCGATGGAAATGAGATAGCAGACTGGTCAGTAAAGGCGCTCAAGCCTCTTTCCATGGATATGGATATAGACAATTGGAGCTTTATAATCGTGCGGGAATCTACGGGTGAGAAATTTGAGCTTCATGTGGCAGAGGATGTCTTTCCCGACAGCGACCCTGATGCTTTCTTCGAGCTAAGGGGAATAGTGAAGTTTGGGGAACCAACCGATGAGGAGACTGAGGAGTTCACCGGGATGTGGGAAGAAGTAAGAGATAAATTCCTCACTGAGGACAACTGGAAGCTCTTTGATGAAGTAGGGCAGCCATTTCCTGCCGGAGGGGTTCTCTTTGGTGTGATAGTAGTAGGTTTTGTGGGGTATGGTGTCTACTCCTGGCGAAAGGGTAAGGGAAGCTAGGGAAACCAAAATATGATTCGGAGAGGAGACAATGTATGCAAGCTAGATGCTGGTGTAGTATGGTCAGGCGAGGGTAGGTCGTGATGATGTTAGCTCAACTTGGAACTGATGAGTCAGCGAGGATTATAGCCATAGAGGGGGGGCAGGGGATGAGGCAGAAGCTATTTTTACGTGGCTTGATGGAGGGTAAGGTGGTGAGGATAGTGTCTAACCACGGACCGGTAGCGGTTGAGGTGGATAGGAGTGTGGTGGCTATCGGTTGGGGGATGGCGCAGAAAATACGAGTAATGAGGTGTTGAAGTAAGGATGGATAAAAAGTTATCCGAAATGCGGTATGAAGAGGAAGGCAGGATTAAGAAGATTGAGGAAAGCCTGCGGGCTCAGATAGCAGGAATGGGAATTAGAGAGGGTAAAGATATCAAGATGATGACTAAGCAGCCCATAAAGGGACCTGTAGTAGTGTCTGTGGATAGGTCTAATACCTCTATCGGGTTGGGACTGGCGGATAAGATTATTGTGGAGGTGAAGAGGTGAACAAGATATTGCTGATGGGTCAACCTAATGTGGGTAAATCGGTGCTGTTCAACCGCCTGGCGGGAGCCAGAGCTATAGAATCAAACTATCCAGGAACAACTGTTGATTATACCAAGGGGCATTTGATGCTTGACGGTAAAAGTGTTGAAATCATAGATGTCCCGGGCACCTTCTCTTTAGACCCCAAGGATAGAGCCGAGGAGGTGGCAGTGAAGATGCTTGAGGGTGAGAAGGATGCCGTGGTGGTATGTGTCATTGATGCCTCCAAGGTAGAGCGGGGTCTTTACCTGACATTGGAAGTCATTGAGAAGGGATATCCCGTTATAGTTGCCTTAAACATGTGGGATGTGGCTAAGGGTGGAAATATAAAGATAAATGCCCCGAGATTGGAGCAAATCCTGGGTGTGCCAGTAGTGCCTACGGTAGCTACCAGAGGGGAGGGGCTTAGGGAGCTGGTGGTGAGGATAAGGGAGGCTGAGCCTGTAGAGATAGAAGAAATCCTTAATAGTGTGGGAGGTAACAGGAGTGGAACTTACAGTTGACAGGAGATGGGACCTGGTAGATAGAATAGCCAAGGAAACCGTAGAGGTTGGCGTCTATCGACCCTCTTTGAAGGACGCTCTGGCTGATGTTACGGTGAGACCAGCCACAGGTATACCCGTTGCCATCGCCGTTATATATGGCTTCTGGATGTTCTTCTGTGAGTTCGCCGGGACATTATTCACTGATGGCTTTTTCGTCAAGATTTTCGATGGTCACTGGCTACCCTGGCTGCAGGAGGTCTTCCCCTTCGGGTTAGGGAACTGGTTCTATGAGCTCATGGTAGATGCCGGGCACATGGAAAATGGTGTCCTGGTAGCCTCGGATAATTGCTTCGAAGCCTTTGGGGTGCTTACCAGCGGGCTTTTCATTGCCATAGGCGTGGTACTGCCGGCGATAATAGCATTTTATCTGATACTAGGATTATTGGAAGATATGGGGTATTTGCCTCGGCTAGCAGTCCTGGTAGATACAGTGTTGCATAAGATTGGGCTGCATGGCTATGCCATTGTGCCCACCTTCCTTTCCCTGGGGTGTAATGTGCCTGGGGTATCAGCGACCCGATCACTGGAAACCAGGAAGCAGAGGTTCATGATGATAACCCTCTTAGGGGTGTTTATCCCCTGTGGGGCTCAAATCGGAATGATGCAAGACTTAATCCCGGCTCAAATAGGTTGGGTCTTCCTCACTCTGTTAGTGGGATACCTCGGTGTGGGCTGGATTCTCAACAAGGTCTGGCCTGGGGGAGAATCCCCTGAAATTCTGATGGATGTACCACCGTATCAAATGCCCACCTGGGGGAACATTGGGAGGAAACTCTGGATAAGGGTATCAGGGTTTTTCAAGGTTGCTGTTCCCTTTGTGTTACTCGGCTGTGTGATTGTGGGTATTTTGTATCTAACCGGAGCTATGGACCATATAGCCAATGCACTTGAGCCACTGTTGACTAATGTGTTTGGGGTGCCTTCGGACACGGTAGCTCCTCTGGTGGCAGGGTTCCTGAGGAAAGACCTCGCAGTGGGAATGCTTGAGCCTATCGAGATGACCACCTTTCAGTTGTTCACCTCGGTAGTTTTGCTGTGCATCTACTTCCCTTGTCTGGCGACATTTGCTCTGATGATAAAGGAGCTGAATTGGAAGGAGATTCTGGGCTGCCTGGCTACCCTGGTAGTAGTGGTGTTTATCTTCGGAGGCATACTCCATGGAATAGGCACGATAGGAGGATGGTATTAGCATGGATAACGCAACAAAATTTGGCAGTATATATTTTGCCGTCCTGGGCATCGCCGCACTGGCTTTCGGGATAGCCGAGTTCGTAGTAATGGGAATGTACGGAACAGAAGGGACTGCCTGGGGGCCCCTGGATATATCAGGTCTGTTCCTACCATGGAGGGCAATTATCCTTATCGGTGCGGGTTTGATGTATCTATCGAGTGTGACGAACTTCGCTGATATTCGCCAACTGGCAAAAGCTGTAGCGGCGAGCATAATGGTATGGATTGTGGCGGGAATGTCCTTCTGGGGGATGATAGCGGGTTCTATACCAGGGGGAGAAGATGGTCCCTGGTTTAGCTCCCCTGCAGATTTCGCGGCTGCCTATAGTTACCCCTATATGCCGGCGATATTTCTGCTCCCCTTCTCGCTGGTGATAATCTATTTTATTCTGCGCAGAAGAAGGGTAACAGTAGGGCGAGAGTAGGAATATCGCCCCTTTTTCCCGTAAATGGGTAGGGGTTGTCCGAGATTGGGCAACCCCTACCCGCCACAGGAGCTTTCAAGGTCTGTTAAAGGATAGGTGGTATAGAGTAGCTGCTCTGGTATCTGGTCATATCGGCACTTAATCTAAAGATGAGAAGCGGAATGAACTGGAGGGAAGCATGGGAGAGAAAATATAGAGAGAGGCACGGAAAACCCGAACCGGAAGATTGGGGTACAGTGGCCGAAGACTACTCTCAGTGGAATAAGTCCATTGATTATGAATACGGAAAGAGAGCAGTAGAAGCTTTACAAGAAGTAATAAAGCCTGATTTTGAGGGGCTGGATATTGGAGCAGGACCTGGAACAATTACCATACCTCTGGCGAAAAGGATGAGGATGGTGACCGCCATCGAGCCGACACAGGAGATGGTATGGCACTTGATGAGGAATGTGGTAGGAGAAGGAATTGGAAACATAGAGGTAACAAACAAAAGCTGGCAGGAGGTTGATGATGCTAGTATTCGGAAGAGGTTTGATATTGTCGCTTGCTCTCACCTCCTGTGGCAATTTGAGGATATCGATACGCAACTGAAAAGAATGGAAAGCACGGCACGGAGATATTGCTGTGTGGTTCACCCTGCTGGCGGGAGAGGAATGATAATCAGGTCTCTATGGTCTGAAATAATGGGGAAGGAATACAGAGGGGAGATAGACCCAGACCTGGATGATATTGTTTTCGCCATCCTGCGAGAGAGGGGAATACTGGTAAATGTCCGGGTAATAAATTACACCGACAGGAGGTCTGTGGAGCAAGAGGAAAGGCATATAGCCTCTCTCCTGGGGAGATGGACGGAAATAACCCCTGCTCTGGGAAAAACTATCAGAGAGGCGGTTCTAAAAGAATCAAGAGATGGGATGTACGAAGGAAAAAGCCATGCTGTGGTAATGTGGTGGAAGACTCCGAATATGGTACCTCTTCTCTGAAGGAAGAGGAATAGAGAGAGGAAGGAGGTTATTTGTTATGGGGATTAGAGGTATCGGAAAGAAGATGGGGGAAGTTGCCTTCGAAATAGCTATGTCCAGTTGTGAGGGTTGTGGTGGTGATGGTGGTGGCAAATGCCAGCATTGTCAGGATATGGATCACCTTAAAGGACAAGGCTTGAAAAACACAAACGAAACCGAGGAACCCTTAGAACAGAGAAAATAAAAGCACCAGAACAACCAGCATTCCTTCTCCGAGACTGAACTTTGGACGGCTCTCCTCGGAGAGGAGTCACCTGCCCCTCTATAATAGTGGGGCTAGTCTTGCCTTGCTCCTGATGCTTTCTAGCAGTATGGCACAAGGGGGTGATTTTGTCAAGCAAGGTAGCATGAAATAACCCACTCTTATTGTCATTGCGAGCGAAGCGAAGCAATCCCCGTCCCATCCCCTCCTGAGATTGCTTCGTCGCTTGTGCTCCTCGCAAAGACATATGGAGGTACGCTCCTCGTAATGACAGATGTGTGGATGGGTCTATTTTCAGAATAACAACAACAGTAGAAAGGAGAAATAGAAAGTGATGAAACTGTTAATAGAGGTAGAGTCTGAAACCAGCGTAGTAGTTAGGTCGATTGAGGGGGGGCCAGAGTCAGCAATTAGGACGTATTTGGCAGACCTGGGGGTTATCGAGGAGGTAGAGCTTACTCTATTAACCTCAGAGCCCATACATGTCCATGTAGGTCCCATTTCCCTGAAGGTAGTTGATACCGAGGTAATCGTATGCCAGGGGTGGGCTGATAAAATATTCGTGGAGAAAGAGGGAGTGATATTTCCTCTCCTGAAACTGGAGAAGGGGGATAGTGGGGTAGTTACTGCTATTGAAGGTGGGAAGGATTTTGAGAGTTGGGTTGCTGAGTTGGGTATTAATGAGGGTAGCGAGGTGGAGTTTTTGAGCCATATCCCTCATGAATCTCTGGTTCTCAAGGTAGGTGACAGAGAGGTAAAGATAGGACCAGGTAAAGCATCACGCATATGGGTGGAAGATGAGGGGAAGGCTATCCAGCTCAACTACTTGCAAGAAGGCAAGGTGGCTAGAGTAAGCAAGGTAAGCGGTGGGACCCGTCATGAGCAGGAAATGGAAGAGGTGGGGCTTAAGGAAGGGGTAGAGGTAACTGTAGTTGGCAGGGAAGTGCTAGTAGCCCCACCGCAACGAAAGGGGAATTATGTGCTGGCACGATTAGGTGACCAGATGATAAGCATCGGTCGTGGCATGGCGGAGAAGGTTTGGGTGGAGTAACGAAGTGAGGGTGGGGTATGCCAGCGGTACACCCCACCCTAGAACTGGAGGCAGAAATGTTACCACCAAAAAGAAGGCTATGGGAATTCCAGGGTTTTATTGTTTGCAGGATATTAGGTCTGAGCTTCGATGGGGAGGAGCTGCATCACATCTGTCACAAGCTGCAAATTAGTGACGGTCAGCAATCCCTCACAGAACCCGAGATGCATGGTAAATTGGTCACGACATGCAAGGAACCTAATCAGACTTCTTCTAAATATGTAGACAAGTTGCTGAGCCAGCGGTTTGAGCTGTACCGAAGAAGAGTTGAGCGCCTGAACCAGGAGGATATTTGCGGGATTATTGAGCGGGGTGAAGTATTTGAGGATGTTCCCCTTGAGGCGCTTATCTGGTTTGCGGTGCGAAACCAGCATGAGAAGATAGAAGAGATTGAGACCAGGGTTTTTAATGCTGTGCACATTAGAGAGCATCATGCTCTGAGATTTTATGATGCCCTTTCTCGAGTGTTGCCTGATGGCAAAGTGGAAAGCGTAATGGAGGAACTAAAAGAGGCTCAAGAATCGAGTGAGGAGTTTCATAAGAGATACCAGAGGTCGAAATACAAAAAGGAACAGCTACGGTCAGAAATAGAAGCACTCAAAAAGGATAACTCACAGCTTGTCCTAACATTGGCAGAACAAAGGCGACTGAATGAGAAACTGAGGAAAGACCTGGAGAAGCTGGGGGGTGAGGAGGCTCTGGAGCAGGTCGAAGCCTTGAAGAAGGAAGTAGAGCTCTTAACACAGGAACTTAAAACCTTGAGTGAAGAGTTACTAAAGCAGGAACTATATGGAGTGCCAATTAAACTCAGTGAATCCCTGAGTTACCCCAAAGACACCATTCCAGATAGGATCTTACTTCCTGGTAAGTTGGCAGAGAAACCAGATGTCGTTTTATCTCTCAATGGTACGAAGGTAGCTTTTGTGGGAGGAGTGGATTCCCTGGTGCCTTATTATAGAGAGGTGGTGGAATGTCTGGGTGGCATTTTTGTTGACCATTGTGCGGTATGCTCCCAGGGGAAAGGGCAAATAGAACGGCTAGTGGGTAAAGCTGATGTGGTATTTTGCCCAGTAGATGTAAACAGTCATACTGCCTGTCGCTGTGCCAAGAAGGTATGTAAATGTAGAAATAAGCCGTGTTACTTCCTCCGTAGTTCCAGTCTGAGCACATTTCGAAAAGGATTGGTCAATCTTGTTTGGAATAAGGATGGGGTAGAAGGGTGATTTTAAGGGAAATAAATCCAGTAAAGGAGAGACACGAGAGAATATGGAAGGTAAGATTGAGGAATTTTTAGGGTATCTACAAAAGAAGAGGAAACTTTC